>JBBAOY010000017.1:0-2536 GCA_040401095.1 Limnohabitans sp.
TCGCAGCATCTACCCTTTGTGGGCTCGCCCCCCTTCACCGCCAAAAGCTCGCAATAGAAACAGACGCAATTAAAAACAGCGCCCGAATAAAGCTAACTAACGCAAAGCACTAGCATCAGCCACAGTCAAAGCAGTCATATTCACAATGCGCCGAACCGTAGCACTAGCCGTCAAAATATGCACCGGCTTAGCAGCACCCAACAACACCGGCCCAATCGCAATATTGCCGCCAGCCGCCGTCTTGAGCAAGTTGTAAGCGATATTGGCAGCATCTAAATTAGGCAACACCAACAAATTGGCGTCACCCGTCAAGGTCGTATCAGGAATTTGCCGCGCCCGGTCTGCGCCATCCAAAGCCACATCGCCATGCATCTCGCCGTCCACCTCTAACCAAGGCGCCTTCTTCTTCAGCAACGCCAAAGTCTCGCGCATTTTGATTGCAGAAGCTTGTTGGCTCGTTCCAAAATTAGAGTGCGACAACAAAGCCGCTTTGGGTTGCAAGCCAAAACGACGCATCTCTTCCGCCGCCATGATGGTGATCTCGCACAACTGCTCCGCCGTGGGGTCGTAGTTGATATGCGTGTCGACCAAGAACACTTGGCGATCCGGCAACAACAAACCATTCATACACGCATAGGTGCTCACACCCTTACGGTTGCCAATCACTTGGTCCACGTAATTCAAATGCACATCGGGTGTGCTCCAGGTTCCACAAATCAATCCATCGACTTCACCTTTGTGCAACATCATGGCGCCAATCAACGAGAGACGACGACGCATATCGATCTTGGCCAACTGTTGGGTGACGCCTTGGCGCGCCATCATCTGCCAATAGGTTTGCCAAAAATCGCGGTATCTATGGTCTTGCTCGACGTTGACAAGTTGGTAATCTTTACCTTCTTCCAAGCGCAAGCCAAACTTTTCGATGCGCTGCGCAATGACGGCGGGGCGACCAATCAAAGTAGGCTTGGCCAAACCTTCGTCAACGACGATTTGCACCGCACGCAAAACACGCTCTTCTTCGCCCTCGGCAAAGCACACGCGTTTTTTGGCGCCGAGTTTGGCGGCCGCATAAATCGGCTTCATGATGGAGCCAGACGCATAGACAAAGCTTTGCAGCTTCTCGATGTAAGCCTCCATGTCTTGAATGGGTCGTCGTGCCACGCCGCTGTCGGCGGCGGCTTTGGCCACTGCAGGCGCAATCTTCATCATCAAGCGCGGGTCAAACGGTTTTGGAATTAAATACTCAGGGCCAAACACCAACTTCTCGCCCACATAAGCAGCAGCTACCACTTCGCTTTGTTCGGCTTGCGCCAATTCAGCGATGGCGTAGACCGACGCGATTTCCATTTCATCTGTGATGGTGGAAGCGCCTGCATCCAATGCGCCGCGAAAAATGTAAGGGAAGCACAACACGTTGTTGACTTGATTGTGGTAATCGCTGCGTCCCGTGGCAATGATGGCATCGGTGCGCACGGACAAGACTTCTTCAGGCAAGATTTCTGGCGTGGGGTTGGCCAGTGCCAAGATCAACGGTTGCTTGGCCATCTTCTTCACCATGGCGGGTTTGAGTACGCCGCCTGCTGACAAGCCCAGAAAAATATCAGCGCCTTCGATCACATCGTCCAAGGTGCGTGCAGACGTTTTTTGGACAAACTGAATCTTGTCTTCGTCCATCAACTCCATGCGGCCTTCATAGACCACACCCGCCAAATCGGTCACAAAAATATTGCTCTTGGGCACACCCATTTTGACGAGCAAGCCCAGACAAGCAAGCGCTGCTGCGCCTGCGCCGGATGTAACGAGCTTGACCTTTTTCAAGTCCTTACCCGCTACTTTGATGCCATTCAAAATCGCAGCGCCCACCACAATCGCGGTACCGTGTTGGTCATCATGGAAAACCGGAATCTTCATGCGCTCGCGCAATTTACGCTCAACGTAGAAACAGTCGGGCGCTTTGATATCTTCTAAGTTGATGCCGCCAAACGTGGGCTCAAGTGCGGCAATGATGTCTACAAGTTTGTCGAGGTTTTTCTCGGCAATTTCCAAATCGAATACATCGATACCGGCAAACTTTTTAAATAAAACGCCTTTGCCTTCCATCACCGGTTTAGAGGCCAGGGGGCCGATGTCGCCCAAGCCTAGTACTGCCGAACCGTTGGTAATCACAGCGACCAAGTTGCCTTTGCTGGTGTACTTGTAAGCGTTGTCTGGGTCTTTGACGATTTCTTCACACGGTGCTGCAACGCCTGGCGAGTAGGCCAGCGCTAGGTCATGCTGGTTAGCGAGTTGTTTAGTGGCTTGGATCGAGACTTTGCCAGGTATGGGGAACTCGTGGTAATCGAGCGCTGCGCGGCGTAGTTCGGCGCGGGCTTCGGGGGTGTTGTGGGAGGGGGTTGAGCTCATGGGGTTCTCCAAAGATGACAACGGGCAGGTGCTTGTTTTTAGCAACTGCCCGTGGCTTGATTTTTGGATTTTATGCTTCTTATTTATGGGTGCTCGTACGCTAGAACTAGTAGCGGGTACGCGCTAGGGC
>JBBAOY010000017.1:2636-33306 GCA_040401095.1 Limnohabitans sp.
CTTCTTATTTATGGGTGCTCGTACGCTAGAACTAGTAGCGGGTACGCGCTAGGGCTCCTCAGCCGCTTCGCGTCAGAAAGTCGCCTACGCACGCACCCGCTACTAGTTCTAGCTAGATGGTTGATTTACTCTGCAAAGTGCTGGCGCCTTTTTCTCTGGCGCCTAAAGCGCGTTGGGAGTGGGTAGATTTAAGAACGCATCAAGGCTTCAATTTCAGAAGCGGCTACTGGCACACCACGCGATATCAATTCACAACCAGTTGAAGTAACGATGGCATCGTCTTCAATGCGAATGCCAATATTCCAAAACTTCTCAGGCACATCAGCAGAAGGCCGCACATACAAACCTGGCTCGATAGTCAGCGCCATGCCGGGGTGCAAGATGCGACTAGGCCGGTTGGTGATGGTTTCGCCAGACAGCGGGTCTTGTCTTGTGCTGGTGTTGCCCGCTTCGCTAGGTTCGATATAACTGCCGCAGTCATGCACGTCCATGCCTATCCAATGGCTGGTGCGGTGCATGTAGAAAGCAAAGTACGCGCGCTTTTCAATGACGTCGCCTACGCCGCCGTGCTTATTGGCTTGAAGCAGTCCGAGGTCTAACAAGCCTTGCGACAGCACGCGCACTGCGGCGTCGTGCGGGTCGGTGAAGCGCGCGCCAGCTTTGGTGGCGGCTACTGCCGCGTCTTGGCTGGCGAGTACTAGGTTATAGAGGTCTTTTTGGGGGCCGCTGAATATGCCGTTAGCGGGGAAGGTGCGGGTGATGTCGGATGCGTAGCCATCTAATTCACAGCCAGCGTCTATGAGCACCAAATCACCTTCGCGCAACGGCGCCGTGTCGGCGCGGTAATGCAAGACACAGGCGTTGGCGCCTGCTGCAACGATGGAGGTGTAGGCAGGGAACTGCGAACCGTGCTGTCTGAATTCGTGCAGCAGTTCTGCTTCCAAGTGGTATTCGCGCGCATCTTGTCCGGCGCGCAACATGCGGGCGCTGGTTTGCATGGCGCGGATGTGGGCTTGCGCGCTGATTTGCGCCGCGCGGCGCATGGTGTCTTGTTCGTGCGCGTCTTTGACCAAGCGCATCTCATCTAGTGGTGCGCAGAGGTCGCGTTGTTCGGCTGGGCATTGCACGCCAAAGCGCACGCGGGCGCGCACGCTATTGAGCCATCCGTCGATTTGGCTCTCCAACCCTTTGTGGGTGGCAAAGGGGTACCAGACGCTTTGCTGGTTTTCTAACAATTTGGGTATGTGGCTGTCTAGCTCTTTGATAGAGAGGGCGTCATCTACGCCCAAGGTTTGGGGTGCGGCTTCAGGGCCTAAGCGGTAGCCGTCCCATATTTCGCGCTCTAGGTCTTTGGGTTGGCAAAACAAAGTGGTGCGGCCGTTGGCGTCGATGACCAGACAGGCATTGGGTTCGGTAAAGCCACACAAGTAATAAAAGTAGCTGTCATGGCGATACGGGAAGTCGCTGTCGCGGTTACGCGCACGCTCAGGTGCCGTGGGAATGATGGCTACAGCGCCCGCATGTGTTGATCGCAAATGGGCGGCCAATTGTTTGCGGCGGTGTGCGTACAAAGTGGCGTTAGCTAAGGTCATGGATGTTTTGTTTGGTTGTATAGATAGTTGTGGTGCGCGCGTTCAAACGCGTCTTTCAACGAAGAAGCCCACGGTTGATTTCAGCCAACCTCTCTGGTGTGCCTACATCGCTCCATGCTTGCTCGTACAAGCTTGCGCCGACCAAACCATTGTCCATACCTGCGCGCAGCATAGGTGCTAAGGGGGCTTTCACGCCATGCGGGTTGCCTGCTGGGATGTCGCACCAAGACGATTGAAAAAATGCTTTTTTGTACAAGGCTACGGTGCTGAAGGTCCAGCGTGGGGCCGTGCTGTTGCTCGGAAGATTTAGCGCTAGGCCTTTGTTTGGCGCCTGTCCTTCATTAGGACTGGCTGGACTTTGCGCAAAGCCATCTGCATGTCCAATGCTTTCAAAGGCAACTCCAAAGTCACCACGCAGGTTGTGCGCTGGATTGGGTACTAACCAAATATGCGCCAACAGATTGGAGGCTTGAAAGCGGTCATAGGCTTCAGATGAAAACAAAAAGTCCGGCATCCAGACATCGCCCGCCGCGACCCAAAAAACATCGGCTAAAAAAGGCAGGGCACGGATGATGCCGCCGGCTGTTTCGAGCGCTTCGCCAAAGTCTGCGCCTTCTTGCGAATAGTGCAAGTGCAAAGGTGGGTAGTCTGATGGCGTTGTTGCTTTGGCGCCATCAAAACAACTTCCAAAATACTTGGGAATTTGCTCACCCAACCAAGCCGTATTGACTACCAAGTCCTGCACACCCGCACGCTGCATAGATTCCATCGCCCATTGCATCAAGGGCTGGCCTTGAACAGAGAGCATGGGCTTGGGGGCGTGGTCACTCAAAGGACGCATGCGCTCACCTCGGCCAGCGGCTAACAACATAGCGGTGGCGGGGCGTGAAGGGGTGGCTTGCATGGGGCGCGAGGGGTTCACAGTGCGCAGTGTAGCGAGGGCATTTGGCCTCGCTCGCTAAAATCTAGGGTTTCTACTTTCCCAGGACGCCCTGACATGGCAAATTACCCACGGATGGCCAGCGCAATTCGCGCTTTGGCAATGGACGCTGTTCAACAAGCCAACTCAGGACATCCCGGCGCGCCCATGGGCATGGCCGACATAGCTGTCGCTTTGTGGGGCGAGCATTTGCACCACAACCCCAGCAACCCGCATTGGAGCAACCGCGACCGCTTTGTGCTGTCCAACGGCCACGGCTCGATGTTGATTTACGCGCTCTTGCATTTGACGGGCTACAACTTGCCCATGCAGGAGTTGAAAAACTTTCGCCAACTTCACAGCAAAACGGCGGGCCATCCTGAAGTTGGCGTGACGCCCGGCATCGAAACCACCACAGGTCCTCTGGGCCAAGGTTTGGCCAACGCGGTAGGTATGGCGCTGTCTGAAAAGCTTCTAGCCGCGCAGTTCAACCGCGACGGACATGCCATCGTCAACCACCACACCTATGTATTTATGGGAGACGGTTGTTTGATGGAAGGCATCAGCCACGAAGCCTGTGCATTGGCCGGCGCGTGGAAGCTCAATAAGTTAATCGCGCTCTACGACGACAACGGCATTTCTATTGACGGCAAAGTCGCGCCTTGGTTTATCGACAACACGCCTGAGCGTTTTAAATCCTATGGATGGCAAGTTATTTCGGACGTAGATGGCCACGATGCACACGCTGTCAGCGATGCCATTGCGATTGCCAAGCGCAGCCCTGACCGCCCAACGCTAATCATCTGCAAAACCAGCATCGGCAAAGGCAGCCCCAACCGTGCCAACACCGCCAAAGCCCATGGCGAACCACTCGGCGCAGAAGAAATCACCCTCACCAGAGCGGCCATTGGCTGGGACTCCCCTCCTTTTGAAATACCCCAAGACGTCTACGCAGATTGGAGCGCCATCGCTCAGGGGCAACAAGACGAAGATGAATGGAATCGCCTGTTCGCGTCCTACGAAACAGCGCATCCTGATTTGGCAGCTGAGTATGTGCGCCGTATGGCGGGCGCGTTACCAAAAAACTTCGCACAAATCGTGGTCGATACCGTGATCGACGCGCACACCAAAGCCGAAACCGTTGCTAGCCGCAAAGCCAGCCAGTTGGCGCTCGAAGCCTTCACCGCCGCCTTGCCAGAGATGCTGGGTGGCAGCGCAGATTTAACCGGCTCGAACCTCACCAACACCAAAAGCACACCCAGCTTTCGCGTAGATTTGGCGGGCGATGTAGTCACCTACCCCAGCGCAGAAGGCCACAGCACGCCAGATGACGCAACCGGCCGTCACATCAACTACGGTGTGCGCGAATTTGGCATGGCCGCCATCATGAATGGCGTCGCCCTGCACGGCGGATTCATTCCTTATGGCGGCACTTTCCTGACCTTCAGTGACTACTCGCGCAACGCTATTCGCATGGCTGCACTAATGAAACAACGCATCATCCACGTGTTTACCCACGACTCGATTGGTTTGGGCGAAGACGGCCCGACCCACCAGTCGATTGAGCATGCTGCGTCGTTACGCTTGATTCCCAACCTCGACGTTTGGCGCCCTGCTGACACTGCAGAAACTGCTGTTGCATGGGCGGTGGCTTTACAAAACCAACACAAGCCCACGGCCTTGTTATTGAGCCGACAAAACCTGCCTTATTTGCCAAAAGGTGAAGCGCGCATGAGCGCCAACACACAAGCTGCGGGCGAGTTTTCTGGCTTGGATGCAATCAATAAAGGGGCGTATGTTTTGGCCGAACCGAGTGAGGTCGGTATGAACAAGACCGCGCAAGCCATCATCGTTGCCACAGGCTCTGAAGTGCATCTCGCCCTCAAAGCGCAAGCCCTCTTGGCTGAGCGCAAGATTGCGGTGCGCGTGGTGTCCATGCCCAGCACCACCACCTTTGATCGCCAAAGCGTGGCTTACAAATCGGCCGTTCTACCCAAAGGCCTGCCCCGCGTGGCGGTTGAAATGGGCTCGACCGACGGTTGGTGGAAATACGGTGTGTCGGCTGTTGTAGGCATCGATACATATGGCGAGTCAGCCCCCGCTGGTGTGCTGTTTAAACACTTTGGCTTCACGCCTGAGAACGTAGCGGATACGGTGCAAGCGGTGTTGGCGCAATAAATTTTTAACTTCAAGGGAATCGCATGACGATCAAGATTGGTATTAACGGCTTTGGACGCATTGGCCGTATGGTGTTTCGCGCTGCGGCGCAAAATTTTTCTGACATCGAAGTGGTGGGCATCAATGACTTGCTAGAGCCCGACTACTTGGCCTACATGCTGAAGTACGACAGCGTGCACGGCCGCTTCAATGGCGATATCTCGGTCGACGGCAATACCTTGATCGTCAATGGCAAAAAAATCCGTTTGACCCAAGAGCGAGACCCTGCCGCTTTGAAGTGGAACGAGGTCGGCGCTGATATCGTGGTCGAAGCTACGGGCCTATTTTTAGACAAAGCCACCGCAGAAAAACACTTGGCTGCCGGCGCCAAGAAGGTGCTGATGTCTGCGCCTTCGAAAGACGACACCCCCATGTTTGTGTTCGGTGTGAACCACGCCACGTACAAAGGCGAGGCCATCATCTCCAACGCCTCTTGCACCACCAACTGTTTGGCGCCCGTTGCCAAAGTCTTGAACGACAAATGGGGCATCAAGCGTGGCCTGATGACCACTGTGCACGCAGCCACCGCCACCCAAAAAACCGTAGACGGCCCCAGCAACAAAGATTGGCGTGGCGGACGTGGCATTTTGGAAAACATCATTCCCTCCAGCACTGGTGCTGCCAAAGCGGTAGGCGTGGTCATTCCTGAACTGAACAAAAAACTCACGGGTATGTCTTTCCGTGTACCTACGTCTGACGTGTCTGTGATCGACCTGACTGTGGAGTTGAACAGCCCAGCGTCCTACGCCGAGATTTGCGCCGAAATGAAAGCGCAAAGCCAAGGCGCTTTGAAAGGCATCTTGGGCTACACCGAAGACAAAGTCGTCGCCTCCGACTTTCGCGGCGAGCCTTGCACCAGCGTGTTTGACGCAGATGCTGGTATCGCACTAGACACCACCTTTGTCAAAGTGGTGAGCTGGTATGACAACGAATGGGGCTACTCCAACAAGTGCTTGGAGATGGTGCGCGTCATCGCCAAGTAATTGGTTTTTGCGCCTTTAGGTGCATTTCTTGCTTTGTTTTGGTGCTTTTTTGGGTTTTTACTTAAAAACAGCACCAATAACAAACAAATATCCAAGGAATTCACAATGGACGCACAAAAACAGGGCGCCGATGCACTATTTATTTTGCTCGGAGCTGTGATGGTTCTCGCCATGCATGCGGGATTTGCCTTTTTAGAACTAGGCACCGTTCGCAAAAAAAACCAAGTCAATGCGCTGGTAAAAATTTTGGTGGACTTTTGCATGTCCACACTGGCTTACTTTGTCGTGGGTTACGGTGTCGCCTACGGAACCAGTTTCATGGTTGGCGCACAAACTCTGGCCGATAAAAATGGCTATGAGCTAGTCAAATTCTTTTTCTTGCTCACATTTGCGGCAGCCATCCCTGCCATTATTTCGGGCGGCATTGCCGAACGCGCGAAGTTTTGGCCCCAACTTATCGCCACAGCCGTCATCGTTGGCTTTGTTTATCCCTTCTTTGAGGGCATTGCTTGGAACCAACATTTCGGCTTTCAAGCATGGCTCAAGGCCTTCACCGGCGACGAATTCCACGACTTTGCGGGCTCGGTCGTCGTCCACGCTGTCGGCGGTTGGATGGCTTTACCAGCGGTTATTTTGCTGGGCGCGCGAAGCAACCGCTATCGAAAAGACGGCGCCATCTCAGCGCACCCTCCCTCGAGCATCCCTTTTTTGGCCTTAGGTGCATGGATTCTCATCGTTGGCTGGTTTGGCTTTAACGTGATGAGCGCGCAAACCCTAGACAAAATCTCTGGCTTAGTAGCACTCAACTCACTCATGGCCATGGTCGGCGGCACCTTGGTCGCATTGGTCTTAGGCAAAAACGACCCTGGCTTCGTCCACAACGGCCCCTTGGCTGGCTTGGTCGCAGTCTGCGCAGGCTCAGACATCATGCACCCCATGGGCGCCTTGGTCGTCGGCGCAGTCGCTGGCGCCATCTTTGTCGGCATGTTCACCCTAACCCAAAACAAATGGCGCATCGACGACGTCTTAGGCGTTTGGCCCCTGCACGGCTTATGCGGCACATGGGGCGGCATTGCCGCCGGCATTTTTGGCACCGAAGCACTCGGCGGCATAGGCGGCGTCAACCTAACCGCCCAATTAGCAGGCACCGTACTGGGCGCAACTTGGGCATGTGTTGCTGGCTTCGTGGTTTATGGCGTGTTGAAACTAACAACGGGCCTGCGAATGAGCCAAGAAGACGAATACGAAGGCGCAGATCTAGCCATCCACAAAATCAGTTCCTCGCCCGAACGCGAAGCAAGCTGGTAAAGCAAAGTTGGTATAGCAAACCGGCAGTTAAAGCACCCCAAAGGCTAAGGCAAGCCACACAACCCGTAGAGCGCATGGGGTGCTTGCTGCGAACGACATAAAGCGCGCAGCGCGGAGTCGCAGCAAGTAACCTATGTGTTCTCCGGCGAGTGAGAGAAAGCATTTCTTAAGTTTTCTGTGCAGTAAACAAATGCCGTCAATAGCCAATCAGAAGCATAAATTCATGGCTAGCCAATTAACAAAACCAACATTTCCACAATAAATCGCACTAAATTTACAAAACCAAGCCTTTTTTGTGGTGAATTACATGAAAACTCTTGTGTTTTTTTTCAACATGTGTTCCATAATGGGTGCGCAGTATTTTTGTAATAAGAAATGACTGCTTGTTTGGTGATAGGTTAGTTTCGGTTCGGGACTCCATCGCTTTTTTATTGTGTTTTAAGGAGTCCCTTTCATGGGCAACAAACTGTACGTCGGCAATCTGCCGTATTCTGTACGCGACAGCGATCTTGAACAGTCTTTTGGACAGTTCGGTGCTGTTACCAGCGCCAAAGTCATGATGGAGCGCGATACCGGTCGCTCCAAAGGTTTTGGTTTCGTCGAAATGGGCAGCGATGCCGAAGCACTTGCTGCTATCGAAGGCATGAACGGCGCACCATTGGGTGGCCGTAGCCTAGTAGTTAACGAGGCGCGTCCCATGGAGCCACGTCCTCCCCGCACTGGTGGCGGCGGTGGTTACGGCGGTGGTGGTGGTGGCGGCGGCTACGGTGGTGGCGGCGGCGGTCGTGAAGGCGGCGGCGGCGGCGGCGGTTTCCGTAGTCCCTACGGTGGTGGCGGCGGCGGCGGTGGTCGCAGCGGTGGTGGCGGTCGTGAAGGCGGTGGCGGCGGTGGTCGCGGCGGCTTTGGCGGCGGTGGCAACAGCTACTAAGCAACCATTGCGCTTATGCGCAAAAATCAAAAGGCTCCTCAGGGAGCCTTTTTCGTTGTGGGCCGCGGCATGATCACGCCTTTGACGCGGCCTTGCAATTGCATGACTTGCGACAAGTTGTCGTAGTCCATCCAGTCTGCCGTGAAGCGATCCCCGTTATCGCGCGTCATTTCCACTGGCAAGTGGGTTTTGATCACTTCTGTATTCGCAAACAAATGCAAAAACTCACTGCGAATCTCGCTACGCGGAAACACGGTGCCTTTGGAGTTGACATAACGCTCGCGCACAATTTCTGCTTTTTCAAACAACTGCGCTTCCGAGCCGTCCGAGTTAATCAGCCCACGCTGGGCAATAGCCACGGTGATCTGGCCATGCGGATTGAGTGAGCGGATACGCGGTTGATCAACTTCCACCGTATCGGTATCAGGGTAATGTCTGCCTTGCACGCCAAACATTTCGCTCTTCAACTTGCCTTCGGCGTTAAAAACTTTGACTGAAAAGTCTTTCATAAAGTAGTCTGGCACATGGCGTTTAGGTGCGGCTTCTTCCGCAGGCGCAATCACGGGCGTGTTGCGCACCAACCAGTAAGTGCCCATCGCCATGATGGACATTAAAAACAAGGGCAAGTAAACCGCCATTAGGTCCCACGTGCGTCGCACGCGCATCCACCATGCACGCATCGCGGCCACACTCATTGCAATGCGTCTTTCAACATGCGGTCATAGTGCCCAGTTGCTGTCAACAAGAGGTCGCATACTTCGCGCACTGCGCCGTGTCCACCTTCCACGCGCGTCACGTAATGCGCGCGCGCCTTGACCTCGTGGTGCGCATTGGCAGGCGCAAACGCAAGCGCTGCACGCGTCATCATCGCGAGATCGGGCCAGTCGTCGCCCATGTGTGAAGCTTGCGACCAATCGAGCCCTAATTGCGTGAGTATCTTTTGCGCTGCCGGGGCTTTGTCTATGGTTCCAAATATGGCGTGTTGTATGCCTAAGTCAGAAAGGCGTTTGCGTAAAGCAGCACTATCGCGACCCGTGATAACCGCAGGCGTGATACCCGCCTCTTGCAAGGCCTTGAGGCCGTGTCCGTCTAGTGTAGAAAAGCGCTTAATTGTTTCACCTTGCTCGGTGAATAACAAACCGCCATCGGTAAAAACGCCATCGACATCAAAAAAAGCTACGCGCATATTTTTTGCGCGCTCTAAAACATCTGCCGGGAAAGTATGTGCTGTCATCAAATAACTTTCGCCCGCATCAAGTCGTTGCTATTGATGGCGCCACACAGTGCTTCATGCTCGTCTACCACCAACACGCTGGTGATACGGTGCTCTTCCATCAACTCTGCGGCCTCCACCGCTAATGCGGTGTGCTTGAGGGTGCGGGGATTGGGGTGCATCACTTGCGCAGCGGTGAGTGCGCGCAAGTCTGCGCCCTTTTCTACCAGGCGCCGTAAGTCACCGTCGGTAAAAACACCCACGACTTTTTTGTTCGTGTCTATTACCGCTGATGCGCCCAAACCTTTTGCGCTCATCTCGCGCATCAATTCGCTCAATAGTGTGTCGGGTGAAACGCTAGGCACATCGTCACCAGTTCGCATTAAGTCAGAGACAAATGTCAGCAAACGACGACCCAACATGCCGCCGGGGTGCGAGCGTGCAAAGTCTTCTGGTTTGAATCCGCGGGCATCCAACAAGGCAACGGCTAATGCGTCACCCAATGCAATTTGCGCGGTGGTGCTGGCGGTTGGGGCGAGATTCAGCGGGCAGGCCTCTTTGTCGACCCCGCAGTCAATCACAATATCTGCATGGTTTGCCAACGTCGATTGCAAACCACCCGTCATCGCAATCAACGGCACGCCTTGGCGCTTGAGCACCGGCAAGATGGCGGCCAACTCATCGCTCTCGCCGCTATTGGAAATAGCCAAAACGACATCCCTGTCGCGCACCATGCCCAAGTCGCCGTGGCTGGCTTCACCAGGATGCACAAACATGGCGGGTGTTCCAGTCGAGGCTAGCGTAGCGGCGATCTTGCGGCCAATGTGTCCGCTTTTACCCATGCCCATCACAACAACGTGGCCCGTCGTTTTAAGCAGCATATGTACCGCTTTGACAAAGCTAGGAGTCAGCCGATTTTTGATTTGCAACAGCGCTTGGGCCTCAATATCCAAGGTCTCATGCGCCAATTGCAAAATGCGTGCATCATTTGGCGCAACGGGGTCGGAGACAGCTGTTTGTTTAGAAGTCATCTTGGCATTTTAGGTGGCATGGGTGGCGCGCCTAGGCTTTTATGCCTGTCGTTATTTCCAAGCTGTGAAAAGCGCTATTTCCCAATACAGAAACTCGAAAATATCACGCCCAGTAAATCGTCTGAAGAAAACTCACCCGTGATAGCGTTGAGTGCGTTTTGCGCTAAGCGAAGCTCTTCGGCCAATACGTCGAGCGCTGGCGCTTTTTGCGCGAGATGTGCCTCAGCCATATCAAAATTTGCTAGCACATCTTCAAGCGCTTGTAAATGCCTGGCGCGCGCCATGTAAAGGCCTTCGCTTGCGCCGCCCTGCCAGCCTGCGATGCGCAGTAATTCTTGGCGCAGTGCCTCTAAACCAATGCCGGTTTTTGCAGAAATGTAGAGTTCGTGCAATTTTTCAGCCCCCAAAAAGATGTTTTGCGTCTGCGCTTGTTCATCTTCTTTGGGTGCGATATCTCCCAATGCATCCGCCTTGTTCCAAATGTGCAGCACTGGAATTTTTTGGGGCAAACTTGCAACCAAGGTTTGGGAAATTTCCGCGTCAGCAGCTTTGTACGACGGCTCATCTTTACGCAACACATCATGTACAAACAGCACCGCATCTGCGGCTTCAATGTGCTGCCACGCACGGTCAATTCCAATGCGCTCAACTTCATCTGCTTCTTGTTTTGCACGCAATCCTGCTGTGTCTACTACATGGACTGGCACGCCATCAATTTGGATGGTTTGTTGCACCGCATCTCTTGTTGTTCCCGCAATAGGTGTCACGATCGCCAACTCAGCGCCAGCAAGCGCATTGAGCAAAGAGCTTTTACCTGCATTGGGTTGCCCAGCAATAACCACACGCACGCCTTCGCGTAATAAAGCCCCTTGTTGTGTTTTTTGCATCACGCGCGCAAGGTTGTCTTGCAGACGAGAGAGCTGTCCTCTTGCATCGGCCTGTTGCAAAAAGTCAATCTCTTCTTCTGGAAAATCAAGCGTCGCCTCTACCAAGGTGCGCAGATGTATTAGGGCGCTACGTAGTTGCTCAATTTCTTGGGAGAAAGCGCCTGCTAATGAGCGACTTGCGCCGCGAGCTGCGGCCTCTGTGCTGGCGTCGATCAAATCCGCCACTGCTTCCGCTTGTGCTAAATCGAGTTTGTGATTAAGAAATGCACGCTCAGTAAATTCGCCAGGTCTTGCTAAGCGCAAGTTCTGAAGTTTTTGTTTTTCAATATCACTTGCGTTATCTGCGTAATTGGTTAAATGGTTTTTAGCAGCCTCAAAACACCGCGCCACAATCATTTGCAAAACCACAGGCCCGCCATGTGCCTGCAGTTCTAAAACATCTTCACCGGTATAACTGTGGGGCGCTTGAAAATACAAGGCCAAGACTTGATCAATCGGCGTCGCGTCTTTATCGTTTAGCGGTAAATACGTCGCAACGCGTGGCTGCAAAACACGACCACACAATGCAAGCGAAAACGCTTCTAACTGTTTACCGCTGACACGAACAATGCCCACTGCACCACGTCCTGGCGCAGTCGAAACTGCGATGATGGCGTCGTTGTGGTGGGCAAGCAAGGCAATGCGTGTTTAAAACTTTGGCAAATTAAATTGCGGCGGCACGCCCATGCGCGTATTGATGACCCACTGCTGTGCAATCGACAACACGTTATTGGTAATCCAGTACAACACCAAACCAGATGGGAAGAAGAAGAACATCACACTGAAAGCCAGCGGCATGATCCACATCAACTTGGCTTGCATAGGATCAGGTGGCGCAGGATTCAGAGCGGTTTGTAAAACGGTGGTCAATGTCATGACGATAGGCAAGATGCCTATTGGCACGCCAAACCAAATGCCTAGCGATGTGTCAGGCGCCGCCAAATCGTGAATCCACAACACCCATGGTGCATTGCGCATTTCTACGGTCGACAAAAGCACCCAGTACAAAGCAATGAACACAGGTATTTGTATCGCGATGGGTAAACAGCCGCCCAAAGGATTGACCTTTTCCTCGCGGTAGATTTTCATCATCTCGGCTTGCATTTGCTGTGGGTTGTCTTTCAATCGCTCTCGCATGTCCATGATCTTGGGGTTGATCGCCTTCATCTTGGCCATGCTCTTGTAAGCATGTGCATTCAACCAGTAGAAGCCCGCTTTGATGAGCACCACCAAAGCAACGATAGACCATCCCCAGTTATTGAGCAGGTTGTTAAGTTTGTTGAGCAACCAATAGAGAGGCTTGGCAAGAATAGTGAGCCATCCGTAGTCCTTGACCAGTTCTAAACCCGGATAGATAGCTTCAAGGTCGTGCTCTTCTTGCGGACCTGCGAACAATGTGGCCGACACACTTTTTGTTTTGCCGGGTGCGATGGCTTCAAGCGGGGCTATTAATGTTGCGCGGTAGCAGCAGTCTGGCATGCGTGCACCAATGTCCACGGCGTCCATGGAGATATTGCGCAACAAGCCATCGGGCAAGACCCATGCGCTGGCAAAGTAATGTTGCACCATGGCGATATAACCCGAGCTCGATTGGGTTTCTATGTCTACTTTCTTTTTCTTAATGTCAGCAAATTCAACTTTTTGATATTTTTTGGCTTCCGTATAAACGGCAGGGCCAGTGAAAGTTGAATAGAAAGAGGACTCGCCCGCCGGCTTGTTGCCGTCGCGTACAAGCTGGTAATACAACTGCGGCGTTATCTCTTGGTTAGATGTGTTGACGATGTCGTGCTTGACATCTATGGCGTAATCGCCCGCTTTGAATGTGTAGGTTTTGATCAACTGCACGCCGCCCTGTGGGGCAGATTCAAAGACCAAAGATAAGGTTTTGTCTTTGTCTTTGAGGCTGCGTGCGCCTGGACGCGCCGTCATAGGCGTTTTGTGTGTTGGCAGATTCACGCCTGGCACGCTAGAGATTAATCCGGTTTGCGCCATGTAAATGCGTTCTGCGCTGTTATCTAGCAACACCACGTTGCGACCGACCCGGTTGACATCTGCATGTTTTAAAAACTCGGAACGTACAACGTTGCCGCCTTCTGTATCAAAGTCAACCTTCAAGACGTCGGTGGTTATCTGAACAATTTCTCTTCTTTGTGGAGCGCTATCTTGCAGTGGGATATTCCCTGCGGCAGACATTGTTGTTGCTGCATTTGTTGCGGCGCCACCGACTGGGGCGGGCACGCCAGATGGAACGCCATTGCCTGCGCCATTGTTGGCTGTATTGTTGGTTGTGGTACCAGTCACAGCTGTTGCGCTAGACGCGGAAACGCCCGTACCTTGGCCCATGGTTTGAGAAGCTACTGGTGCAGGGCTAGGAAAAAACGTGGCTTTATGTCCATTAAACACCTGCCATTGGTCCCACAGCAAGACCATCGAGAAGCCAAAGATCACCCACAAAACGGTGCGGCGAATGTCATTCATGAGTTTTTCTTTCCAAGAGGAGATGGCGTCAAATGTGTGAATAGAGATGGGTGCTCAGGGACGGGATCATGTCCGCCTGCGCACCACGGATGACAACGCGTTAAGCGTCGCAATGTGAGATAGCTTCCAAGCCCTGCGCCGTGTCTTTCTAATGCTTGAAGCGCATAAATAGAGCAAGTTGGCTCAAAACGACAAGCCGAGCCAAGCCAAGGGCTCAAAAGCAATCGATAGGCTTGTACTAAACGAATTAAAACGTTGCGCATCATGGTTTGGTCAACATATCAAAAAGTTGTGTTAACTCACTGCGCACCGTTTTTTTTAGCGCTACGGAAGATGCGCTCACAAAATGACTTTTGTCAAACTCTGCGCGTAAACGCACAACGTGTGCTGTGGGGGTTAATCCATGTGCATACAACGCAGACACCTCGTAAATTTGTCGTTTGATCAAGTTGCGTGTTACCGAGCGCTTGGCCCAGCGCTTAGGCGTCAAGGCCCCGAAAAGCAAACGGCCCTCAACAAAGGGGGCCGCTTCTGGCGCTGTTGCAGGGTTCCAGCGGTGCAAAACGAAATGGGGGGTTTTACAAACCAGTCCACAAGCCATTACCGCCTGATACTCGGACCACTGTTTTAAATGTTCCACAGATCAACCAGCGCAAAGCCGCGAGGCCCCAAAAAGTGGCGCTGGCTGCTTAGACAGCGAGACGTTTGCGGCCTTTGGCACGACGCGCATTGATTACAGCGCGACCGCCACGAGTTTTCATGCGAACCAAAAAGCCGTGCGTACGAGCGCGGCGGGTTTTTGAGGGTTGATAAGTACGTTTCATGGTGATTCCAAATACAGGCCCCTGTGAATCAGGGAAACCGTAAATTATCGCAAATTTTCACAGCTTGGGCAATAAACGTCGGTTTTGTTGCTTATTGGTTGCTTTGAGGGACGTAAGTGAGGGGCGGGGCGGGTGAGGGTTTGCGACTCCGCGCTTTGCGCTTTATGTCGTTCGCAAGCCCTCACCCGCCCCGCCCCTCACTTACTTTATGACTATTGCCTGCGTTTAAATACGGTTCAAAAGAGACTCAAAATTGTTTTTAGGGTTAACCTGATCCGACAATTTCTTACCTGTGGATAATTTTTTGATAAAGTACTCCTTTGCGGCCTTTTTTGGGCCATCTATCCACAGAATAAGAACACATGGTCCACGGTATTTTTTCCTTGCCTTTTGATGGCGCTGCACCGGCTTCGGGCGATGGTTTGTGGCAATCTTGCGTTGACCAATTGGCGCAAGAATTACCTGAGCAACAGTTCAATACCTGGATCAAACCTTTGCGCGCGACGGTTTCATCAGATCTCTCCAAGGTCGTTGTTTTGGTAGGGAATCGCTTCAAACTGGACTGGGTTCGTGCCCAATATGCGTCGCGGATTGCGGCGCTTTTGCAACAATTTTTTGGCCAATCTATTCAGTTGGAGTTAGCAATTACTCCCAAGGAAGAGCAGGCTAGGACTCAGGCTGTTAGTTATACACATGAGGTGGAGTCGCTTCCAGAAGCATTTGTTGGAATTGAAGAAAACACACCCACCGGACCGCGCAATCGGCTCAATACGGCTTTGACATTCGACAGCTTGGTGGAAGGTACTGCCAACCGGATGGCGCGTGCTGCCGCAATGCATGTGGCGACCATGCCCGGTCAACTTTACAACCCTTTGTTTATTTACGGCGGGGTCGGTTTGGGTAAAACCCACTTGGTCCATGCGGTAGGTAACAAGCTGCTCCAAGAGCGGCCTGACGCCAAAGTTCTCTACATCCATGCGGAACAGTTTGTTTCTGATGTGGTTAAGGCCTATCAGCGCAAGACTTTTGATGAGTTCAAGGCGCGTTACCACTCCCTCGATCTTTTATTAATAGACGATGTGCAGTTCTTTGCTAACAAGGAGCGCACCCAAGAAGAGTTTTTCAATGCATTTGAGGCGCTTTTAGCTAAAAAGTCTCATATTGTGATGACCAGCGATACGTACCCTAAGGGCCTGGCAGATATCCACGAGCGTTTGGTTTCTCGATTCGACGCGGGACTCACGGTGGCGATTGAGTCGCCGGAATTGGAGATGCGCGTGGCAATTTTGATTAGCAAGGCACGCCATGAAAACGCGGATATGCCAGAAGAGGTGGCTTTTTTTGTTGCCAAGAACGTCCGTTCTAACGTGCGAGAGCTGGAAGGTGCCTTGCGGAAAATCTTGGCTTATTCACGTTTTAACCAAAAAGACATAACGATTCAGTTAGCGCGCGATGCTCTACGTGATTTGTTATCGATCCAAAACCGCCAAATTTCTGTTGAAAACATCCAAAAAACCGTGGCTGACTATTACAAGATCAAAGTCGCGGATATGTATTCCAAGAAACGCCCGGCCTCAATTGCTAGGCCGCGTCAAATTGCTATGTATTTGGCTAAGGAACTCACCCAAAAAAGTTTGCCTGAAATTGGTGAACTATTTGGTGGACGTGATCACACCACTGTTTTGCATGCTGTTCGCAAGATTGGCGCAGAGCGCCAACAACTTGCAGATTTAAACCAGCAATTACATGTTTTAGAACAAACACTCAAAGGATGAAAAAACGTTTTGTATAAGTCTGGGGATAGTTTTTGAATAACCCACTAGTTATCCACAGATTTACCGAAATTTCAAAGTTATTCATATTCTCAATACACCAAAAAACCTATTTAGTCACAGGCTTACAAATGCTCCAAGTTGTTGAAAAAAAAGAGGAAAATACTGTTTTGCACAGAAGTGTGCTGTGCTTATCTACTACTACTAATTTAAATTAAGAAAACAAGAGGAAGAAGATGATTGTTCTCAAAGCAACCCAAGACAAGGTTTTGGCAGTTCTGCAATCAGTTGCAGGTATTGTTGAGCGTCGTCATACGCTGCCAATCCTTGCGAATGTGTTGATCAAGAAAACAGGAAAGTCTTTGCAGATCACGACGAGCGATTTAGAAATTCAAATTCGCACCACCGCAGAACTTGATGGCGACACTGGTAACTTCACCACCACAGTGGGCGCTCGCAAGTTGATTGATATTTTGCGAACTATGCCAAGCGATCAAACTGTCAGTCTGGAATCAAGCCAAAACAAATTGATTTTGAAAGGTGGCAAAAGCCGCTTCACTTTGCAAAGCTTGCCTGCAGAGGATTTCCCTTTGGTACAAGAGTCAACCGCATTAGGCCCAACCTTTAGCGTGCCACAAAAAACCTTGAAAGAGTTGCTGCACCAAGTTTCTTTTTCTATGGCGGTGCATGACATCCGTTATTACTTGAACGGCATCTTGTTTGTGGCTGAAGGTAAGCAATTGAGTTTGGTGGCAACCGATGGTCACCGTTTGGCTTTTGCCTCAGCTACTTTAGAAGTTGAAGTGCCACGCCAAGAAGTCATCTTGCCAAGAAAAACCGTGTTGGAGTTACAGCGTTTGTTGAGCGACAAAGATGGTGCGATTGAAATGCAGTTCGCCACCAACCAAGCCAAATTTATTTTTGATGGGATGGAGTTTGTAACGAAGCTGGTGGAAGGTAAGTTTCCAGATTACAACCGTGTGATTCCAAAGAACCATAAAAATACCATCACGCTTGGTCGCACCGCTTTGTTAGCAACTTTGCAACGTACCGCTATTTTGACGACCGAAAAATTCAAAGGTGTGCGTTTGAATTTGGAGCCTGGAATTTTGCGTGTCGCTTCAACTAACGCCGAACAAGAAGAAGCCGTGGATGAACTCGAAATCAATTACAGCGGTGACGCCATTGAAATTGGTTTCAACGTCACTTATTTAATTGACGCATTGACCAATATGGATCAAGACATGGTGCAAGTCGATTTAGCAGATTCGAACAGCTCTGCTTTAGTCACTATCCCTGATAACCCCACATTCAAATACGTTGTCATGCCCATGCGCATATAAATTTTTCCCTTTGCTATCCGTGGTGCTGTTTATATGCGGCACATTTAAAGAATTGACATGACCCAAGAACAACAACCAGAACCCACAGCAACACCAGTGGCCGATCAAGATTACGGCGCAGGATCGATTCAAATATTAGAAGGCTTAGAGGCCGTTCGTAAGCGCCCAGGGATGTACATCGGCGATACGTCCGATGGAACTGGCCTACACCACTTGGTATTTGAAGTGGTCGATAACTCCATTGACGAAGCGCTAGCCGGCCACTGTGACGATATCGTGGTCACCATTCATAGCGATAACTCCATCAGCGTGACAGACAACGGACGCGGTATCCCTACTGGCGTCAAGATGGATGACAAACACGAGCCTAAACGCAGTGCAGCAGAAATTGCTCTTACTGAATTACATGCTGGTGGTAAGTTCAACCAAAACAGTTACAAAGTTTCCGGTGGTTTGCATGGGGTGGGAGTTTCTTGTGTCAATGCACTTTCTAAATCATTACGCTTAGTGGTTCGCCGTGAAGGCAAAGTTCACACCTTAGAGTTTGCAAAGGGCTTTGTACAAAACCGAATCATTGAAGTAGTCGATGGCATCGAGGTCTCCCCAATGCGCATCACGGGCGAAACAGAGAAGCGCGGTACAGAAGTGCACTTCTTGCCTGACACCGATATCTTTGTACAAAATAGCGATTTCCATTACGAGATTTTGAGCAAACGCCTGCGTGAACTCAGCTTCTTAAACAACGGTGTTCGTATCCGTTTGATCGATGAACGCAGCGGCAAAGAAGATGATTTTTCTGGCGCCGGTGGTGTCAAAGGTTTTGTTGATTTCATCAACTCAGGCAAAAAAGTGTTGCACCCCAATGCGTTTTATTCTGAAGGTGAGCGACCTGCAGAAACATACGGTGGCATTCCCGGCACACACATTGGCGTTGAAGTGGCCATGCAATGGAACGATGGCTACAACGAAAGCGTCTTGTGTTTTACCAATAACATTCCGCAACGTGATGGGGGCACCCACTTAACCGGCTTGCGTGCTGCAATGACGCGTGTCATCAATAAATACATTGAAGAACACGAGTTCGCCAAAAAAGCCAAAGTCGAAGTGACGGGTGATGACATGCGTGAAGGCTTGTGTTGTGTCTTGTCTGTCAAAGTACCTGAGCCCAAGTTCAGCAGCCAAACCAAAGACAAGCTGGTCTCAAGCGAAGTGCGTGCACCAGTAGAAGACATCGTTGCGAAAGCGCTGAATGATTATTTGCAAGAGCGCCCTAACGACGCCAAGATCATTTGCGGAAAGATTGTGGATGCTGCGCGAGCCCGCGAAGCGGCCCGTAAAGCCCGCGAGATGACGCGCCGCAAAGGCGTACTAGATGGCATGGGATTGCCAGGCAAGCTGGCCGATTGCCAAGAAAAAGACCCTGCGCTGTGTGAAATCTATATCGTCGAGGGTGACTCCGCCGGCGGCTCTGCTAAGCAGGGGCGCGACAGAAAGTTCCAAGCAATTCTTCCTTTGCGCGGTAAAATTTTGAATGTAGAAAAAGCGCGTTACGAAAAACTCTTAACCAGCAACGAAATACTCACGCTCATCACCGCGCTTGGCACTGGTATCGGCAAAGCCAGCGCAGAGTCTGGTAAAGCTGCAACAGACGACTTCAATGTTGACAAATTACGCTATCACCGCATCATCATCATGACCGACGCGGACGTGGACGGTGCACACATTCGCACGCTCTTGCTGACTTTCTTTTACCGCCAAATGCCCGAACTCGTTGAGCGTGGTCATATCTACATTGCGCAACCGCCTTTATACAAAGTGAAGGTAGGCAAAGAAGAGCAGTACATCAAAGATGCGCCTGCACTTGATGCATTCTTATTGCGCGTGGCACTTAAAGACGCCAGCATCAGCACGGGCGGAGCAGCGCCACAGGTCTTGCGCGGCGAAACGCTTGAAGAGCTTGCCCGTAAACACCAATTGGCCGAAGCCGTGATTGCCCGTTTGCGCGGATTTATGGATGCAGAGGCCTTGCGCGCCATGGCCGACGGTGTTTCTGTCAACTTGGATACCGTTGCGGATGCAGAGCGCTCTGCAGTAGACATGCAGACCAAGTTACGCGAATTAGGCAGTGGTTCAGAGGCCTCAGGCGAATTTGACGAGCGTACCGACAAACCTATTTTGCGCATCAGTCGTAGCCACCATGGCAACGTAAAGAGCAGCGTCATCACGCAAGATTTTGTGCATGGCGCAGACTACGCAGCATTGGCCGAGGCGGCGCAAACATTCAAGGGCCTTTTACAAGAAGGCGCACGTGTGTCGCGTGGTGAGGGTGAGCGCGCTAAGGAAGAGAAGGTCACCGACTTCCGCATTGCTATGCGTTGGTTGATCGAACAAGCCGAAAACGCAACGGCACGTCAACGCTACAAAGGCTTGGGCGAGATGAATCCAGCGCAGCTGTGGGAAACCACCATGGACCCAGCGGTGCGTCGTTTATTGCGCGTACAAATTGACGACGCTATCGAGGCCGATCGTGTCTTCACGATGTTGATGGGCGACGAGGTAGAACCCCGTCGCGACTTTATCGAGAGCAACGCGCTACGCGCGGCCAATATCGATATTTAATCTTTGGCTGCAGGCGCTAGACGTGTGTTGGAAAACCAAGACACATATAGCGCAGGCAAGACTATCAAGGTTAAGAGCGTGGCGGTGAATAAACCTCCGATCACGACGATGGCTAAGGGACGTTGTGTTTCAGCACCAATGTCATGGCTCAATGCCATAGGTAAAAGACCAAGTGCCGCCAGCAACGCCGTCATCAGCACCGTTCTTAAGCGCTGCAAGGAACCTTCTTTCACTGCATCAATAACGGAATAGCCCGCGTTGCGCAGTTGTTGAAATACTGAGAGCATCACCACACCGTTGAGCACGGCCTGCCCGGAGAGTGCGATGAAGCCAATCGCTGCTGATACCGATAAAGGTATGTTCAAAACCCACAAAGCCACAAAGCCACCAACCAAGGCCATTGGCACGTTAATCAAAATTAACCCCGCTGTTTTGATAGACCCGAATGCATTAAAAAGCAACACAAAAATCAATAACAAGGAAATAGGAACAACCAGCGACAAACGCTTCATCGCGCGTTCTTGGTTTTCAAACTCCCCAGACCAACTGATGGCGTAATTGCGAGGAATAGTCACTTTTTTTGCAACGGCATCCTTCATATCTGCCACGACAGAGCCCATATCGCGGTTCTTTATAAAGATACCGATAGCCATGGTGCGGCGACCGGCTTCGCGTGCAATATTCATAGCGCCACTGTCACGCTTGATGGTTGCAATATTTCCTAGCGTCACGCTCCCGCCGTTAGGGGTAGGAACAAGAATATCTTCTAAATGCCCCATGGCACGGCTTTGAGGTGCAAGACGAACGGTCACAGCAAAACGACGCTCCCCTTCCCATAAATAGGTAGCTGCTTGGCCTGCTAATGCTGTTTCTATGACGTCTTGTACATCACCCACATTGAGTCCGAGCCTGGCGATGCGCTCGCGGTCTATGTTGATCAATAGTTGCGGTAACTCACCGTGCCTGTCTATTTCTGCTCTGTAAACACCGCGGACATTTCGAATCTCGTCTTCTATCGCTTCGGTTGTTTTCTTTAGAACAGCTAGATCATCCCCAGAAACCTTAATCACAATTTGGCCATCGATTTGTGAAATCGACTCTAAAACATTGTCTCTAATGGGCTGAGAAAAAGTAGGGCGAATTCCTGGAATAGCAGAAACAACCCGATCCATCTCCTCAATCAACTGTTCTTTAGTAATGCCTTTACGCCATTGTTCTTGGGGCTTGATGTCAACAAAAACTTCTGCCATGCTGATTGTTTTTGGATCCGTTCCGTCCTCAGGTTGACCGGCCTTTGAAACAGTGGTTCGTACTTCGGGTATTTCTAAAAGCGCCTTTCTGACTTGGCGCAATGAGGCTGCTGCCTCCTCGTTAGAAATGCTTGCTGGTAGCCGCACATTGATCCATAGCGTACCTTCATTGAGCTCAGGTAAAAACTCAGAGCCTAGCTGTGATGCCGCAAGCACGGATACCAAAAAACCAGACAAAGCCATTAGCACGACTTTTTTGGGCTGCTCAATAGACCAGTTAAGAATTGGCTCGTAAAACCTTTTCAGAGAGCCCACCAAAGCATTGTCACCATGAGGAATGCCTTTACGTAGCATCCAATAGCCTAAAAGGGGAACCAGGGTCAGCGAGAAAATCAATGAGCCGACGAGCGCCGTTGTCACAGACAGCGCCATCGGTTGAAATATGCGACCTTCATGGCGTTCAAGAGCAAAGATGGGGATATGTGCCGCGATGATGATCAGCATGGAGAAGAGTGTGGGACGCCCGACCTCGTTGGTTGCTTCGGTAATTAAGGTGCGACGCTCTTTTTCGTTCATGCCTTCACCACGTTCAGCCAAGCGATGCATGATGTTCTCAATCACAATGACCGCCCCGTCAACGATGATGCCAAAGTCCATTGCGCCCAAACTCAATAAATTGGCGGGAACACCCATGAACTTCAAACCCAAAAAGGTGGCAAGAAGTGAAAGCGGAATAATGACGACTACCGCCAAAGAGGCGCGCAGGTTTGATAAAAACAGGTACAGCACCAATGAGACCAATAGTGCGCCCTCGACCAAATTCCTAAATACAGTGGTCAAAGTTTTGGCCATGAGCCAGGTGCGATCATAAAAAGGAACGATTTGTACGCCAGCGGGTAAAACGCGTGCGTTTAAATCGTCAAGACGCTCTTTGACGCCCTTGAGTACAACGCTAGGGTTTTCGCCTTTGCGCATGATGATGATGCCCGTCACCACGTCGTCGTCTAAGTCTTGTCCAACGGTTCCAAGTCTGGCAACTGCACCAATGGACACTTTGGCAACGTCGCGCACTAAAACAGGGGTGTTGCTTCGCGTTGTAATCACCACAGTGCCAATGTCATCTACCGAGCCCAATAAACCTATTCCGCGAATTGCAAACTGTTGAGCACCTTGTGCAACATAGCCACCACCTGCGTTCGCATTGCTGCGCCCTAGTGCTGTTTGCAAATCTTGCAGCGTTAGCTTGTAAGCGCGAAGTTTTTGTAAATCAGGTTGAACCTCATATTGCTTGATAAAACCACCCATGCCTACGACGTCAGCCACACCTGGCACTTGTCTAAATGTGCGCTCTACGACCCAGTCTTGCAGGGTGCGCAGCTCGGTAGTTGTTTTGCCGTCGCCCCTGAGGCGATATCGCATCACTTCACCGACAGGCGTTGCATTGGGCATGACATTGGCATCCACACCAGGCGGCAGAGAAACCCCACGCAAGCGCTCATTTACCTGTTGTCGCGCAATATTGACTTCGGCTTTGTCGTCATATGTCACTACAGTAAATGACAGTCCAAACTGGGTATGTGAAAAAACCCGAATAGAGTTAGGCAAGCCTGATAGCGCTAACTCGATGGGTAAAGAGACTTGCTTTTCCACCTCTTCAGCTGCCCGTCCTGGAAATAAGGCAATCACGGTTACTTGCGTATCTGTTACATCTGGGAAGGCTTCTACGGAGAGGTTTTTAAATGCTACAGAGCCTGCCAAAATAAAAAGCAAGGTTGCCATCAGCACCATCAGTGGCTGTGCGAGAGCAATTTGAATAATGCGCTTCATTTGGATGCGGTACTGGCTGCGGCAGGCGTTGCAATGTTTACGCTGTGCGGTTTGGCAAAGACTTGTGCGTTACGAAACTCGCGTGCTAACAAGAGCCCGTTATCGCTTACAACCAACTCACCATCGTTAAGACCGGTGGTGACAAGTACTTTGTCGAGGCCCTCGTAGCCGACGCTTATTTTTCGCCCCTCAAAGACGCCGGGTTCTCTTTGCACATATGTCCAATATTGAGAGCCGCGTAATTGCACAGCGCGAGATGGAACCAAGACACCTTTTTCAAGGGAGCGCTCAAACCTTGCATTACCCAGCATCTCAGCTTTGAGCAAACGTTGGCTGTTGTCAATCACCGCGCGAACCTTGACAGTGCGTGTGGTGCTGTCGATGAAGTCGCCAGTTGCAGTGATCTTGGCAGTAAAGTTTTGACCAGGAAAGTTCGGCAGGGTTAAGCTAATGGGTGTTCCCGGCTGCAAGGACGCCACGTCTGCTTCGCGCGCATCAATTTGTACCCACAGCGCACGCGGGTCAGTTACGACAAACAAGGGCAATGATCCAGGCCCACCTTGGTCTGGTCGCACTTCTTGTCCAGCACTTAGATTTCTTTCTACAACAACGCCAGAGACGGTGGCCGACATGCCCAGCTGTTGGTTGACTGAGTTACCACCGCCGTAGAGTTGGGTGCGTGCTTGCGCGCGCGCGACTTCTGCTTTGGCGCGTTGCGCATCGGCTTGGGCTTGCTCAAACTCTTTGCGTGACACGATGCCCGCTTCAAACAACTCAGTTTGTCTTTGTAAAGCACGTTCAGAAAACCTTGCATCGGCTTGCGCTTTGGCCGTGTCGGCTTGCGCTGCGCCAAATTCTGGAGAGGCCAGTGTTGCCAATACTTGTCCCGCATGCACAGACTGACCTACATCGGCGTTGAGCTTGACAACGCGGCCAGCAAAAGCAGGGTAGATACGTTCGGTTCTTTCTTCGTTCCAAACCAAGCGCGCTGGTAATTCAATTGCTACGCTGTTAGCCGCGATAGCAGGCGCAGTCGACAAGAGCGCGAGTTGTGGGTGGCCCGCAGGAAAACGCAGTTGCTCACCTTGAATGATGGGCGGTGGTGCGATGGGGTGGCCTACAGGCTCTTGCCCTGTTAAGTTGATGTAGAGCGCAAGCAGTGCGGCAGTTCCAGCAATAACGCTGTAGCGCTTCACCGGTGAGCGCCAGATGGCTAGAAGAGATTCTTGGAGGGCGTGTGTATTCAAAGGCATAGATATTTAGCGGGCGTCGCTTAAAACAGTGGTGGTGCGCAAACGCCATGCCTCGTAGGCTTTGGCATAGTCGGCGCGGGTAAAGGCGGCTTCAATCAATGTCGCGCGCAAAGTGCGACGTGCGTCTAACAAATCGGTCAAAGAAGACGCGCCCAATGTGAAGGCGCGTTCGGCTTGCTCAGCAACTTTGCGTGCGCGTGGCAAGATGTCTTGTTCGTAAAGTGTTTCGCGCTCGAGCGCTGCGGAGAACTCTTCCAGCAAGCGTTGCAAATCAGAACTTGCTTCGAGTTTGGTTTTCTCAAATAGGGTTTGCGCTTGCGCGAGTTGTGCTTGTGCGCGGCCGATCTCGCCTTCATAGCCATAGCCCCAGATCAAAGGCAGGGACAAACGTAATTCAAGCATGCGGTTGGAAACACGTGGGTCGTGGTCAAGGCTGCTGCCGAGCGTGACGTCGGCCTTCTTCTGAGCTTGTGCAAGTTCTAAGGCCGCGCTGGCCGCCGTGACGCGCTCGCGAGCGGCCACCACATCTGCACGCTGGTCAACCCATGCTTGCAACACACCTTGCGTGGGGGCTTGCACTTGTATGCTGGGCCAATCTGCCGCAACCTTCCAGTTGTTCAAGTTGATCTGTAACTTGGTAATTTGTTGTAGCAATAAAACAGCACGTTGTTGGTCGAGTTGTGCGCTGCGCGCATCGGCTTGGGCGCGTTGGGCTTCTATTTCTAAACGCGCGGTGTCTTGGGCGGACAGGTCGCCAGCCTTTAATCTAAGCCCCGCACTTTTCGCCAATTGCAATGCGCTTTGCGAGAGCGTTTTCATTTCTTGGTTGCGCTCGCGTGCAGCGAGTAAATCAAAGTAAGCGGCGGCAGCAGCGATTTGTTGCATGACCAACATGTCTTGCAAATCAGCGCCAGCAGCCAAGGCTTGTTGTTTCGCGCTTTGGGTGCGCAGGCTGCGTTTGTTGCCACGCTCCCAGGTCCAGTCAATACCACCAGACTTATCGATGTTCTTTTGTCCAAAGGCGCCGCCGCCAATGCCCTCCGTTCCTTTAACGCCTTTATCCAAATACATCTGCGATGTTTTGGCGGTGAAGATAGGAAAGGGCGCGCGGTCTGCAGAGACCACATCGGCTTGCGCGGCGGCTAAGTTTTGTTGCGCGATGGAAACATCCAAGTTTTGGCGCGCGGCTTCCAGTACTTGGGCTAGTCCCAAAGTTTGGGCGTGCACGTGGGCGCCACAAAGGGCGGTTAGCAGGAGCCCCACAAGAATAGGTCGGCGCAAAGAAAGGAACTGTCGTATGCTCATACCGCGTTTATCGCCCTTTACGGCTGACCAATCCCTGACTTGGTGCGTTTGTTACCTACCCCATGAGAATTTTGTTGATTGAAGACGATGCCGTTTTACAAGCGGTGATGTTGCGTAGCTTGACCGACGCAGGCCATCGGGTAGATGCGGCCAGTCACTTGGAAGAAGCCGCCCATTTTTGGCAAGTCCAAACCTACGATGTGGTGTTACTAGATTTAAACCTGCCCCTCAATGGCCACGCCAGTGCAGCGCAGGGGAGCGGTTTGAGCTTGTTGCGCTCGGCGCGAAGCCGAGGCGACCGCACCCCAGTGCTTGTGCTGACGGCGCGCAACCGTACCGATGAGCGCATTGCTGGTTTAGATGCTGGGGCGGATGACTATTTGGGCAAACCATTTGATTTGGCAGAGATCGAAGCCAGACTGCGTGCCTTGGCGCGTCGCGCCATGGGCGCAGACGACGTGGTGCAAGTCGGGCGACTGGTCTTGCAGCGCAAGAACCGCAGAATATTGGTGGAGGAACAAGACTTGGCCCTACCTGCACGTGAGTTCGAGGTTTTGTGGGAGCTGATGACGCCGCCAGGGCGCACGGTCAGCAAAAGAGAGCTCTCAGAGAAGTTGTCTAGCTTTGATGAGGCCTTGGCCGACAACGCATTGGAAGCTTTCATTTCGCGCTTGCGTAAAAAGCTTAGCGACAGCGGCGCAACCATTCGCACCCTGCGTGGCATTGGATACTTATTAGAAGAAGCGAAAGACCCAGCATGAGCGTCGCACATGAACCTAGAAAACCGTCGTTACGCAACCGCTTGTTGCGCCATGTGTTGCTGCCTTTGGCGGTAACGTGGATGCTTGGCTCTGCCTTGGTGGTGGCTGTGGCGGCTTATTTCACGCAGCAAGCATTCGACCGCTCTTTGTTAGACGACGCTTATCTCGTGGCAAGCCATGTGCGCGGCAACCCGGATATGGGGGAGTTGGAGTTAAGCCTCTCCACGCAAGAAATGCGTACCGTGTTGTTTGACCAAACAGAAGCCTTGTTTTTTGCAGTCCTGCGTCCAGACGGCTCGCTTTTGGCGGGACACACTGGGTTGCATACGGATCCTCTGGGAGAGAGCAAGGGGCCAACCTTTCAGTCGCTCGACTATCAAAACCGCAGCCTGCGCCGCGTCACGATTCACCGGCAACAGCCGGCGGAGTTTTATGTGGTGATGGCACAAACCACTACGAGTCGTGACCGCTTGATTCAACGCTTATTGGTTTTTTCCATAGCGCCGCAAATTCTCTTGCTCATCTTTTTGGCAACCTGGTTGCAACGCGCGATTGAAGATGATTTAGAGCCTTTGGCTGCGTTAGAGAAAGGCTTGGAACAACGTGATGCGCGCGACCTCACGCCGGTGCCTGTGTCGGCCAGCACCCGAGATATTCAGCGTCTTGGACAAGCGATCAACGCACTGCTAGGGCGAATCGCAGATAGCGTGCGGGCACAACGAGAGTTCTCGGGCAATGTGGCGCATGAGTTGCGTACACCTTTGGCAGGCATCCGAGCCTTGGCCGACTATGGCTTACGCCAAAACGAGCCACGTATTTGGCGAGAGCAACTTGAAGGCATCGCGCAAAGCCAAGAGCGCGCTAGCCATTTGGTGGACCAGTTACTGGCCTTGGCTTTGGCTGATGAAGCACAACAAACTTTGGAGCAAACACCCATCGCAATCGATGCCTTGGTGCGAGAAGCCGTTTTGCGTTTCTTGCCGCGCGCAGACGCTACTGGCGTAGATCTCGGCGCCAACGATTCTGAAAAAACTACTTTGGTGTTGGGCAATGGTGCGTTGATTGAAGGCATATTGAATAACTTGTTGGACAACGCTTTTCGTTACGGACGCGCACAAGAAGGCCTAAGTCGCATAACGGTCTCACTCAAAGAAAATTTGCAGTCTGTTGTTTTGTCTGTGGTGGACAACGGAGCCGGCGTCTCAAGCGCGCAGTTGCAAAAACTATCGAAGCGCTGGGCGCAGGGTGCTGCAGGTGAAGCCTTGAAAGAAGGCTCGGGGCTTGGTTTGGCGATCGTTAAATCGTATGTCAGCCTCATGGAAGCCAAGTTGCATGTGGGCAATGAGACCCCCCACGGCTTGCGCGTGAGTGTTACCTTCGCAAAGCCCTAGCAAAAAACGCGCTCCGCTTGTAAAATCGCGTGTTGCTCAGCAGGGCGGCGCATACAGCCCCTGCACCTCAGAAGGTTGTGAATATATGTTGTACCCCAAAGAATTTGATGTCATTGTGGTGGGTGGTGGCCATGCCGGCACCGAGGCCGCTTTGGCGTCTGCACGCATGGGATGCACTACTTTATTACTCACCCACAACATTGAAACACTGGGCCAAATGAGCTGCAACCCGTCGATTGGCGGTATCGGCAAGGGCCATTTGGTGAAAGAGGTCGACGCATTGGGTGGTGCTATGGCTTTGGCGACAGACCTGGGCGGCATCCAATTTCGGATTTTGAATAGTTCCAAAGGCCCTGCCGTTCGCGCAACCCGCGCCCAGGCTGACCGTGTTTTGTACAAGGCCGCCATTCGCGGCATGTTGGAAAACCAGCCTAATTTATGGCTCTTTCAGCAGTCGGTAGAAGACTTGATGGTCGAAGGCGATAGGGTGGTCGGCGCCGTCACCCAGTCGGGCATACAGTTTCGCTCGACAACCGTGGTGCTTACCGCGGGAACTTTTCTTGACGGAAAAATCCATGTGGGGCTCAGCCATTACGCCGCTGGTCGTGCGGGTGACCCGCCTGCCGTTGGTTTGTCTGCGCGCTTAAAAGAATTGAAATTACCGCAAGGCCGTCTCAAAACCGGCACGCCCCCCAGAATCGATGGCCGCACTATTGACTTTAGCCAATGCGTCGAGCAACCCGGAGATGGCGTGCCCGGCGGCATGTCTGCCGATATGCCGGTCTTTAGCTATATGGGTCGCGCAGATATGCACCCTCAACAAGTGCCTTGCTGGATCACCCATACCAATGAGCGCACCCACGACATCATCCGTTCGGGCTTTGACCGCAGCCCCATGTTTATGGGCAAGATTGAAGGCGTTGGCCCGCGTTATTGCCCGAGCGTGGAGGACAAGATCAATCGCTTTGCTGATAAAACCAGCCACCAGATTTTTCTCGAACCCGAGGGGCTGACCACCCACGAGTATTACCCCAATGGCATATCGACCAGCTTGCCTTTTGATATCCAGTACGAGTTGGTCCGATCCATGAAAGGCCTAGAGAACGCACATATTGTTCGTCCCGGCTACGCCATTGAGTACGATTACTTCGACCCGCGTGAACTCAAACGCAGTTTCGAGACGCGCTCGATCGGCGGCCTGTTCTTTGCGGGGCAAATCAACGGCACCACTGGATACGAAGAGGCTGCGGCCCAAGGCCTGTTCGCTGGAATCAATGCCGCGCTTCAGTGCCGCCAAATAAAAGCCCTAGCCAACGACATGGGCGGCGCTTGGACGCCCGGCCGAGATATCGCTTATTTGGGTGTGCTCGTAGACGACCTCACCACCAAAGGCGTGACCGAGCCCTACCGCATGTTCACCAGCCGCGCCGAGTTCCGCTTGCAACTTAGAGAAGACAACGCCGATATGAGGCTGACCGAGCTGGGTCGCCAAATGGGCTTGGTCGACGACGCCCGCTGGGATGCTTTTAGCCAAAAACGCGACGCTGTTTCACGTGAAACAGAGCGCCTCAAATCTATTTGGGTGAGCCCCAAAAATTTAGCTGCTAGCGAGGCAGTTCGTCTTTTGGGCAAACCGCTCGAGCACGAGCACAGCTTGGCCGACCTGTTGCGCCGGCCAGAGGTAACGTATACCAATCTGATGTTGCTGGATGGCGGCAAATACCAAAACCCTGAACTATTGTCTGTTGGCGGCCAAGCGGACGGTGCGACTGTTTCACGTGAAACAGCGAGCGCCATCGTCGAGCAGATTGAGATTTCTGCCAAGTACGCGGGCTATATCGGGCGTCAGCAAGAAGAGGTGTTGCGCGCGGCGCATTACGAAAACCTCAAGTTGCCACAAGACTTGGACTACGACCAAGTCTCAGCCCTGTCGATAGAAGTCCGCCAGCGTCTAAACCGCCAGCGCCCCGAGACCTTGGGGCAGGCTTCGCGGATGACCGGCATTACGCCGGCGGCGGTTTCCCTTTTACTTGTGCATTTACGCCGCGCCCGTTACAAAGGCTTTGGCAACGAGTCTGCCGCCGCAGAAACCACCAGCGACGCGCTGGCTACGTAATATGCACGCCTTGTCCTTGCCTTTGCGCCAAGGCTTGGACGCAATGGGGCTGTATTTAGACGAGCACCAGCAAAGCCAGCTTCTTAGCTATGTGGACCTGATGGGCAAATGGACCCGCGTCTACAACTTGACTGCGGTACGTGACCCAGAAGAAATGTTGACCCACCATTTGCTCGACAGCTTATCGGTGGTTTTGCCCTTGCGGCGTCAACTCACGGAGTTGCGCTCGGCGCGACTGGTCAAACCGCAAGACGGTCAAAATGCAAATGTTCTGCAAAAACCATTTACTTTGCTAGACGTTGGAAGCGGCGCCGGCCTTCCTGGCGTAGTGATTGCCATCACCTGCCCCGAGATTCAAGTAACTTGCATCGATGCCGTAGCCAAAAAAGTAGCTTTTATTCAGCAGGCGGCAGCAAGCCTCAAACTTTCAAACTTGACGGGACTCCATGCGCGCATCGAAACCGTCACCCAGACTTTTGACATCATGTCTTCCCGCGCCTTTGCCTCGCTGGCAGACTTCGTCAATGGCTCCTGCAAGGCGCTTGCCGCTGAAGGCGTATGGATGGCGATGAAGGGCAAAAATCCAGAAGAAGAGCTTGCGGCACTCCCTGAGA
>JBBAOY010000017.1:33406-42330 GCA_040401095.1 Limnohabitans sp.
TGGATGGCGATGAAGGGCAAAAATCCAGAAGAAGAGCTTGCGGCACTCCCTGAGATGGCAAAAGTGTTTCACGTGGAACAGTTACAGGTGCCCGGGCTAGACGCCCAAAGATGCCTGGTTTGGATGCGGGGTTAAACTTCCTCCTCTTTTCGTTTCGGGAAATCCATGTTCGGTATTGCAGACTACGGCGCTTTTGTCGTCGCAGTGATTGTTTTTTTGGCCATACCCGGCCCAGGAAACTTGGCTTTGTTAGGAGCGACCGCGCATGGTGGCGTTCGGTCTGGCATGGCGGCAACTTTGGGTGTGATTGCAGGTGACCAAACCCTGTTGTGGTTGGCAGTGTCTGGGCTTTCTGCCTTGTTAGCCGCGTATCCGGCAGCGTTTCAAACCATCCAATGGATAGGCGCTATTTATTTGGTGTGGTTGGGGGCAAAGTTGTTGCGTACGCGTTTAGACGATGCGCCGGCACTCGAACTCAAACCCGACCATTTTTTTAAGCAAGCGTTTTTTATCACCGTGTTGAACCCCAAGGCGATTGTTTTTTATATGGCTTTTTTTCCGCTTTTTGTGAATCCCGCCGAGCACCAAGGTGTCACCACTTTTGCGGTGATGGCTGCGACCATCGCGGCACTGACGCTTGCGTATGGCTTGGTCATAGTGGTGAGCGCGAATCTGTTGGCCAAACGTGCCAATGCCCACCGTATCGTTGGCTTTTTGTTGAACAAAATCACAGGCTTGCTGCTGATTTCTTTTGGCCTGAAGATGGCCTTGTTTAAATAATCCGCCTGACAACTATTTGAATTATTTCTAAAACGAGAACGCGCTATGGCCAAAATTTTCTGTGTTGCAAACCAAAAAGGAGGCGTGGGTAAAACCACCACTACCGTCAATCTGGCGGCGGGCCTAGCGTTTGTCGGACAGCGCGTGTTGATGGTCGACCTCGACCCGCAAGGCAATGCCACCATGGGCTCGGGCATAGACAAGCGCCAACTCAAACACACCGTGTATGACGTGCTTTTGGAAGAGGCCACCATCTCGCAGTCGCGCGTCAAAACCCACTGGGGCGATGGCGCTACGCAGCGCAACATGGCAACCTTCGATGTCATCGGCGCAAACCGTGATTTGGCAGGCGCAGAAGTCGAGTTGGTGGACCTCGATCGGCGCGAAAACCGCTTGCGCGACGCCTTGTTATTAGTACAAAATGACTACGATTTTGTTTTGATAGATTGTCCACCCTCACTCTCCATGCTCACCTTGAATGGTTTGTGCGCGGCGCACGGGGTGGTGGTGCCCATGCAGTGCGAATATTTCGCGCTCGAAGGGTTGACCGACTTGGTCAACACCATCAAGCAGGTACACGCGAATTTGAACAAAGACCTCAAGATCATTGGTTTGCTGCGAGTGATGTTTGATCCGCGCATCACCCTACAAGTGCAGGTGAGTGACCAACTCAAAGACCACTTTGCAGACAAAGTGTTCAATGCGGTCATCCCGCGCAATGTGCGTTTGGCTGAAGCGCCTAGTTACGGCTTACCTGGCGTGGTGTTCGATCCTGCAGCCAAGGGTTCTCAGGCCTATATCGACTTCGCACAAGAGATGGTGACGCGGGTTCAAACTTTGTAAGAGCAACGAGAGAAAAAGAATATGGTTACCAAAAAACCCAAAGGCTTAGGCCGCGGACTTGAAGCATTGCTCGGGCCCAAGGTCGATGATGCGGTAGTCGCCGCTGCCAATAGAAAACAAGGCGAACCCAACACGTTGCCTTTGACGGAACTCGTGCCTGGCATGTACCAACCGCGTACACGCATGGACGAAGGCGCTTTGTACGAGCTAGCCGAGAGCATCAAAGCCCAAGGCATCATGCAGCCGATCTTGGTGCGTAAATTAGAGAGCGGCAAAAACGCAGGCAAATACGAAATCATTGCTGGCGAGCGCCGAAGTCGTGCTGCCAAACTCGCGGGCTTGGACGAAGTGCCGGTGCTCGTGCGAAACGTGCCCAACGAAGCTGCTGCCGCTATGGCCTTGATAGAAAACATCCAACGCGAAGACCTTAATCCGCTAGAAGAAGCGCAGGGCTTAAACCGGCTGATCAAAGAATTCGGTCTCACACACGAACTCGCGGCCCAAGCGGTGGGACGTTCGCGCAGTGCGGCGAGCAATTTGTTGCGCTTACTCAATTTGGCAGACCCCGTGCAGACCATGTTGATGGCCGGCGATATCGACATGGGTCATGCACGTGCATTGCTCGCACTAGACCGTGCCACGCAAATCACGGCAGCGAATCAAATTAACGCGAAGAAACTCTCTGTACGCGAAGCAGAAAGCCTGGTCAAAAAACTCAGCGCTGAATTCAACTTGGTTCCACAAAAACCCAAAAAAGAAAAAACGCGCGACATGAGACGTGTCGAAGAAGAGTTGTCAGATCTGCTGACCGCGCAAGTGGAAGTGCGTGTGAAGAAACGCGTCAAACGCAACGGCAAATTAGAAGACATGGGCGAGGTGGCAATACAGTTTGGATCGCTCGACGCGCTCAATGGCTTGGTTGACAAATTGCGCGGGCATACCGCCACTTAAAAAATATGCTCGCTAAACTGGCCTTTCTTTTTTTACCAAAGGACCTGTTTCAAGGCCGGCCAACAGAGCGGCTGTTGCGTGCGTCGGGCTGGACATATCTCAGTGGTATGGTGGTGTCCTTGGTGCTGTATGCAGTAGCGCATCCGCAGTATGACTATCGCATCCATTTAATTAGCGCTGTAGTTTTCTTGCTGAGCTATGCGTCGGTGCGAATGGGTGTTACCAATTACACCTGGATTAAATTTGGTGCGTTCTGGTCCCTATTAGAGTTTATTTACATCACTGCCAATACGGGAGGCATTAACTCGCCGGCCATGGTGTGGATGTCGATTATTGGTGTTGTTGTTATTCTTTTTTTTAACCGGGTAGCAACACAGATTTCTATTGCGCTGCTTTTTTTCCTCTATGTAGGTTTTTATATCTTGGGGTTACAAGGGGTGGTGTCTAGCGAAGTGCGCATGGGTCAAGAGACCATTGCATGGGCACTAATCTACAAACTCAGTGTGATTCTCATGGTGCTATTTGGGGCTTTAGCGACTGACTGGATGTACGGCCATTTATTGGAAGAGATCGACACAAAAAACAAAGCGCTAGAAGAAACACAAAACAAAATTTTGCAAGCGCAAGCCCACAAAGACGAATTTATTGCTTCCATCGGCCACGAGGTACGTACACCGATGAATGCCATTTTGGGCTTTAACGACATCCTGCGCCAAGAGCTTGCAAGCAATCCAGACGATGTCCATGTTGTTGACTTAATAAAAAAATCAACAGAGCAGCTGCTTGGGCTCGTCAACAATGTGTTGGACTTTTCGCAATTGCAGGCCAACCGCTTGACTTTGGTGACTGGCAAGTTTTCCCTGAGCCACCTAGCCCACGAAGTATTTGGCAAATACCAACCCCTGGCCCAACAAAAAAACCTAAGCTTGGTGATGGATGCCAACGGCGTTCACGATATATGGGCTACGGGTGACAAGCAGCGCATCATGCAAGCCTTGCAATACCTTTTGGACAACGCATTGAAATTCACCAGTGAAGGACAAATCTCCATACGTATCAGTCAAGTAGTACGCGGCGTGCGATTTGAAGTGCAAGATACAGGAATAGGCATAGCACCAGAAAAACAACGCCAAATTTTTTTGCGGTTCGAGCAAGCCAATCTTGAGACAAATCGCCTATACGGTGGCTCGGGTTTAGGGCTGGCGATCTGCGACCGACTCGTCAAGCGCATGGGCGGCGAAATAGGTGTCAAAAGTGCGATCCATCAAGGTGCTACGTTTTGGTTCATGCTGCCTTTGCCGACCGAACACATAGAGCTTAAAAACGCCGACACACCTACACATACCAGTTGGAGCAAAGCACCCATTCAGTTTTTGCTGGTGGACGATAACGCCGTCAACCTGATGGTGGCAAAACTCATGTTGAAGAAGTGTTTTCCACATTGCAGCGTGACTGACGTTGCTAGTGGACAAGCGGCGCTGGCTGCGCTGGCTGAACAAGCATTCGATATGGTGCTCATGGATGTTGTTATGCCAGACATGGACGGACCGACCGCGACGCAAGCTATTAGAAAGAATTTAGCCGCACCTGCAGACCGCATTCCCGTGATGGCCATTACAGCAAATACACACCCGATAGACCGCGAACGTTACTTAGCCGCGGGTATGAACGACGTGATTCACAAACCCCTAGACATGGGTGATTTGGGCAGCAGGATCTCTGCTGCTTTGTCAGCGCACGAAAAGGAGGTGGGTTGATGGCGATGCAACAACCTCTGGACATGACGACTCGTTTAGCGCCTTATTTGCCAAAGGCGTTCCAAGAAGGACATCGGCCTTACTTATTTGTGTTGGCATGGCTGACCATCATTTTGGTGTCCATACTCATCGTTGTCGATCCAAACGAGAACCAACTCATCCCGCGATTGGGTATTATTTCTCTTATATTTTTCGAGTTCGTGATGCTTCAATTTGGAGCGTCAGAAAAAAAAGCGGTTGTCATTGTTTTAATTGCATACAACGCACTGATTATTTATTTGAGTCTTTTGACGGGAGGCATTTATTCGCCTAAGTTGAATTGGATTATGTTGGCGCCATTGGTTGCTTTTTATGTGCTCGGTAAAAAGCCGGGTTTTATTTTTCTGGGGTTGGGCATCTTGGAGTATTTGATCGTTGCATGGTGCACAAGCAACGCAATTTTGCTAGAGCCACTCAAGCTAAGTAACGACGAATTACGCGGATCATTTGCAACCTACACCGCCACATTATTGGCCGTGCTCTTGACGCCTTATCTCTACAACAACATGTTTCGCAAAACATTCAAAACGCGTGGCATTTACAACCGACAGCTCAAAGAAAACCAAGAGGAGCTAGAGCGTGTGTCTGCTGCGCGTGAGTTATTTATTGCCACGGTCAGCCATGAACTGCGCACGCCTATGAATGCCATTTTGGGCTTTAACACCTTGCTGATGCAGCAAGCGAAAGACAAGCCCCATGCGCTCAAAATCTTGCAGCACACCCAACAATCAGCAGACCATTTGCTGACGGTTATCAACGATGTCTTGGACTTTTCACAGCTACAAGCTGGAAACATCAGCTTCCATCCAGAAAAGTTTGTCTTGCAAGACACCATCGACAGCGCTACAGGCTTGTTTTTGCAGCGGCTTAAAAGTACGCAACTAGATTTCAAGTGTGAAGTTGACCCCGATGTACCGCAATGGGTGCTAACAGACCGCCATCGCTTGATGCAAATCTTGGTCAACTTATTGGGTAATGCGATCAAATTTACCCACCAAGGTTTTGTGCATGTGCACGTGACGCGGCAAGACAACGGCGTATTGTTTTCTATCAAAGACTCAGGCATTGGTATTGCGCCGGAACTGCAGCCGCATATTTTTGAACGGTTTAGCCAGGGCGAAGAAGTGCAGGAGCGATTTGGTGGAAACGGACTAGGCCTGTCTATCTCTAAGCGCTTGGTTGAACTTATGGGCGGGAGAATTGGCTTTGAGAGCACGCAAGGACAGGGCGCCCACTTTTGGTTTTATCTGCCGCTGCAAGCGCAAGCGCCAGAAAGTGTTGCAAAAACTGCACCCACAGGCTTGGAAGTAAACGCTGATATGGCTTATCGGTTTTTAGTCGTCGACGACCATCCGATTAACCGTTTGTTGGCGCGTCAAATCTTGCAAAAGCATTGGAAGAACAGCGCTGTGGTCGAGGTCGATAACGGGGCCAAAGCGTTGGCAGAACTTGCAGTCCATCCATTTGACTTGGTATTGATGGATATGGTCATGCCAGAGATGGATGGCATAGAAGCCACACAGCGTTTGAGACAAGAACTTCAAGGCGCTGCGGCCAATACTCCGGTGCTCGGCTTGACGGCTAACGTCAACCCCAATGACTTAGAGCGCTTTGCCAAAGCCGGCGTAGACGACACCCTGCTCAAACCATTTGACCAGTTCAAATTGTGTGAACAGGTCCAACACTTACTCAATAGGAAAAAATCTTTCCAGGGTTCATGATGTTGTGTGGGTCGAGTGCCCGTTTGATGGTGCGCATCATGTCTACCGCACCTTCACCCGCCTCGGTTACCAAGAAGTCAATCTTGTGTAGACCAATACCGTGTTCACCAGTGCAAGTGCCTTCTAAGCTAAGGGCGCGTTGCACTAACTTGTGGTTCAAGGTTTCAGCCGTTTCACGCTCTGCAGCATTGTTGGGGTCAATCAAATAGCCAAAGTGGAAATTGCCGTCACCGACGTGGCCTACTAAAAAGTAGGGGATGCCAGATGCGTCGGCTTCCGCGACAGAGTCGAGCAAGCAATCTGCCAAACGGCTAATCGGCACGCAAGTGTCTGTGCTGATGGCGCGGCAACCTGGCCTGCTTTGAATGCCAGCGAAATACGCGTTGTGGCGCGCGGTCCATAGACGGGTGCGCTCTTCAGGTGTGGTGGCCCACTCAAACGATTGCCCACCGTTGTCGTTGGCAATCTCTTGCACGGTTTCAGCTTGTTCTTTTACGCCATTGGGTGAGCCGTGAAATTCCATCAACAACATAGGCGATTCAGCGAGTTCGAGCTTGGAGTGTGCGTTGACCATGCGCACAGCATTGGCGTCGATTAATTCGACACGTGCAATTGGCACACCTATTTGAATCATGGTAATAGTGGTGCGCACAGCGGCTTCAATGCTTGGGAATGAGCACACTGCTGCCAATACCGCTTCAGGCAAGGGATACAAACGCAAGGTGATTTCAGTGATCACGCCCAGCGTGCCTTCGCTACCCACCATCAAGCGTGTGAGGTCATAGCCTGCAGAAGATTTTTTAGCGCGCGTGCCCGTGCGAATGACTTGGCCACTCGATGTGACCACTTCTAAAGCCAACACGTTTTCGCGCATGGTTCCATAGCGCACAGCGTTAGTTCCGCTCGCACGCGTCGCACTCATGCCGCCAATCGTGGCGTCAGCGCCAGGATCGATGGGGAAAAACAAACCCGTGCTTTTAATTTCTTCATTCACCTGTTTGCGTGTCACGCCGGCTTGCACCGTCACGGTCAAGTCGTCGGCGTTGATCGACAAAACCTTGTTCATACGGCTCACGTCAATGCTGATGCCGCCTTGCACGGCAAGCAGATGGCCTTCAAGTGAAGACCCAATGCCAAAGGGAATGACAGGAACGCGGTACTGTGCAGCCAATGCCACTGCATCGGCTACGTCTTGGGTGTTTTCAGCAAACACCACCGCCACCGGTGGGGGCACCTCTGTAAACGCAGACTCATCGCGGCCATGCTGTTCACGCACCACTTGGGCGGTAGAACAATTGGCAGCAAAACGCGATTTCAAAGCCTCTACAAAAGCCGGAGGAATATCGCGTTGCGATATCACAGGAACCAAGTGGTCATGCGAGGTAGGGGCGTTCATGCGGTGTCTCCAAGTAAGAAAACCATTCTAATTAGATATGCACTTTTAAGTAAGCCGCTGTGGTGACACGCGCAATAATGTGCGCAAGTGAAAACAGCGCACATAGATAAAGGAAAACCCTAATGAGTAACCGTCTCACACAAATTGCAACCCGCACAGGCGATGCCGGGACAACGGGGCTCGGCGATAACCAACGCGTCTCTAAAAACAGTTTGCGCGTGCACGCCATGGGCGATGTGGATGAGCTCAACTCTTGTATTGGCGTTTTGTTGTGCGAAGAAGTGCCGCAAGATGTGCGCGATGTATTGGTAGAAATCCAGCACCAGTTGTTTAATTTAGGGGGCGAGCTGTCCATCCCGGGCTTTGAACTTCTCAAAGCCGAGGCGGTTTTACAACTCGATGAAGCGCTAGAGCGGTACAACGCAGACTTGCCTCGTTTGAAAGAATTTATCTTGCCCGCAGGAAACCGCAGTGCAGCGCTTTCACATGTCTGCCGTACCGTGGCGCGTCGCGCCGAGCGTGCTGTGGTGGCCTTGGGTAATGAAGAAGCCTTAAAAGACGCACCACGCCAATACCTTAACCGGCTGAGTGATTTGATGTTTGTGCTGGCCCGTGTGCTCAACCGCAAAGACGGTGGCGACGACGTGTATTGGAAAAGCGAACGGGTGAAGACTGCTTAAATTTTGAAAGCGCAATTAGCGCATTCAGCGCGGAGAAAGAATTGCCATCGTAATGCGTGACACGCAGGTTAAATCACCCGCATCGTTATGCATATCGATTTGCCAGACCTGTGTGCTCTTACCGATGTGAACAGGACGCGCTGTACCTGTTACCCAGCCAGTCGTAGCGCTTTTTAAATGGTTGGCATTGATATCTAAACCTACTGCGCGGTGATCCGGCGGGCACGAATAATGTGCACCGCAAGAGCCGATGGTTTCTGCTAGAACCACGCTCACCCCGCCGTGCAGCAGACCATAAGGTTGTCGGGTGCGCTTATCAACAGGGACACGCGCACGTATAAAGTCATCGCCCACCTCCAAGAACTCTAAGCCTAGATGCTCAGTTGCCGTATCGATATGGTTCGTCGAAAGAATAGCCGGAGAGATTTCTTTTTTCCAAATGCGCATAGTATTTTTAGAAGTTAACGTTGTGGTGGCCTTTGAGCTTCAAAATTTTACGTGCTTCATCGGGCGTTGCGATTTCTAAAGAAAGACCTTCGATAATTTTGCGAATGCGCGTGACTTGATCGGCATTCGACTCGGCCAATTTTCCAGGGCCGTCCCACAAAGAGTCTTCTAAACCAACACGCACGTTGCCTCCCATAGCGGCAGACTGCGTGGCGATTGGAATTTGATTGCGTCCGGCACCAAGCACAGACCACACATAAGCGTCGCCAAACAAACGATCCGCGGTGCGCTTCATGTGCATCACATCATC
>JBBAOY010000018.1:0-42283 GCA_040401095.1 Limnohabitans sp.
TGGTCGTGGTCGTCAAATCAATAGTCGTCCAAAACAGCGCCTTTGCTGGCGCTAGAGGCGTTGAAGGCAAACTTAGCTTGCACGCCACGGTTGTAACGTGGAGCTGGAGCACTCCAGCCAACTTTGCGCTTTGCCAATTCGGCATCTGTCACATTCAGTTGCAACAGCAACTCGCGCGCGTCGATGGTGATGGAGTCGCCTTCGTGGATGAATGCAATATTGCCACCAGCCGCCGCTTCAGGAGCAACGTGGCCTACCACCATGCCCCATGTGCCACCGGAGAAACGTCCATCGGTGATCAGGCCTACGCTTTCACCCAAACCAGCACCGATCAAGGCACCTGTGGGTGCCAGCATTTCAGGCATTCCGGGGCCACCTTTGGGACCGAGGTAACGCAAGACCATGACATCGCCTGCTTTGATCTTGCCGTCCAAGATGGCTTTGAGCGCGGATTGCTCGTCATCAAACACGCGGGCTGGGCCGGTGATGACGGGGTTTTTCAAGCCAGTGATTTTGGCGACCGAGCCTTCGGGTGAAAGGTTGCCTTTCAGAATGGCCAAATGGCCTTGCTCATACATCGGCTTGTCGATCGGACGAATGACGTCTTGGTCGGCGCGTGGGGTGTCTGGAATGTCAGCCAAGTTCTCGGCCACGGTTTTGCCGGTGATGGTCATGCAGTCGCCATGCAACAAGCCGGCTTTGAGCAAAATTTTCATGACTTGCGGGACGCCACCAGCGCGGTGTAAGTCGACAGCTAGATATTTACCGCTGGGTTTGAGGTCGCAAATGACGGGCACTTTTTTGCGCATGCGCTCGAAGTCGTCGATCGTCCAGTCGACTTGGGCAGCGTGGGCGATGGCGAGGTAATGCAACACAGCATTGGTCGAACCGCCAGTAGCCATGATCACGGCCACGGCGTTTTCCAAAGATTTTTTGGTGACGATGTCGCGTGGCTTGATGTCTTTCTTGATCGCTTCAATCAAAACCTTGGCCGATGCTTTGGCCGAATTTTCTGTCTCGTCGTGTGGATTGGCCATGGTCGACGAGAAGGGCAAGGACATTCCCAAAGCCTCAAACGATGACGACATGGTATTTGCGGTGTACATGCCACCGCAAGAACCCGTGCCTGGAATCGCGCGCATCTCGATCTCACGCAAATCGGCATCGCTGAGTTTGCCGGCTGAGTTTTCTCCCACCGCCTCGAACACGCTGACGATGTTGAGGTCTTTGCCTTTGTAGGAACCGGGAAGAATCGTGCCGCCGTAGACATAAATAGCAGGCACATTAGCGCGCAAGATGCCCATCATGCCGCCCGGCATGTTTTTGTCGCATCCGCCTACGACCAACACGCCGTCCATCCACTGGCCTTGCACGCAAGTCTCGATGCAGTCGGAGATCACTTCGCGGCTGATCAAGGAGTACTTCATGCCTTCGGTGCCCATGGCCATACCGTCAGAGATGGTGGGTGTGCCGAAAATTTGGGCATTGCCACCAGATTCCTCAATACCTTCCACGGCAGCATCGGCGAGTTTTTGTAAGCCGCTATTACAAGGGGTGATGGTGCTGTGCCCGTTGGCTACGCCCACCATGGGTTTGACGAAATCACCTTCTTGGTAACCCATGGCGTAATACATCGAACGGTTGGGCGCGCGGGATTTGCCTTCGGTAATGTTGGCGGAGCGGCGGTTGATTTTGAGAGGTGAAGTAGCCATGGTGAAGTGCTCAGTCGGACAAAAACGCTTAGTTTATCCCCCTGCGCACAGGCTTTGAGCTACAGAGTCGCTTACGCAAACCTCGCGCACAATGGCGGGCATGCTGATACACCCCCAATTCGACCCCGTTGCCTTGCAACTCGGGCCCGTTGCCATCCACTGGTATGGCATCACCTATTTAATAGCGTTTGGCTTATTTCTCTTCCTAGCCAAACGCCGTTTGCAACATGCGCCATACGCTGATTGGGTGGCGCAAGGTAAATGGAATGTCCAAGACGTCGACGACTTGCTGACTTATGGCGTGATGGGTGTGGTGCTGGGTGGACGCGTTGGGTATTGCCTGTTCTACAAACTGGGTTACTACGCTGAACATCCGATCGAAGTGTTTTATGTCTGGCAAGGCGGCATGAGTTTTCATGGCGGCATGCTGGGAGTTATTGGAGCGATGGCCTTGTTTGCTTGGCAGCGCAAACGCCCTTGGTTGGCGGTGACCGATTTCATTGCGCCTTGCGTGCCGACGGGGTTGGCTGCGGGCAGGGTGGGGAACTTCATTAACGGCGAGTTATGGGGCAGGGCGGCAGATCCTGATTTACCTTGGGCGATGGTGTTTCCACAAAGTGGTTTGCTTTTGGCGCGACATCCTTCGCAGGTCTACCAATTTCTGGGTGAGGGCTTGTTGTTGTTTGTGGTGATGTGGCTTTATGCCAGGAAGCCAAGGCCCGTGGGGGCGGTGTCTGGCGTGTTTTTGATGGGCTACGGGGTGATGCGATTTATGGCTGAATATTTTCGTGAGCCAGATGCGCATTTAGGCCTGCTGGCTTTAGGTTTGAGCATGGGGCAGTGGCTGTGCGTCCCCATGGTGGCGGTAGGTGCTTGGATGTGGGGCGCAGTTGTGTTACAAAATGGTGAAACACCTTATGCCTCACCACACGAATGAACGCAACCAACTGGCTCAGTTCCAAACTCAATTTGTTGCGTAACTCTGCGCCGGCAAGCGCCCCGCCAGAAGAAGTCGCCCGCTCTACGCGTGAACGCTTGGGCGCAACCCTTCGTGTGCATAAAGAAGCCCTGTCTCCCCGTTCGTTGCGTCGGACACTGTTGTTGTTACAGGCGGTGGTGGACCCTAAAGTGAGCGAAGTCGAAGGTGGGCGACGTGCCAAAGCATTGGCCGATTGGTACGCAAAAGCTGACTCCAGTGAGCGGCAAGATTTATGGTTACTTATTAGTGAGCAATTTGGTCCGGATCCCCTGAAAGTGCGAACGGCCAGGGTCGAATATGACGCCTCACTGGGAACGGCGGATGAGGGCACAGCCGAAATTCGCCTAAGGCGTGCGCTGGTTTCTCCACGTACCCGTTTGCTGCAACGCTTTGCCGCCTACCCAGGCGGTATGCGCTTTCTAGTCGATTTGCGTGCCGAAATGCTGCCGCAAATGAAGGGTAACAAGCGCTTGCTGGCGCTAGATGCCGAATTAGAGAACCTGTTCTCCACTTGGTTCGACGTGGCCTTCTTGGAGTTACGCACCATCAGTTGGGACTCACCTGCTTCCTTGATCGAAAAGCTCATCAAGTATGAAGCGGTCCACGATATTCGCAGTTGGGCAGATCTCAAAAACCGGCTGGACAGCGACCGCCGTTGTTACGGCTTCTTCCACCCCAGTTTGCCCAACGAGCCGCTGATATTTGTGGAAGTTGCTTTGCTTGATGAGATAGCCGACAACATCATGCCCCTGTTGGACGAGACTGCTGCCAACTCGGATTTGCACAAAGCCTCGGTTGCTATTTTTTATTCCATCAGCACGACCCAAACTGGGTTGCGGGGCGTCAGCTTTGGTGACTCGCTGATTAAGCGGGTGGTTGAAACACTGCGCTCTGAATTTCCTAAGCTCAAAACTTTCGCCACTCTTTCGCCTATTCCTGGTTTTAGAACTTGGTTGGCTAAAAACCTTGAGCCCATGCTCGAGAAGTTAACCGACAAAGAACTTTCCCTTTTGGGGCGTGCTTTGAGTTTTGAGCCGCCATCTTCCATCCATGTGATCGCTGCCTTGGAGCAGCCTGAGACCTTGGCCAGCCTGTCTGTCAAATCGCCATTGCGCGAATTTTTAATCCGATGCGCGGCGCAGTATTTGGGGCGATCCAAAGAAGGCGATATGGTGCTAGACCCTGTGGCGCGTTTTCACCTGGGTAACGGCGCTCGGATTGAGCGCATTAATTTTTACGCCGACCCTTCGCCAAAAGGACTTAGACAATCACATGGCTTGATGGTCAACTATGTATACGACCTCAAGCGTATCGACAAACACCGTAAACAACTAGATTCGGGGGAAGTTCCCGCCTCTAGCCAGGTGGAGGATTTGTATTTCAGCAACTGATTTACATGACCATAAATTCAAAAAAGGAGACAGAACTATGAATAAGACTTTTACAAATACCCGCCGCCAATGGCTTGGGCTTTCAGCTGCAGCACTTGCCACTTTTGCGCTGGATGTTCATGCAGAACCAGGCTGGCCTAACAAACCCGTCAACTTGATCGTGCCTTTTCCTGCAGGTGGCGGTACAGATGCATTTGCCAGACCCTTTTCTGCCCAATTCTCCAAACTCACGGGCAAAACACTGGTGATCGACAACCGCGGTGGCGCGGGTGGCAATTTGGGTGCTGGTGTTGCGTCTAAAGCTGCGCCTGACGGTTACACCTTGTTTATGGGCGCAGTGCACCACTCGATTGCACCGTCGATGTATCCCAAACTCGACTATGAACTTGAGCGCGACTTCATACCTTTAGCAATTGTTGCCAGCGTGCCGCACGTCTTAGTTGTCAACCCTAAAAATATGCCTGTCGCTGATTTCAAGGCATTTTTGGAGGAAGTGAAATCCAAGCCCGGGCGGTTTAACTACGGGTCAGCAGGTGGCGGCACATCGCACCATTTGGCAGGTGAGTTGTTCAAACTCCAATCCAAGACTTTTATTACCCACATCCCATACCGCGGTTCCGGCCCCGCACTGCAAGACTTGATCGCTGGCAATGTGGACATGATGTTTGACGGCTTGGGCTCTTCCGCCCAACACATCAAAGGTGGCCGCATTAAAGCTTTGATGGTCTCAGGTAATAAACGCAACCCTGCCTTTCCAGATATTCCTTGCGCAGCAGAATTGGGCTTGCCAGATTACAACGTGACCACTTGGTACGGTCTGTGGGCACCGAAAGGAACACCAGCAGATGTGCTAGCGCGTGCCATAGAAGAAGTACGTAAAGCCGCTGCAACGGATGAGATCAAAACCAGTTGGGCCAGTAACGGTGCCGAGTTCCCTAATTTGACCGGCCCGCAGTTTGGTTCTTTTGTAAATAGTGAAATCAAAAAATGGGCAGGTGTTGTCAAAGCCTCAGGCGCCAAGTTAGATTAAAAGTCAGTTTCTTTTTTTAGTGTGAGACGATGAACCACAACCTGTATGCAGCGCTGCGCTCCCAATTTCCGAGCAACTTAGACACCATTGCCGTTGAAACCGATGACGGATTCAATTACAGCTGGCGCGACTTAGAGCGCGCCAGTGCGATGTTGGCGAACTTGCTGGAAGGATTGAACATTCCTCAAGGCGCACGCGTTGCAGTCCAGGTAGAAAAGTCAGTCGAAGCCATGATGCTCTACCTCGCCACATTGCGGGCGGGTTATGTTTTTTTGCCTCTCAACACCGCCTACCAAAGCGCAGAAATTCAATACTTCATCGAGAACGCCGAGCCTGCAGTGGTGGTGTGTAGTGGCGCCAACTTTGGCTGGGTCAGCAAAATTGCTTTTAAAGCGGGAACGCAATACGTTTTCACCTTGAACGACAACAGAACCGGTAGCTTGTTAGACCGTGCTGTCCATTGTTCAGACAAATACGCAGTAGTTGAAAACGCTGCTGACGACTTGGCGGCCATTTTGTACACCAGCGGTACAACCGGACGCAGCAAAGGCGCGATGTTGTCGCATGGCAATTTGCTCAGCAACGCCCAAACCCTCAAAACCTATTGGGGCTGGCGCGCAGGTGATGTGTTGATCCACGCCTTGCCCATCTTCCATGTGCATGGATTGTTCGTAGCCATTCACGGCGCATTGCTCAACGGCAGCAAGATGATTTGGATGTCCAAGTTTGACCCCAAGTTCGTCATTCAAAAAATGCCAGAAGCCACAGTGTTTATGGGCGTACCCACCTTGTATGTGCGCATGTTGGCAGAACCCTCACTGACAAAACAACAAGCCTCGCACATGCGTTTATTCGTTGCAGGCTCTGCGCCATTGCTCATAGAGACTTTCAAAGAATGGCAAGACCGAACAGGCCACACCATCTTGGAGCGCTACGGTATGAGCGAAACCGTCATGCTTACATCTAACCCCTATGCGGCAGATGCGCGATACCCAGGCCAAAGCGAACGCAGAGGCGGCACAGTCGGATTTCCATTGCCTAGCGTGCAATTGCGCGTGCACAGCGATGACGGAGTGGAATTACCCCTTGGTGAAATTGGTGGCATCGAAGTCAAAGGCCCAAATGTTTTCTCTGGCTACTGGCGCATGCCTGAAAAGACCAAAGAAGAATTCACCACAGATGGTTTTTTCAAAACCGGTGATGTCGGCAAGATCGATGAGCGCGGTTATGTGGTCATCGTTGGTCGTAGCAAAGACTTGATCATCAGTGGTGGTTACAACGTCTATCCAGCTGAGATTGAGGGCTACATCAACGACATGGCAGGCGTTGCCGAAAGCGCATTAGTGGGGGTGCCGCATCCGGATTTTGGTGAAGTTGGTGTGGCGGTGGTGATTACTAAGCCTGGTGCTATGGTTTCTGGGGACGCTGTGATTGCTGCTTTGAAGTCGCAGTTGGCTAACTTTAAGATCCCCAAGAAGTGTTTTGTTGTGGACGCTTTGCCGCGGAACACTATGGGCAAGGTTCAGAAGAATTTATTGCGCGATCAATATAAGGCGCTCTTCTGATTTGCTTGTTGGTTGGGTTGTCGTTTTCGTTTTAGTTTTCGTGAAGAGTTCTTTCGCTCCGCCAAGCCGATCAGCCAGTACTTGATGTGGCTCCGAGCTTCGCTCTTTATGGAGCCCCATCAAGCACTGACTACTCGTCTTGGCTTCGGATGGTTTTTAGGCTACTGTGAATTCGGATACTTTGTGAATGCAGGTGGTCTTAGAGAAAACAAGCTCTTCAAACTCAAAAAGAGAGTGAGCTAAGGGGGACTAATGCGGGGACATAAAGAGCGAAGCTCGGAGCCGCATTAGTCCCCCTTAACTCACTCTCGTGCAACGAGGAAGCAAGCTAACTAGCAGCCTCAACCCGCTGCGTAATATGCGCCAAAGCCTCTTCCACTTGGTCAATCAAAATCAAGCAAAGATCCCCTTGATTCAGGCGCTCCATAGCCTTGTCAATCGCTAAAAACTCACCATAAATCTCGTCTACTTGACGCGTACGCTTAGCACCCTCTAAACCTTGGCGCAATAGCTTGAGCACCTCGCCATCCACACGCCCACGTTGGCAGGCGTCTTGGTAGAGGACCACTTCATCAAAGGCGTCTCCGATGATGCGGGTCTGTTCGCGAATATCGTCGTCGCGTCTGTCGCCAGCACCGCTGATCACAACGCTGCGTTTTTGTGCGGGCAGATTGGTGACGGCTTGCACTAGAGCTTTGATGGCATCAGGGTTGTGTCCGTAGTCGGCTATGACAGTGGCGCCCTTGTATTCAAAAACGTTGAAACGACCAGGCACACCTTGGATGTCACTGACGAAGGTTGCCAGTCCTTTGCAGATGGTTTCCCATGGAATATTGATGGCCCAAGCTGCCGCAATGGATGCCATGGCATTTTCGATTTGGAAGGCGATGGCGCCACTGCGGGTGACGGGTACTTCTGAGAGGGGAATACGTACCGAGTGTTGGCCTTGCATCGCCACAATGTGGTCGTCTTCCACAAATAGCACGCGCTTGCCTTGGGCGCGGTGTGTGGCGATGATGGGGTGGTGGGTGTCTAGGCCAAAGAAAATCACGTCACCTGGGCAATTCACTGCCATGCGCGCCACTAGCGGGTCGGTGGCATTGAGCACCGCAGTGCCAGATGCGGCAACGTTTTGTACGATCACGCGTTTGAGGACTGCTAAATCTTCTACTGTTGAGATGTAGTTCAAACCGAGATGGTCACCCATGCCGATGTTGGTAACAACTGCAACATGGCAACGGTCAAAGGCCAAGCCTTCGCGCAGCATGCCGCCTCGCGCTGTTTCTAGAACGGCGGCGTCTACATCGGGATGCGCGAGCACATTACGTGCACTTCGTGGACCGCTGCAGTCGCCGCTATCGGTTTGTCTGCCGTTGACATAGACGCCATCGGTGTTGGTCATGCCTACACGCAGTCCGTGGGTGCGCAATAAGTGGGAGGTGAGGCGAACGGTGGTTGTTTTGCCGTTGGTGCCCGTCACAGCAATGACCGGCACGCGTCCATCTTCGCCGTTGGGAAACATGGTGGCGATAACGGCTTCTCCAACATCGCGGCCTTTGCCAAATGATGGACTTAGGTGCATGCGCAAGCCCGGGGCTGCGTTGACTTCCACAACGCCACCACTTTGTTCTTCCATAGGAAGTAAAACTGATTCGCAGACTACGTCAACGCCACAAATATCGAGTCCCACCATTTGTGCTGCCGCAATGGCGCGGGCCGCGACTTCTTGGTGTACGTCGTCAGTGACGTCTGTTGCAGTGCCACCGGTGGAGAGGTTAGCGTTGTTGCGCAAGATGACGCGTGTGCCTTTGGCAGGTATAGAGTTTTCGTCTAAGCCTTGTTCTTTGAGTCGGTTTTTGGCGATATCGTCTAAGCGAATTTTGGTGAGTGAGGTGGCATGGCCTTCGCCGCGGCGCGGATCGGCGTTGACTAGTTCTACCAATTCGCGCACGGTGTTTTTTCCGTTGCCAATGACCAGTGGTGGGTCACGTCTTGCAGCGGCTACTAATTTGTTGCCTACTACCAACAAACGGAAATCGCTGCCTGGTAAGTAGCGTTCCACCAGCACGTCATCTCTAAAAGATTTTGCGGTGTTGTAAGCCGTCATCACGCCTTCTTGGCTGGCAATGTTGACGCTGATGCCTTTTCCTTGGTTGCCGTCGCGCGGTTTGACCACGACGGGTAAACCAATTTCTTGGGCAGCAGCCCATGCATCTTCTGCGCTGGTAACGGGGCGGCCCAGTGGTACTGGCACTCCGGCAGCGTGCAAGAGTTTTTTGGTGAGTTCTTTGTCTTGGGCGATCGATTCAGCAATGGCGCTGGTCGCATCAATTTCTGCAGCTTGGATGCGGCGTTGCTTGCTGCCCCAGCCCAGTTGCACCAATGAGCCTTCGGTCAAACGTCGAAAAGGAATGCCACGGGCGATGGCAGCGTTGACGATGGATCCAGTGGAGGGCCCAAGTCGAATGTCTTCGTCTAAACCACGCAGTTGATCGATAGCGGTTTCCACGTCAAATTCACCAAGTTGGGAGGCTGCGGTGCATAAATCTCTGGCCAATTGGATAGAGAGACAACCAACTTCTTCTTCGGTGTATTCCACAGCAACTTGGTAGATACCCATTTCATTGGTGGCAGTGGTGCGGCTGAATGTGACGGGACATCCTGCTTGAATTTGCAAATGCAAGGTGGTGGCTTCAATCGCATGTGCCATGCTCAAGGGGGTCTTGCGGTCAGTTGGACTGAGCTGTCCTAATCCTGGAAACAGCTGACGCAAATGCGTTTCAAATTCAGGACGGCTGCTTAAATCTAATTCATCGCCCTCGCAGCGCACCAAGGCCTCTACGGCGGTGTGGCGTGTCCAGAGATTGGGGCCGCGCAATGCGCGAATACGTGAGACTTCCATTAGCCATTCATCCTTGCCAGGTCTTTGGTGACCTGTTCATGTTTTTGTCCAAAGTTTTTTAATCCAGCGCGAATCAACAGTGGTGTGATACCTAGAGACCAACCTGTTGCAACTGCCGCCAATAGGGTGTTGATATGTAGACCTTGCTGAAGCAGTCTTGCAATCAAATCCATATCGAGATGGAAGAGAGAAGTTTCTTGATCGCCCCGCGCTAAGGTCACAAAACCTTCTAGGCAATACACTGCACGACCGCCTTGTTGGCGGTGCGCAGTTAGGTGCGCATTGTTGGCATCTTGTGCATAAAACAAGACTTCGCCATCACTGAGTTCTGCCAATCCCACGACAGCCTCATCTTGCGCGTTCAAGACTGCTGCGCCTTCAGGCAATACCAAATCAATTTGGGTGCGAATCACGGTGCGCATTTGGTCAGGCGTTTGGATATCGTGGTCATCTATCAATATTTGAGTGGTCTCAGGCATATTGGTCACCACACCCACTTGGCATCGGTCATAGGCCAAACCTTCATTCAATATATGCAGGGGCGTAGTTTCAAATACGGCAGCGTCGAGTGCGCGGTTGATGAGCAGGCGTTCGCTGTCTTCAAAGCCACGCGCATCGTTTTTACCTAAATGGTGTTGGTTCATATACAAACCGTCTTTGCAAGCCAGACCAGTGCGGTGGCCTGACAAATGCATGAGCCAAGCCACGAGTTGCGCGAGTTGGGTGGTTTGTTCAGTGCCCACAATGCCAACAACAGGGATACGACCAGAATCATTTGGGCCAAATAAATGGTCGACGATCGCTTTGCCAACAGGACGCGGTTGACCCACAGCAGGTTTGACGTGCATCAACAGACCAGGGCCGGCGTTCACTTCGATCACAGCACCACGTGTTTCATCTAAGGGGCGGCCGATATCTTCTGTCACGATGTCAATACCCGCAATGTCTAGACCGATCACGCGAGCCGCCAATGTGGCGGCGGCTGCAACATCTGGATGGACTTTGTCGGTCACATCCACATTGAGGTTGCCATTGCGTTGCACTACTACTTTGCGTTCTTTCTCGACCACGCTATGGGGTTCGAGTCCTTGGCGTTGTATTTCTAACAAAGTCATCTCGCCGCGCGAGGAGTTGGAGAATTTAATAAGGTCTAGCGGGAATGTTTCAGACTCGCCCCGGCGTGGGTCGGTGTTGATTTGGGATTCGATCAATTGCTCTACCGTCGAGGCACCGTCACCTACAACATAGGCAGTTTCACCTTGGGTCGCCGCAACCACGCGGTCACCTACCACCAATACGCGGTGCTCTTCGCCTTTTACATAGCGCTCAATCAAAACGGGTACGTTCGCATCAGATTCAGACCAGCCAGCGCCAACGGTGTTGGCCGCTAGCCATGCTGCGCGCACGGCTGCTTCTGTGTCTACATTCAAAGAGACACCGCGACCGCGGTTGCCGTCTGCTGGTTTGATCGCTACTGGCATACCAATATCTTGCGAGGCTTCCCAGGCTTGGTCTGCGCTCGTCACAATCTGGCCCTCGGGCACAGGAATACCGCATTGGGTGAGCAAGCGTTTGGTGAGGTCTTTGTCGCTTGAAATGCTCTCTGCAATCGCACTGGTGCGGTCGGTTTCCGCTGTCCAAATACGACGTTGGCGTGAACCATAACCAAGTTGCACCAAATTACCTTCGGTCAAACGGATAAAAGGCGTTTTGCGTTCCATCGCTGCATCAACAATGCACGCGGTACTAGGCCCCAAGCACAACACATCAACGATAACTTTTAGTTCTTCAACAGTCGCTGCCACATCAAAGGGCAGGTTGTTGGCCGCCGACATCACCAAACGGTGGGCTGCTTTGAAACTGGCGCGACCCAGAGCCTCATGCTCAGTACGAAACACCACTTTGTAGACACCACGTTTGCTGATCTCGCGTGCTTTGCCAAACTCGGCGCGCGCGCCCGCTAGCAACTGCAACTCGATCGACACATGTTCAATGATGTGGCCCATCCATGTGCCACCGACCAAACGGGTTAAAAACCCGCCACGGTGGCCCACACCGCAGTGGTGCTCGACCAAGCCAGGTAACCATCCATTGACGCGGTCATTAAAACCTTCGATCGAATTAGATGGGTGGTCTTCCATCTCGCCCAAATCGATCAAGGCTTCGATGATGGGGCGATAGGTCCAAATATTGGGGCCGCGTAAATAATTGACGCGCAGGATTTGAATGTCTTGAAAGGCCATAAATTAGGAAGTTGGATTGCTGAAACCTTCAGCGAGTGCTTTGCAAACGGGGCAGAGTCGCCAAATCACGGGCGATACAATGAAAAAAATACGGTGTTGCGTGCAACAAGTTCAAGCTCCTGCTTCTTGTTCACCGACCTTAGTTTGTTACCAAACGATTTAGGCCAGAAACTTTATAAGAATGAATGCGTCTCTTTCGGCTTATGCCAACTTTATGTTGCCTTCTGAGTGGAAGGCTTCAGCGTCGGCACAACTCTCACCCCAAGAAAACGTTTTAGCTTGGTTAGAAGTTGACTTAGACACGCAATTGCAGTTTGCCAAAGGACTGCTAATTGTGACAGACCAACGCATTCTTTCGGCCGATTCTGCTTCCTCAGTATTGGTTTGGCAGAGTTGGACGCTGCAGTCTGGTTGGGTCATGGACCATTTTGATTACGCTGGTGTGGGCGCATTGTCTTTGCGTAGCAGTGATCAGCAGTTGGCGATATGGCGCTTTACTCTTAACCACAATGTGTTGGCGATGCGTTTGCAAGAGGCATTTGCAGCACGCGTAGAGGTGATCACCCATGGACGCGCGCTCCAAGCCAGCCAAACTGCAAGATGCCCGCAATGCAAATTACCGCTAGAAGTGGATGGCGATGAATGCCCTGTTTGTAACCGTGAGCAGCACGCGCCTTTATCGACATGGGGTTTGTTTCGTTTGTGGCGCTTCGCACATCCTTATCGTTGGCGTTTGTTGGCTGGTTTTTTGTTAACACTGGCGTCGACTGCGGCCACCTTGGTGCCGCCTTATTTAACAATGCCATTGATGGACGATGTCTTGATACCGTTTCAAAATGGACAAGATATTGACCACGATCTTGTCTCTTTATATTTAGGCGGTTTATTTGCGGCAGCTGCCCTAGCCTGGATCTTGGGCTGGGCCAAAACCTATATCTTGGCCTTGGTCTCTGAGCGCATTGGCGCAGACTTGCGCACCACAGCTTACGAACATTTGATGCGCCTGTCTTTGGAATATTTCGGGGGTCGCCGTACTGGCGACTTGATGAACCGCATTGGCGCTGAGACCGACCGTATCAATGTGTTTTTGTCTTTGCATTTGCTTGATTTCGCAACAGACATCTTGATGATATTGATGACGGCGGCTATTTTGTTGAGCATCGATGTTCGATTGGCCGCGGCCACTTTGTTGCCTCTTCCATTCATTATTTGGCTCATTCACGTTGTGCGCGACAAACTGCGCACAGGTTTTGAGAAGATTGACCGTGTGTGGTCTGAACTCACCAATGTGTTAGCAGACACCATTCCCGGTATTCGCGTTGTCAAAGCCTTTGCCCAAGAACGGCGTGAGGCGAATCGGTTTCGTGATGCCAATAAGCACAACTTGGCGGTGAACGACCGCATCAACTTTGTTTGGTCTTTGTTTTCACCAACTGTTACGTTGATGACGGAAATTGGTTTGTTGGTGGTGTGGGGTTTTGGCATTTGGTTGGTGTCCCACCATCAAATTACGGTGGGTGTGTTGACGGCGTTCTTGGCTTACATCGGACGGTTTTATACGCGTTTAGATTCCATGAGTCGTATCGTGTCGCATACCCAAAAAGCCGCTGCGGGTGCCAAACGTATTTTTGAAATCTTGGACCATGTCTCTAGCGTGCCAGAGGCTACACACCCACAAAAACTCCCCAGTCCATTAGAAGGACGCATCGACATCCAAGATGTCGGCTTTAGGTATGGAAACCGCGCTGTCATTCGTGGTTTGAATTTGGCCATTCAACCCGGCGAAATGATTGGCTTGGTCGGACAAAGCGGCTCGGGTAAAAGCACCTTGGTGAATTTGATATGCCGTTTCTACGACATCAGCGAAGGCGCCATCAAGGTCGATGGCATCGATATTCGTCATATTGCTTTGTCAGATTTCCGCAGCCATATTGGTTTGGTATTGCAAGAACCTTTCCTGTTCTTTGGCACCATTGCCGACAACATTGCTTATGGCATGCCCAACGCCAACCGGCAAGAAATAGTTGCCGCAGCACGTGCAGCGCACGCGCATGAATTTATCTTGCGACTACCCCAAGGCTATGACTCTCTGGTGGGTGAGCGCGGGCAGGGTCTCTCTGGCGGAGAGCGTCAACGCATTTCTATTGCGCGAGCTTTGTTGATCAATCCGCGTATTTTGATTTTGGATGAAGCCACTGCATCGGTAGACACCGAGACAGAGCAAGAAATTCAAAAAGCACTGGATAACTTGGTACAAGGTAGAACCACCATTGCGATTGCACACCGTTTGTCAACACTGCACAAAGCAGACCGATTGGTCGTCTTGGAGCAGGGTGAGTTAGTCGAAGAGGGCAACCACGACACCTTGATGGCTAAGCAAGGCGCGTATTGGCGTTTGTATGAAGCGCAAGCCAAAAACGCAGAGGCCGACCGTGTGAAATTGGGTGAAGTCTCTCGCAAAGAGGACATCGTATGAGCGACGCATTCTCTTTAAGTTTTAACGCATTGGGACAACTGGCTGTCCGTTTGTCAGATGGGACCTTGCATGAAGGGGCAGTTGCTGTGCGCGCTTTCCCCATCGCTGAACCAGATCACGGTATTTCTATTTTGAGTGCAGAAGGTAAAGAGTTGGTGTGGATAGATGATTTGGCAACTATTAGCGACGTTGATAGACAAGTCATTGAACGTGCCCTGCAAATGCGTGAATTCATGCCGGAGATTTTGCGACTCGACGGTGTGAATAGTTTTTCAACGCCAAGCACCTGGCGCGTTCAAACCAATCGCGGGCCTACTGAGTTTGTGCTCAAAGGTGAAGAAGACATCAAGCGACTCAGCACCAATACCTTGATCGTGGCGGATGCCCATGGCGTTCAGTTTTTGATCCGCGATTTACCCGCGCTAGATAGGCATACACGGAAGTTATTGGATCGGTTTTTGTAATTCAGTAAAGGCTATAGGCTTGATTAGTTTTTAAGTAGATTTCTTACGAAGGCGGATATTGAGCATTTCAACGCAGACAGAGAATGCCATGGCAAAGTAAACATAGCCTTTAGGGATATGGTGCTCAAAACCCTCGGCGATAAGTACAACGCCAACAACGACCAAGAAACTCAGTGCGAGCATTTTGATCGTCGGATGATTGGATACAAATTCACCAATTCCACGGGCAAACACCATCATGAGAGCGACTGATGTGATGACAGCAGCAATCATGATTTCAACTTGGTCGACCATACCAACCGCTGTGATGATGGAATCTAGTGAAAAAACCAAGTCAATCAGCATGATTTGAAAAATCACAGAAAAAAGAGTGTTGCGAGATTGTGAGGCCTGTTGGTTTTCGGCGCCCTCCAATGTTTGATGAATCTCCGTTGTACTTTTCCAAATAAGGAACAAGCCACCAAGTAGCAAGATGGCGTCTCTGCCAGATACATCGTGCCCAAGTACGGTGAGCATGGGTTCCACTAGTCCCACGATCCAAGATAAAACCAGCAGCAAGCCAATGCGCATAAACATCGCCATGAACAAGCCAATGCGTCTGGCTATTTCACGTTTTTCTGGAGGGAGTTTGTCAACAAGAATAGAAATAAAAATGATGTTGTCTATGCCAAGCACCAACTCCAGCGCAGTGAGGGTGGCAAAAGCTATCCAAGCTTCGGGGGAGGTGATGAGATCCATATTTTGATTGACTTGATCGATTTATTTGTTGGCTTGCAACGCAGCAATGCGTTCTTCAAGGGGAGGGTGGCTTGCAAATAGTTTGCTTAGATCTCCTGTAATGCCCATAGCTGACACGCTGGCGGGTAGTACACCCGCTTGCATTTGACCCAGGCGAGAAAGCGCATTGATCATTGGTTGCTTTTGGCCCAGTAATTGGGCGGAGCCTTCATCGGCGCGGAACTCACGCTGACGACTGAACCATGCAACGATCATGCTGGCAACAAATCCCAAAACAATGTCGAGCACGATGCTGGTGACGTAATAGCCCCAACCCGGACCGCTTGATTCATCGTCTTTGCTGCGTGTGAGGTTATCGACAAAGTAGCCAATCACGCGACTCAAGAAAACCACAAAGGTATTGAGAACGCCTTGAATCAAGGTCAAGGTGACCATGTCACCATTTGCGATATGGGCAATTTCATGACCTAAGACGGCTTCCACCTCATCGCGGGTCATACCTTGCAATAAACCGGTTGACACTGCAACCAAAGCAGAGTTCTTGAAGGCGCCAGTTGCGAATGCGTTAGGTTCTCCATCAAAGATAGCCACCTCAGGCATTGCGATGCCTGCGCGCTGAGATAAGCGTTGAACGGTTTCTAAGATCCAAGCTTCATCAGCATTACGAGCTTGCGTAATAACCTCAGCTCCGGTTGACATCTTGGCCATCCATTTACTCATGAGCAGTGAAATGAATGCACCACCAAAGCCCATGATGAATGAGAAGCCTAAAAGTGCTGAGAGATTCAGTCCGCTAGCTGTCAGGTAGCGATTGACGCCCAGCAGACTTGCTACCAAACCAAGTACCAACATCACTGCAAGATTGGTGAGGATGAAGAGGAAGATGCGTTTCATGGAGTGAACCTTTTCAAAAAATTCAGAGTGATCATTCGCTGATCATATGTAGACGTGTCTGTGAATATCAATATCATCAAAGATACCCGCGCATTTTTTGAGTTTATTTTTGAAGTAACCACACTAAAAATAGTAGTTATTAAACATTCATAAAAATTCTATTCCCATAAATTTTCTATGCCAAATAATTTTTTTCATGCTTGACAAAAAATTTTGTTGAGGTTTAATTCACTAATCGTTGGGGAGTAGCTTAATTTCTTTGTGTTCAGTTTAGCCATTAGGCGCACAAAGAAATCATCACATCGTCATTACGGAGTTTTGTACTCCCGGTGTGTTGGGCACATAACTGGTTCATAACAAGCAAAGCAAGACCTTCGATCTCTCGCGCCATGGGTAAATCCCGTGGAAGTGTTCGGATCGTATTAAGGTCTTCCATGGAATTATTTTCATTCCCATGGTGGTCAGCTTTGCTGACTATCGTTTTAATTGATTTAGTTTTAGCTGGCGATAACGCAATCGTTATCGCACTTGCCGCACGCAATCTCCCTCCTGAGCATCAAAACAAAGCCATTGTTTGGGGAACTGTCGCGGCCATTGTTGTTCGCTCCACTATGACGGTCTGCGTTGTTTGGTTGCTGCAAATACCTGGACTTATGTTTATCGGTGGTTTGGGTTTGCTATGGATTGCTTACAAGCTCATCTCAGATACCTCTGAAGATACCAACCATAGTGTGTCAGCCACAACTTTTTGGAGCGCCATGAAAACTATCGTGGTGGCCGACGCATTGATGGGAATAGATAACGTATTGGGCGTTGCTGGTGCTGCAAATGGTTCATTTGACTTGGTTGTCATGGGACTGCTTATTAGTATTCCAATCGTTGTGATGGGAAGCAAGCTAGTCCTTCGCTTAGTTGAGAAGTGGCCCGTCATAATTCATTTGGGGGCTACTGTTTTGGCAATTACTGCTGCGCAAATGCTAATCAATGAACAACTGCTAGACCATTTGTTTGACGGCGAAGAATGGATCCATCAGCTTGCACGTGTAGCGACCTATGTTTTAGCAATTACTGGGGTATTGGGTTTAGGTTGGTTCGCACAGAAACGGCAGGAGAACAACCATAAATCAGAGTCTTACTTGGCATAACTTACTTCAACTAAAAGGAGAGAAAAATGGAAACTTTTATCGTTTATATCGATGACAAGCAATATGCACTCCAGCAGATCATTCCCATGCTGTCCCCGCAGGAAACTGGCAAACAAGTGAGCTGGGTACTGGTTGGTTGCGCACCCAAGCTGACGCGCCATAGCGGGCGTTGGTTGTCAAAACCTGCGCAAAAAAGATGGCGTCAAGATTGGACCCAAGAAGCAACACAAGACATTGCAACTTTACTCAGGCAACATAACAACCAAGTATTTATCAAGACTGCCCATGGGACTTTGTCGGAATTTACAAAAAATTTGAGTCGAGAATTTATTTCGGCAAGAGTGATAGATGCACGGCGCCCAAAACTTACGACTAATTTAAATCCAGTGACGGAAGACCAACCTCAAACTAAATCTGATCTGGTTTTACCTGCTGGGCTGCTTGCAATAGGTGCGGGTATTGCCATGGCCGCTGACTAGCACTTTTAAAAATTATTAGTATTTGATATACGCTATCTAGATGGATAGAAAAACATTCTGGATAGCTTTATCAACTTTAATTTGCATGCTTATGGGGTGCAGTTCATTGAAAACCGAACTGCCAGCAAGCGCGCAAACAAAAAATCTTATTTGGCAACCACAGGAGCAACTGGCCTGGGATCAAGTAAAACTCCCTGGTAAAAGGGAAACTCAATATTCTCTAGTTAAGCTAAATGGCCAAAATGCATTGAATGCCAATGCGCAGTCTTCCGCCAGTATGCTGAGGAAAAATATTCGCATCGAACCACAATCGCTAGATCGCTTATCTTTTTCTTGGCAGGTATCTGAACTAATTGCAGCTGCAGATATGGCTAAGCGAGATCAAGATGACTCTCCTGTTAGATTGATACTAGCTTTTGATGGAGATCGTAAGCAGTTTTCAATGAAGAATGCCATGCTAAGCGAGTTGACCCACATAGTCACTGGGGAGCCCATGCCATACGCAACACTTATGTATGTTTGGTGCAACCAGCGACCAGTTAATTCGGTGATTGAAAATCCACGTACCGATCGGATTCGCAAAATTGTGGTGGAGTCTGGCTCAGACCGTTTGAACCAGTGGTTGATGTATGAACGTAATATAAAAATTGATTTTGAGCATGCATTTGGCGAACCTCCAGGTGCGCTAGTGGGCATTGGCCTTATGACGGACAGTGACAATACGCAGAGTCATGTGCAAGCTTGGTATGGGACAATTCAATTGAAATAAATCTTTTCTATTTATTCAAAATGCAGCTTTCAAAATTACTCAAATATTGGCCTGAATTTATTCCTCTTTTGAGCGCTGGACTGCTTTTTGTATTGATACAGATTTCTATAACTGGATCGATAGCAAGTTTGGCTTTTGCCACCATGATGCTTGCAGTCATTGCATCTGTCCACCATGCGGAAGTCATTGCGCATCGTTTGGGCGAACCCTATGGCACGTTGGTGCTGGCATTGGCGGTCACGGTTATTGAAACAGCCATGATCTTGTCCATTATGTTTACTGAAGGCGGCAAGAATGCCGCCCTACCTAGGGATACGATCTACGCAGCTGTGATGATTATCTGTAACGGTGTTGTGGGGCTATCGTTGTTAATTGGAGGTTTGCACCATAAAGAGCAGCTCTTTAGAATCGAAGGTACTGGTTCTGGGTTTGCTGCACTTGCAACTTTATCGGTCCTCGTTCTGGTTTTACCCCTCTACACCACTAGTTCCTCGGAGGGGACTTATACCAACTCGCAACTTGAATTTGTGGCGCTTTCCTCGCTGGCTCTTTGGTTGGTGTTTGTATTTATTCAAACCATCCGTCATAGAGACTACTTTCTACCCTCAACCAACGTGGAAGATGAGTCAGTGCATGCTACTCCTCCAACAGTTGCGCAAGCTTGGATTAGTTTTGTTTTGATGGCAATATCTTTGGTGTGTGTGGTTGGATTTGCTAAGTTACTCTCGCCCACCATTAAGTCTTTGGTTACGACCTACAACGCACCAGACGCCACAGTGGGTATTGTGATTGCTCTTATTGTTTTACTGCCTGAAACATGGGCGGCACTTAGGGCTGCAAGTGCAGATCGGCTGCAAACCAGTATGAATCTGGCAATTGGTTCAGCACTAGCTAGTATTGGGTTAACGATTCCCTTAGTTGTTCTTTTCTCAGTTCTGTTTGATTTTGATTTAATGTTGGGGCTAGAAGCAAAAGATGTGGTTTTGCTAGGACTCACCTTTTTAGTCGGGTCTATTACTTTGGGATCCGGAAGAACTAATGTGATGCAAGGCGCTATCCATTTGGTTCTATTTGCTGCCTTTTTATTCTTAACGCTGGTTCCTTAAGTACAGCTTGCAACTACTACGCACTAGTAAGTTAATTTAGCAACATAAGCGTAAAGCGGAATTCCCAAAATGATATTGAAAGGGAATGTAATCCCTAGTGACATTCCCATATACAAAGCTGGATTGACTTCAGGGAGTGCATGCCTCAAAACTGCAGGAACAGCAATGTACGAAGCGCTTGCGGCAAGCACCATCAATAAAACGGTATCACCAAGCGGCAAGCCCAATAGCTTGCAAATGAGCAGTGCCATAGAAGCATGGACCAAGGGAGAGCCAATTGCATAAAGTAGCGTAATGGGAGGCTTTCCTTTTAAACCCTCAAAGTTTTTAGCAGCCATCAGTCCCATGTCAAGCAAAAAGAAGGCAAGCATTCCTTTGAATAAGTCGATCGAGAAAGGCGCCATTATTTTTTGTCCTGAGTCACCACTAATCAAGCCTACTAACATCGATCCCAGTAAAAGAAGTTGTGCGCCATCCGTGAAAGATTCATGAAGAATCTTCCCCAAACCTATCGACTTGCGTTTAGCTTCAGACGATGCCCTTGCTCTATTTGCTAGCAAGATCGCCAAAATAATTGCGGGCGATTCCATGAGTGCCATTGCAGCAGCCATATGCCCGCCAAACGCAATACCGTATTGTTCTAGTGATTGAGTGGCTGTAATAAAAGTCACTGCACTAACTGATCCATATGTGGCCGCAATGGCAGCCGAATCGAAATTATTTAGCTTGGTTTTTAAAACCAGATATCCCATGACGGGAACAATGAGTGCAAGGAATACTGCCAGCCCTAATGCCAATCCAATTTCAAGCGTAAAACCTGATTGATGAAGAGCAAAGCCACCCTTCAGCCCTAGAGCCATTAAGAGATACAAAGATAAAAATCTAGCTATGGGTTGCGGAATTTCCAAATTGGATTTCACTGCCCCAGCAAAAGCACCAAAGACAAAAAACAGAATCGCAGGATCTAAAAAATTGTGCATGCCAGGTCAGATCAGTTAAAAAACCGCTTCAACTTATCAGCCCATCCACCCTCAGCAGGTGAATGTTTAGCCCCGCCTTTTTTAAGCGACTCGTCCAGATCTTTAAGCAATTTGCGTTGTTGCTCATTGAGCTTGACTGGTGTTTCCACAGAGATGTGGCAATACAAATCGCCAGGAAAGCTCGAACGCAAACCTTTCATGCCTTTACCGCGTAAACGGAACTGCTTGTCGTTTTGTGTGCCTTCTGGAATATCAATCGCCGCTTCGCCAGCCAATGTGGGTACGCGAATTTCTCCACCCAATGCGGCTGTTGTAAAGCTAATGGGCACAGAGCAATGCAAGTCGTCGCCATCACGCTCAAAAATGTCGTGTTTCTTCAAGCGGATTTCGATGAACAAGTCGCCCGATGGACCACCATTGGTGCCAGGCTCACCATTTCCCGTGCTACGGATGCGCATGCCGTCGTCGATGCCTGCTGGAATTTTGACTTCCAGTGTTTTTTGTTTTTTGACTTTGCCTTGGCCATGGCAAGTGGTGCAGGGGTCTGGAATGATCTTTCCTGAGCCACGGCAATGTGGACATGTTTGTTGCACGCTAAAGAAGCCTTGGCGCATTTGCACTTGGCCACTGCCGTTGCAGGTTGAACAAGCTTTGGCAGAAGTACCTGGCTTTGCGCCAGTGCCGTGGCAGGGGTCGCACTCGTCCCAACCGGGGATACGAATTTCAGCGTCCTTGCCTTTGGCGGCTTCTTCGAGCGATATCTCCATCGCATAGCTCAAGTCGTTACCTCGGTAGACCTGACGACCACCAGCACCGCGACGTGCTTGTCCAAAGATGTCTCCGAAGATATCGCCAAACGCTTCACCAAATCCGCCCGCGAACTCTGCACCGCCTGGGCCGCCGCGCATATTGGGGTCTACGCCTGCATGGCCATATTGGTCATAGGCTGCACGCTTTTGTGGGTCAGAGAGCATCTCGTAGGCTTCTTTGCCTTCTTTGAATTTCACCTCGGCTTCTTTGGCTGCATCGCCTTGGTTGCGGTCAGGGTGGTGCTTCATCGCCAGTTTGCGATAAGCCTTTTTGATCTCGTCTTCGTTGGCAGTTTTGGAGACACCCAAAATTTCGTAAAAGTCGCGTTTAGTAGCCATGGTGTTGTTGCTGTGAAATGTACCAACGCCGCGCTGACCCTTATGGGGCCTTGGCGCGGCGCACGGAGCTAAAAAGTTTTAGCCTTTTTTGACTTCTTTGACCTCTGCGTCAACGACGTTGTCGTCAGCGGGTTTGGCATTCTCGTTGGCAGCGCCTGGAGCGCCACCAGCAGCTGCAGCCTGTTGGGCTTGCATGTCGGCGTAGACTTTTTCGCCTAGCTTTTGAGAAACAGTCATCAACGCTTCTGTTTTTGCATCGATCTCGGCTTTGTCTTCGCCTTTCAATGCGTCTTCGACTTCTTTGACGGCAGCTTCGATTTTCTCTTTCTCACCCGCGTCAAGTTTGTCGCCGTGCTCGGTCAAGCTCTTCTTGACGCTGTGGACTGCGGCATCGGCTTGGTTGCGTGATTGCACGATTTCCAATTTCTTCTTATCTTCGACAGCATTGAGTTCAGCGTCTTTGACCATTTGCTGGATTTCTTCTTCCGACAAACCAGAGTTGGCCTTGATGGTGATCTTGTTTTCTTTGCCAGTGGCTTTGTCTTTGGCGCCGACGTGCAAGATGCCGTTGGCGTCAATGTCAAAACTCACTTCAATTTGCGGTGTGCCACGCGCTGCAGGGGCAATGCCTTCTAAATTGAATTCACCCAAAGACTTGTTGCCAGAAGCCAACTCACGCTCACCTTGGTAAACCTTGATGGTCACGGCGGGTTGGTTGTCGTCCGCAGTGGAGAAGGTTTGTGCAAACTTGGTAGGAATAGTGGTGTTCTTAGTGATCATCTTGGTCATCACACCGCCTAAGGTTTCGATGCCTAAGCTCAATGGCGTCACGTCAAGCAACAAGACGTCAGAGCGGTCGCCAGAGAGCACTTGCCCTTGGATCGCAGCGCCCACAGCAACGGCTTCGTCAGGGTTGACGTCACGGCGTGGCTCTTTGCCAAAGAATTCTTTGACCTTGTCTTGCACTTTTGGCATGCGGGTCATACCGCCAACCATGATCACGTCGTCTATGTCGCCGACTGACACGCCCGCATCTTTGATGGCGGTGCGGCAAGGTGCGATGGTGCGCTCGATCAATTCTTCAACGAGTTGTTCGAGCTTGGCGCGGTTGAGTTTGATGTTCAGGTGTTTAGGACCTGAAGCGTCAGCCGTGATGTAAGGCAGGTTGATATCGGTGCCAGTGGAAGATGAGAGTTCGATCTTGGCTTTTTCGGCAGACTCTTTCAGACGTTGCAAGGCCAACACGTCTTTCGACAAATCAACCCCAGATTCTTTCTTGAATTCAGAGATGATGAAGTCGATGATGCGTTGGTCAAAGTCTTCACCGCCCAAGAAGGTATCGCCGTTGGTGGAAAGCACTTCGAATTGTTTTTCGCCGTCAACGTCAGCGATTTCGATGATCGACACGTCAAAGGTACCGCCACCTAAGTCATAGACAGCAATCTTGCGATCGCCTTTTTCGGTTTTGTCCAAACCAAAAGCCAATGCTGCTGCGGTTGGCTCGTTGATGATGCGCTTAACGTCCAAACCTGCGATGCGTCCGGCATCTTTGGTGGCTTGGCGTTGTGCGTCGTTGAAATATGCCGGGACGGTGATGACGGCTTCGGTTACTTCTTCGCCAAGATAGTCTTCAGCGGTCTTTTTCATCTTGCGCAGAATTTCAGCGCTGATTTGTGGAGGGGCTAATTTATTGCCTCGCACTTCAACCCATGCGTCACCGTTGTCAGCTTTGGCGATGGTGTAGGGCATCATGTCAATGTCTTTTTGCACTTCTTTTTCGGCAAATTTACGGCCGATCAAGCGCTTGACAGCGAACAAGGTGTTGCGTGGGTTGGTAACCGCTTGGCGTTTGGCCGAAGCACCGACCAAAATTTCGCCGTCTTCTTGGTACGCAATGATGGAAGGGGTGGTACGTGCGCCTTCGGCGTTTTCGATCACCTTGGTGGTGTTGCCTTCCATGATGGCCACGCACGAGTTGGTGGTGCCTAAGTCAATGCCAATAATTTTTCCCATTTTTTTCTCCGGTAATTTCTAACAATTCAGATGAGGAACAGTTGTGGATAACTTTTCCGATTTCAAGTCTTTGCGTCTAGTTTTTGCTTGTTTAAGTGGCAAATTAGCGTTTTAAGAGGTTCAGCCAACTCACTTGGGCGCTGTGACGGTGACCAAAGCGGGCCGCAAGACGCGCTCAGCGATCAGATAGCCTTTTTGCAAAACAGTGACAACGCTGTTGGGTTCATATTCGCCGGGCACCACGCTGATAGCTTGGTGTTGGGCTGGGTCAAACTTGGTTCCTGCAGGAGGGTCGATCGCGATGATCTTGTTGCGCTCCATAGCGCTCTTGAGTTGGCGGAGCGTCGCTTCAGCACCTTCGCGAATTTGCTCGGGCGTAGCGGTTTGTATGGCAAGGCCTGCTTCAAGGCTGTCCAAAACAGGGAGCAGGCTGTCGGCGAAGCTCTCAAGGGCGAACTTGCGCGCTTTGGAGACTTCTTCGTCCGCGCGGCGGCGGGCGTTTTGCACCTCGGCTTGGCCGCGAACAAATTGGTCTTGCAAGTCAGCAACTTTGGCTTGAAGAATCGCAACCTCAGCAAGGGCTGCTGATAACGGGTCAAGGGGTTCTGAACTTTCAGAGGGTGGAGGACTGGAGGGAGCAGCACCTGCTGGCGTTGAACTGCCAGTTGGGTGAGCAGGGTCGTTCGGTTGCGCGTGACCCTGCGATTGCGATGGATGCAAGGGGTCGTTAGGAGATTGTGGGTCGGACATAGTCTTTAAACAGGTAATCTGATGGAGGCTTGAATTGCTTAGGAATTGAGGGCAAAAACTACAAGTTCAAGAGGGAAACGGCCAAAAAGCAACCAAAGAGAAGCAAAAAGGGGGCTGTAGCCCCCTTTCTGTAATAAAAAAGAATTTATTCGACAGCGATCAACTCAACATCAAACTTCAACGTGGCGTTGGGGGGAATGGCACCACCCGCGCCGCGCGCACCGTAGCCGAGTTCGGGGGGAATGATCAACGTGCGTTGCCCGCCAATCTTCATACCTTGAACGCCTTCGTCCCAGCCCTTGATCACCATGCCCGCGCCAAGCGAAAACTCGAAAGGGTCATTGCGGTCACGGCTGGAATCAAACTTCGCACCTTGCTCGCCGTCTTCATACAGCCAGCCGGTGTAATGCACGGTAACAAATTGACCAGATGCAGCTTCGTCGCCGTCACCCACGACGGAGTCGGTGAATTGCAGGCCGGAGGGTGTGGTGTTCATGTGACGTCCTTTTAATAATCAGGCAAAAAAGGTTGCCAGTGTACTCACTGCTGTCTGCATGGAATGACTGCACAATCACCGACTCAATTTAAGGCAAAGGAGTGGCCCCCTTGGCACATGCTTTTCAAATTCAAGAATCAGAGGTTGAAATCACCGCAGTGCGCGCGCAGGGGGCGGGTGGTCAAAACGTCAACAAGGTCTCTAGCGCCATCCATTTGCGTTTTGATATCGGCGCGTCTTCGTTACCTGACGACGTCAAAGACCGCTTACTGGCGCTGAGCGACAACCGCATCACACGGGACGGGGTCTTGGTCATCAAATCCCAAGAACACCGTAGCCAAGACATGAACCGCATAGAAGCATTCGCCCGTTTGATGGACGTGGTGCAGTCGGTTGCGATACCACCTAAGAAACGTCGCCCTACAAAACCTACCAAGGCATCCAAGCAAAGGCGCTTGGACGGCAAGAAGAAACTGTCTGAAATTAAGTCTGGGCGTAGCAAAGTGCTTTAATAAGCGGCCAGAACATCATTAGCATAAGGAGACAACCATGCACCCCATCACCCAACACAAACACGCTATTTCTTGGATACGCCGCGGCGCCATTGCGTTTTGCCTAGCCTTACCGCTGTTTGCGCAAGCCCAAGCTTGGCCAAATAAGCCAATCAAATGGATCATTCCCTACACCCCGGGCGGCATTACCGACAACGCCACGCGCATGGTGGTGCAAAAAATCATGGAGCAAACCGGCTGGACCATCGTGATCGAAAACAAACCAGGCGCCAACTCCATTTTGGGGGCTGACCTCGCTGCACGTGCGGCACCTGACGGCTATACCTTCGTCACGGTGATTGGCGCCCACGCTGCCAATGCCACGCTGTATGCAGGCCGCCTTCCTTACGACCCGGTCAAGAGCTTCGCGCCAGTCTCCTTGGTGGGTATTGCACCGTTGCTCATGACGGTCAATAACAGCCTTCCTGTGAAAGACGTGAAAGAACTGGTTGCCTATACAAAAGCCAATCCTGGCAAGGTCTCGTTTGGCTCTTCAGGTGTAGGAGCAGCTGCGCATTTGACGCAAGAGCTATTCAAACAAGTGACCCAAGCCGACATAGTGCACATTCCCTACAAAGGAACAGCCCCCGCACTTAGCGACTTGATGGGCGGCAGTTTGCAAATCTTGACCGATACACCCAGCGCTCTGATGCCGCACGTACGCAGCGGAAAAATTAAGGCCATGGCAGTGTTCTCTAACAAACGCGTACCAGGTGCGGCTGAAGTACCGACGATTGCAGAAGCGGGCGGACCTGCCATTGAAGGTTCAACGTGGGTGTTGTTTTTGACCCAGGCCGCAGCCCCCAAGGACGTTGTGAACCGTATGTCTGCCGAAGCGGCTAAGGCCATTAATTCGCCTGACATGCGCGCCAAGTTTGAGTCCCTAGGCATTGAGTCTGTAGGCAGTACGCCTGATCAAGCTGGTAAGTTCTTAGATGAAGAAATCGTGAAATGGGCGAAAGTCATTTCTGCCGCGGGCGTCAAGGCGGAGTGAGCGTGGCTTGGCTAGTTAAATTGGCCTGTTTCATCAACACTAGAAAATCCGATTTCAAGATTTAAGGAATACGTCTGTGAATTTATTCAGTTTAGAAGGCCAAGTCGCCATCATCACCGGCTCTTCGCGCGGTATCGGTCGTGCCATTGCATTACGCATGGCCGAGCACGGTGCCCAAGTTGTGGTGTCGTCACGCAAAGTAGCTGCTTGCGAAGAGGTGGTTAAAACCATCCAAGACAAATACGGCAAAGACCGTGCGGTAGCGATAGCCGCCAACATCTCTTCTAAAGACGATCTGGCCAATTTGGTAGCCGAGACCGAGCGGCATTGGGGCCAAGTCAATGTGCTGGTGTGTAACGCAGCCAGTAACCCCTATTACGGTCCACAAGCAGGCATTGCCGACGAGCAGTTCCGCAAAATTCTGGATAACAACATCGTGGCCAACCACTGGTTGATCAACTTGGTCGCGCCCAAAATGATCCAACGTAAAGCTGGTTCCATCATCATCGTGTCTTCTATTGGTGGCTTACGGGGTTCACCCGTCATCGGCGCGTACTGCATCAGCAAAGCAGCCGATATGCAACTCGCCCGCAACTTGGCAGTCGAATATGGACCGCACAATGTGCGGGTCAATTGCATTGCCCCAGGTTTGATCAAAACTGACTTTGCCCGCGCTTTGTGGGAAGACGAAACCATGCTGAAAGAGCGCATGGTGACGACTCCGCTTAGACGAATTGGGGAGCCAGATGAAATTGCTGGCGCCGCTGTTTTCTTGGCCTCGCAGGCTGGTTCTTATGTGACCGGGCAAAGCCTTGTAGTTGATGGCGGAGTAACCATTTAACATTTAATCCGCATAAAAAATGCCTCGCATAGCGAGGCATTTTTATTAGACAGCAGACCAGTTGCTGGATTACTTAGAAGGCTCTGGAGTAGGACCATTCTTAATGCGGTCATAAGCCCAAGTGCCTACGGGCCACAGCAAAATAATGATGGTACTTATCGCCAGCCACATCGCAATCGGACGCGTGAAGAAGACCAATGGGTCGCCATCTGACTTGATCATCGAGGTGACAAAGTTCTCCTCCATCATCGTGCCCAGCACTACGCCCAAGATGGCGGGGGCTACCGGGAACCCGTTCTCCTCAAAGATGAAAGACACCACACCGAAGAACAAGATCAGCGTGACGCCCCATACGGAGTTGTTGATCGAGAAGGAGCCAACGATACAGAACATCAAAATAATCGGCATCAAGATATTGCGTTTCACCCGCAAAATTTTGGTCGCCACTTTGACCGTCAACCAACCGAGCGGCACCATGATGATGTTGGCCAAGATAAAGACCAAGAAAATGGCGTAAATGTTCTCAGGGTTGTTGATGAAAATCATCGGCCCTGGATTCATGTTTTTCAAATATAGAACGCCAATGGCAATCGCGGTGATGGAGTCCCCAGGGATACCAAAAACAATAGCCGGAATCCAAGCCCCCGCCAACGACGAGTTATTGGCCGCACCCGATTCAACAATGCCTTCGACGTGGCCAGTGCCAAATTTTTCTGGTTCTTTGGAGAACTTCTTGCTCATGGCATAACTCAGCCAAGAGGCCATGTCAGCGCCAGAGCCTGGCTGAATGCCGATGATGGTGCCCAAGGCGCTACCGCGCAAAAGGGCCCAAGGGTATTTTTTCAACAAGCCCCACATGCCGGCAAAGATGTTGCCGATTTTCTCGGTCGCAATCATCGGCGGCGGATCCATATTGGTGATGTAGCGCAGCAACTCGGATACGGCAAACATACCCACCATCATGGGGATTAGCTCGATTCCGCTCATCAACTCTTTCATGCCGAAGGTAAAGCGCAGATGGCCCGCTGGATTTTCTAAACCAATGCATGCGATCAGCAAACCCAGCAACAAAGATATGCAAGCTTTTAGGACACTGGTGTTACCAATAAACACCGCGCCGGCCAAGCCAAGAACGACTAACCAGAAGTATTCAAATGACGAAAATTTCAACGCAATTTCAGCCAAAGCGGGTGAGAAAAGCACCATCACGATGGTGCCAAACAAGCCGCCAATGGCAGAGAACACCAAGCCAGCGCCTAGGGCGATTTCTGCTTGGCCCTTGAGCGTCATTTGGTAGGCCTCGTCTGTGTAAGCAGCTGAAGCAGGCGTGCCTGGAATACGCAGCAGCGCTCCAGGAATATCGCCAGAGAAAATCGCCATCGCCGTGGCAGTGACGATCGCAGCAATCGCAGGTACTGGCGGCATAAAGAAGGTAATGGGCACCAATAAGGCAGTGGCCATAGTGGCACTCAGACCTGGAATAGCGCCTACAAAAAGTCCGAATAAGGCCGAACACAAGATGACCAGCAATACGTAAGGGTCAAACACCAGCCAAAAGGCTTGCAACAAAACAGCAGTGGTCATTTTTTTCTTTCCCTACCACTGAATGGGCATCAAAAGACCCCATGGCAGAGGAACGCGTAGTCCCTTATAAAAAATAAAGTGCACTATCAATGTAACGATGATGGCAATCGGAAAAATTCTTTTCGCTTGCACCTCGAGTGCGGCAAACATCACCGCCAAAAGTAGGGTTCCACAAATAATGAAACCTAAGAAATCTGACAAGTAAATGTAGAAAAATAAGCAACCCACAGTGACCAAAAAATTGCGCAGGTGAAACCAAGATTTCACCCAACCGCCAATGACCACCCAATCCTCATGCTCCTTAGCTTTGAGTCCTTTGCGTATGAGAAGGACAGAACACAAGGCTAGTAAGCCCGCCAGCAATCCAGGAAAAGCACCCGGGCCAATGTTTTGGCCAGGGATAACGGGATAACTGCTTACGGTGAAGAGAATCAGTAGCGAAAGCGCTAACAGCGCTAAGCCACTAAGAGTGTCATTGATTTTCATACATGCTTATTTGGCTAATCCGAGAGACTTCATGACAACACCCATATCGGCGTCACCTTTGGCCATGAATTGCTCAAAGCCCTTAGCGTCTGCATAGACCACGCCAAAGCCACGCTGTTGCATAAAGCCTTGGTAGTCTTGGCTGTCATAGATTTTCTTGAGCACAGAACCCAATTTGGCTTGCACATCTGCTGGCAAACCTTTGGGGCCTGCGATACCGCGCCAAGCACCTATGGTCCAGTTGCTACCAGTAGCAGCCTTCAGAGTTGGCACATTGGGATACAAACCAGATGGTTGTGTGGCCATCACTGCGAGAGGACGCGCTTTGCCAGCGTCGATCAATGCGCGTGACTCAGGCAATGAGCAAGTGACAAATTCGATGCCTCCAGCCGCCAAGTCATTCATAGCAGGTGCGGCACCGTTAGATGGCACCCAAGGTGCAGCGCTGACATCTAATTTTTGGTCTTTCAACATGCCAGCTAGAGCCAAATGCCAAATGCCGCCTTGACCCGTGCCAGACGCTTTGAACTTGCCTGGGTTGGCTTTGACAGCGTTCATCAAGTCGTTGACATTTTTATAAGGTGAGTCTGCACGCACGGTAACGGCGGCAGGGTCAATATTCATCAAAGCTACAGGTGTGTATTCCCTAGGATTCAACTCAGTCAAACCCGCCCAGTGCATCATCGAAATTTCTACAGTGATCATGCCGATCGTGTAACCGTCAGCTGGTGCTGTGGCGATGGCAGAGTGGCCCACCACACCGTTACCGCCAGTGCGGTTCACGACGTTGACGGGTTGGCCCATTTCTTTCTCCATCAAGGCTGCCACGATACGCGCGGTAGCGTCTGTTCCACCACCAGCACCCCAAGGAACCACCATGGTGATGGGTCGAGATGGGTAGCTCTGTGCAACAGCAGAACCTACGAGGGTTAAGCCTAGTGAGAGGGCGAGTAAAGATTTAGAAAATACGCGACGTGTCATAGTAAATGTCTCCTTAACAAAGTGCGCATGATCATGGCATTTACATCCCACTTTGTCAGTGGGGATTACCCCTCTATGGCAAACCCCGCCTCGCCAATGTCGCTTAAGGGACCAAAGCCGCACAAGCCCCTGTGCGATAGTGAATCAGAGGAAAAGTGCAGATTTCCAAATTTCTAAAGGAGACAGATATGCATTTCAAAAGAAAAACCATGCACCGCTTATTGGCTGTTTTGGTCGGTACGCTGTGCGTGGCCACTATGCCAAGTTTGGCCCTTGCACAGGCCTATCCATCCAAGCCCATCAAAATGGTCGTGCCTTTTCCCGCAGGCGGAACCACCGACATCGTGGCGCGTATCTTGGCCCAGCGCATGAGCGAATCTATGGGCCAACCCGTGTTGGTCGACAACCGCGGTGGAGCCGGTGGTGCAATAGGTGCGGACTTGGTTGCGAAAGCCCCACCTGATGGTTACACCATCTTGATGCATAACCTCACGTTTCCTTTGTCTTCCGTAGCGCAGACCTTGAACAACCGTTCGCCTTTCAATGTGGACACAGATTTCGCCGGCGTTTCTATCGCTGTCTTCGTCCCCTTTGTCTGGACTGCTAACCCCAGCGTACCCGCCAAAGACCTTCGCGAATTAGCCAATCTGCTCAGAACCAATAAAAGTTTGCAATACAACTACGGCTCCACGGGGCCTGGATCGGCTATGCACGTTTTGGGTGAGTCTTACAAACGTGACGCCAAAATTGAAATGGAACATGTGCCCTACAAAGGCGCTGCTCCTTTGAAGCAGGAATTGCTCGCGGGGCGCATTCAAGTCGGTGGTGATCAACTTTCTTCCTCTTTGGCTGAAATCAAAGCGGGTACTTTGCGCGCATTAGCTACAACCGCTACCAAACGTATCGCAGCTTTACCCGATGTGCCCACCGTCAAAGAGCTAGGCTTTCCTGGCTTGGAGTTGGAAGGTTGGAACGGTGTGTTCGCCCCTGCGAAAACGCCTAAAGACATCATCGACCGCTTGAACCGCGAGATCATCGCAGCGGTTCGACACCCCGATGTGGCCAAACGACTTGCTGATTTAGGCGCTGAGGGTGTTGGTTCGACACCCGCAGAACAAGACGCAATTTTGAAGCGGCAAATGGATCAATTCCGTGCCGTGATTCGTGACATGAAACTGGAGTGAAAACACTATGAAGATTGGTATCGCTGGAACCGGAAAAATGGGCACTGCGATTGCAGCGCGTTTGAAGTCTGTCGGACATGACTTGTTGGTATGGAATAGAACCGAGGCTAAAGCAAGCGCTGCCATGGCGTTGGGTGCCACTTGGTGCGCCACGCCAAAAGACTTGATTCAACAATCAGACATCGTGATTTGTTTGTTGACCAATGAGCAAGCGCTTGACGATGTGTACTTCTCTGCGAATGGACTTTTGTCAGCATCTGCCCCTGCCAAGCTCATCATTGAGATGAGCACGGTCTCGCCAGACAAACAAGCGGTGATGGCAGAGAAAGCTTCAAAAGTAGGCGTGAAATATTTGGAGTGCCCTGTAGGCGGCAGCATCGGTCCCGCCAAAGAAGGCAAGCTGATTGGTTTTGTCGGCGGCAGTGCAGAAGACTTAGAAATGGCCAGGCCGCTACTAGAGCAAATGTGCAAGCGGGTTGAGCATGTGGGCAACCACGGCGCTGGGTCGATGATGAAGCTTGCCATCAACTTACCCCTGCTGGTGTATTGGCACACCTTTGCCGAGGCTTTGTCGCTCATTCAACCGTTGGGCTTGGATCCAAAACGCGTGGTCGATATTTTTTCAGAGACTTCGGGTGGCCCGAACTTGCTGAAGAACCGTGGTGCGTTTATTGCGCAGTCCTTGATTGATGGTAAGTCTGATACGGTCAACGTCACACTCAACACGGTGATCAAAGACTTGGGCGCGATGCGTGCACATGCGCAAACACTGGACAGAAAACTTCCACTCACAGAACTTGCAATGGCAAACTTTCAAGCGTCTGCACAATCAGGTTTGGGCGATGCAGACGCTGCCGAGCACCTGGTGCGCTGGCTGAAAAAATCCTGATTACTCTTTGACCGAACCGGTCATGCCTGAGACGTAGTACTCGACAAAGAAAGAGTAGATTACCGCGACAGGCAGCGACCCAAACAGGGCGCCCGCCATCAGTGCGCCCCAGTGGTAAACATCACCCTCGACCAATTCAGTGACCACGCCGACGGGCAAAGTTTTCATTTCGCTCGATGACACAAAGGTGAGGGCGTAAATAAATTCGTTCCACGATAGGGTGAAAGCAAAGATGCCTGCAGAAATCAAGCCGGGCACAGACAAAGGCAAGATGATCTTGACCAAGATTTCCCAACGGTTGGCGCCATCAATCAAAGCGCATTCTTCTAACTCCATAGGAATAGAGCGGAAGTAACCCATCAGCAACCAGGTGCAAAACGGAATCAAGAAGGTGGGGTAGGTAAGGATGAGCGCCAAGCGTGTGTCAAACAATCCCATTTGAAACACCACCGAGGCCAGTGGAATAAACAAAATAGAGGGTGGCACCAAATACGCCAAGAAGATGCCTAGGCCTACATTTTTAGCACCAGAAAACCGCAACCGTTCAATTGCATAGGCTGCAAATACGGAGGCGAGCAAAGAAAAGAAAGTGGCAGTGACCGACACCACAACGGTGTTCCACATCCACTGGGGGTATTCGGTTTTGAAAAGTAATTTGTCGATATGCGCCAAGGTTGGCGAAATGATCCAAAAAGGATTTCCATCGCGTGACAGCAATTCGTTGTCGGGTTTGAATGTCGTGACACCCATCCAATAAAAAGGAAACAGCAGTACGAATAAAAACGCCAAGAGCGGCAAATAAGTCGTGAAGAATTGGCGTGAACGGCTGTCCAAATAAGACATGCCTACGGTATCACTTTGGTCTTGGCTCATTTGTCATCACCTCCTTGTTGCCATGCACGTCTTTGGAGGCCGAAGTAGCTAAACATAATGGCGGCGAGTAAGAACGGCACCATCGCAATCGAGATCGCTGCGCCTTCGCCAAGTGCACCGCCTGAGATGGCGCGTTGGAAAGACAGCGTTGCCATCAAGTGGGTGGCGTTCAAAGGCCCGCCGCGGGTGATGACGTAAATGAGTTGGAAGTCGGTAAAAGTGAACAGCACCGAGAAGGTCATCACCACCGCAATGATGGGCGTGAGCAAAGGCAATGTGACGTGGTAGAACTGTTGCCAAGGCGTGGCGCCATCAATCGCTGAGGCTTCGTAATACGAAGGCGAAATGGTTTGCAAACCGGCTAGCAACGTGATCGCCACAAAGGGAACACCGCGCCATACGTTGGCTGCGATCGTAGAAAAGCGCGCATTCCATGGGTCCCCCAGGAAGTCGATGTAGGTATTGATCAGTCCCATTTTGACTAAGCCCCAGCTGATGATGGAGAACTGCGAGTCAAAAATCCACCAAAACGCAATGGCAGACAAAGCGGTGGGAACAATATAGGGCAGCAAAATCACTGCCCTGAAAAATGATTTGAAACGGATATTTTTGTTCAACAACAAAGCTAACCAAAGCCCTAAGAAAAACTTGGCAGCACTGGCAATCGTGGTGTAGAACAAAGTGTTGAAAAGCGCTAGCTGGGTGACGCTGTCACCCGCTAGAAAGATATAGTTTTCAAGACCAATCCATTCACCAGGCCGCCCCACTTTGGCATCGGTGAATCCGAGCCAAACACCCAAACCCAAGGGATACGTCAGAAACAGCAGCAGCAGCACAGCGGCTGGCAGCATAAAGATCAAGCCCAATACATTGCGGCTGTTCTGAAGTTTCTCGAGAATGGGGGTCGTCATAGGGGCAGTGGTTTCAGAAATTGTCTTTAGACTTTGTAATAACGCTCAGCACGCTTTTGTGCGCGCTCTGCGGCTTCTTTCGGAGTCTTGGAGCCACTAGCAGCTTCGGCCACCATGTTGACAACGATGAAGTCAGCGCCTGCGCCTGCTGAGGCATAGCCCAGTTTGCCGGCGTAGCCAGCAGGGCGCATGTTTTTGACGCAATCGCGGTAAGGTGTGTGCTTAGGATCAGACGTCCAGATAGCCGTCTTCTCATAAGCTGCCAAAGGCTGAGCGATATAGCCGCCAGCACCTGTCAACCAAGGATCGAACTGCTCTTTCTCCATCATGAAGCGCAAGAACTCTTTTGCTGCTTGTGGGTACTTGGTGTACTTCATGATCATTTGGTTGAAGAACAAATGCGATTCTGTTGCGACACCGACAGGGCCGATAGGGTAGTTGGCGTGGAAGACGTCCGAATTGAGTTCACGCACTTTTGGGTCTGGTGAAGTTTTGGTAGCGTAGTAAATCGAGATGCCGTTGTTGGTGACACTGATTTGACCGTCTAAGAATGCTTTGTTGTTATTGGGGTCGAGCCAAGACAAAGTGCCAGGAATGAAGGTGGCATACAACTCTTTGGCGTATTCCAAAGCCTTGATGGTCTCTGGACTGTCGATCACCACCTTGTTGTCTTTGTCGACCAACTTGCCACCAAATGCCCACATCAACCAGTTACACCACAAACCATCTCCCGTGGCATTGCCAAGTGCAAAGCCGACTGGTGTACCTTTTTCTTTCAGGGCTTTACACATGCGCAAGAAGCTATCGGTGTCTTTAGGAAAACTATCGATACCTGCTGCTTTGAGCATGCTTTGGCGATAGACCATCATCGCGCCGGCAGCACCTAGAGGCACGCCGATCCATTTTTTACCATCGGGCTTGAGGTAAGTTTGGGCGGCTGGATAAAAGCCACCATATTTTTTGCCTAAGTACTCGCATAGGTCGGTCACGTCGAGTAGTTTTTCAGGGTACAGGTTGGCGTCGTCGTTGGTCGACAAAATAATGTCGGGACCTGCACCCGTGTTGGCGGCAACAGCCGCTTTAGGGCGAACGTCTTCCCAACCTTCGTTGTCAACGCGCACTTCCACGCCAGTGGCGTCGGTGAATTTTTTGACGTTGATCATGTAGGCGTCGATATCGCCTTGCACAAAACGGCTCCAGCGCAAGACGCGCAACTTAGCGCCTTTTTCAGGCTTAAAGCTCATAGTCTGGGCTTGGGCCGCAGGTGCAAAGCTCAAAGCGCCTGCGCCTAATGTGGAGGATGCGGCTGCAACCGTAGCAGTGCTTCCTAGAAAATTCCGTCGATTGAATTTACTCATGAATAGTCTCCTTTGGATGAATTAAAACGGACTGACAACGGGAAAATGGATGTTGACGATGACGGTGAGGTGATGTATTCACCTGCATTACGCAGCAAGACGAATACCGGTTTGGGCGTCAAACAAATGCGCACGGGTGAGGTCGGGTATGAGATGGATGGTGCTATCGACAGCGAAATCATGGCGTTCTCTGAATACGGCCGACAGCTCAGTAGAACCGTTGCGGCAAGCCACAAAGGTGTCCATGCCCGTGGGCTCCATCACCACGACACGCGCAGAAATACCGCCAGAGTTGGCGAGTGTTAAGTGTTCTGGGCGTGTGCCAAATACTGCGGCTTGGCCGTCTACTCCGCCAGAACCTTGTGGTGCATCCATCAGCGTTCCGTCTGACAACTCGATACGCGAAGCACCGCCACTGCGATGTACCGTGCAAGGCAAGAAATTCATGGCGGGTGAGCCAATGAATCCAGCAACAAATTGGTTGGCGGGCATGTCGTACAGATCTAGCGGTGAGCCTGTTTGCTCAATACGGCCATCACGCATCACCACAATTTTGTCGCCCATGGTCATGGCTTCGATTTGGTCGTGGGTCACGTAGATCGATGTTGTTTTGAGTCGTTGGTGCAGTTCTTTGATCTCGCTACGCATGGCCACGCGCAATTTGGCGTCGAGGTTAGAGAGGGGTTCGTCAAACAAGAAAACCTGCGGGTTACGCACAATCGCGCGTCCCATGGCGACACGTTGGCGTTGGCCGCCAGACAGTTGACGGGGGTAGCGTTCGAGTAGTGGATCAAGTGCCAAAATTTCTGCGGCGCGGGTTACCTTGGTTTCAATATCGCTTTTGCTTTCTTTGGCTAGTTCAAGGGAGAAAGCCATGTTCTGTCGTACCGTCATGTGCGGATACAACGCATAGTTTTGAAACACCATGGCGATATCGCGCTCTTTGGGGGGCAAATCATTGACACGCTTGTTACCAATGCGAATTTCACCTGAACTAATTTGTTCCAAACCAGCAATCATGCGCAACAGGGTGGATTTGCCGCAACCCGATGGACCCACTAAAACTGTGAATGATCCATCTTGGATATCAATGTCAACGCCGTGAAGAATGGGGACTTCACCAAAATTCTTTTTAACCGATGCAATCGTGACGCTAGCCATGTATAAATTTCCTGCTGCTGATATTTCGTTGCGCAGTATCACACGCTAATGGTCATATCAATACTATGTTTTACCCCCATGCGAGTCACGAATGCAACTATTTGGTTCGTAACTTGGGGGTATAGTTATGAGTAGTCGCTTACTTTTTGATACATGACGCAACTCCTTAGCGACAGTTCTAAAAACCGAAAAATCGGTATTGCACTCGTCACTCTCACCACTTTGATGTTTGCCAGCTTGGACACTAGCGCCAAATGGTTGGTGCTGTCTTTGCCTGTTTTGCAAGTCGTGTGGATGCGATTTTTCACACACGTTTTATTCACTGCCGCTGTATTTGCTCCCAAGATGGGCTGGGGCATCTTTCGGGTTGTGAACTTGAAGTTGCAGTGCATCCGCGGATTGATGTTGGCACTGATGACAGCCATGAACTTTTTGGCTTTGCAATACCTGCAGTTGGCAGAAACGGGCGCTATCCAATTTTCAGTCCCTATCTTGATTGCTGTTTTATCGTCTTGGTGGCTCCAAGAAAAATTGGATACCGCGAGTTGGATTGCTATTTGGGTCGGGTTTGCTGGTGTGCTGGTCATCATTCGACCGGGAAGCCATGCGTTTCATCCTGCTATTTTTCTAAGCGTTGTGAACGCTTTTCTTTACGCTGGATTCAATATGCTGACCCGTCGCTTGGCTGCCAGTGAGAACCCAGTTTCTACCCAATTGTTTTCTGCGGCTGTGTCTGCCGTTGTGTTGGCTCCATTCGCATGGTTCCAATGGCAAACGCCCGTGGGTGTGTGGACATGGGCTCTTATCGCCTTGACGGGCGTGTGTGGTGGCTTAGGCCATTTGTGTGTCGCCTCTGCGCACCGGTATGCGTCAGCTGCTTTTTTAGGTCCCTTTTTGTACCAACAAATTTTGTACATGACTTTGGGTGGGTGGTTGGTGTTTGACCAGACACCAGACCAAGCGGTTGCTTTGGGCGCTGTGGTTGTGGTTGCCAGTGGCATGTTTTTGCTATGGCGAGAAATGCGCACCAAGGTATCATTAGAAATATGAAAGTTGTTGTGGTGGCTAACCCCAAAGGGGGTTCCGGTAAATCTACTTTATCTACGAATATTGCGGGTTATTTCGCGAGTTGCGGGCATCAAGTGATGCTCGGAGACGCAGATGTGCAGCGGTCGGCTAAATTTTGGGTGACGCAACGCCCCGAGACATTACCCAAAATCTCTACTTGGGAATACGAAGCAGATTTAATTTACACCGCCAAACCTTACAAGGACACCACGCATGTTGTGATTGATACGCCTGGCGGTCTGACTGGTTGGCGTATGCAAGAGGTCATTGGCAGGGCCGACAAAATTATTGTCCCCATCATGCCGAGCATGTTTGACATGCAAGCCACCCATGCATTCATTGTTAAGTTGTTGCAACTCAAGCGTGCCCATACAGCCCATGTGGCGGTGGTGGGAAACCGTGTGGATGCACGTACTGTTGCAGCGGCCAATCTTAAAAAATTCATGGATTCACTCAATGTTCCTGTGCTGAGTTATGTTCGTGACACACAGTACTACGTGCACATGGCAGCCCATGGTTTGTCGATGTTCGACATATCAGCCTCTAAAGTGCAGCGTGACCTAGAGCAATGGAAACCCATATGCGAATGGCTCGACGCTGAGTAGTTATCAACACCTCGAAATTTTAAAAAAGTAGGAGATACATATGGTTGCCATCAGTCAGCGCGCGCAGGGTTTAGGGACAGAAAACGCTTTCGTTGTATTGGCAGAAGTCAATCAACTGATCCGTGAAGGCCGCGACATCATTTCGTTTTGTATTGGTCAACCGGACTTTCCCACGCCTGTGAATATTCAAGACGCTGGTGTCAAAGCAATTCGCGAAGGCAAACATGGCTACACAGCTTCGGCTGGAATACCAGAATTGCGCCAAGCCGCTGCAGATTATTTGAACCGCACGCGCACAGGCATACAGGTGGACGCCAATGATGTAGTGGCCGCTGCGGGTGCCAAGCCTTTTATTGGCTACACCATCTTGTCGGTGACCGACTATGGCGCGGGCGATGAAGTGATTTACCCAGTGCCAGGCTTTCCGATTTACGAGTCCCAAATCAAGGCCAATGGCGCGGTAGGCGTGCCTATCTTTTTGCGTGAAGAGCGCAATTTTGGGTTTGACCCACAAGAATTAGCCGACAAAATCACACCGCGTACCAAGCTGTTGATTTTGAATTCGCCGCATAACCCAACCGGCGGCATTATTCCGCGCAAAGATTTAGAGGCTATTGCAGAGATCTTGCGCAAGCATCCCCAAATTTGGATTTTTGCCGATGAAATCTATGGGCAATTGGTTTATGACGGCGCGTTTGAGTCCATCGCGTCTTTGCCCGGTATGCAAGAGCGCACCATCATTTCTGACGGTTGCTCCAAAACATGGGCGATGACTGGTTGGCGTTTGGGCTTTGCAGCCAATAAAAAACTCGCTCCGTTTTTCACGAATTGGATCACCAACACCGAGTCATGCGCGTCGCACATCACGCAGTGGGCTGGAGTTGAAGCCTTGAATGGCCCGCAGACTGACGCCCAACGCATGCACGACATATTTCACAAGCGTCGTGATTTGATAGTGGGCTTGCTCAACAAAGTGCCTGGCATCAGTTGCAAGTCCCCTGGCGGTGCGTTTTACGCATGGCCTAACGTGACTGAGGCTTGCAAGATGACGGGGTGTGTAGATTCAGAAGAGTTTCGCAAGCGCTTGCTCTATGAAGCCGGTGTTGCCGTTTTGGCAGACATCCATTTCGGACCGCGTGTGCCCAATGATGGGCAACATATTCGCTTTAGTTATGCCGCTTCAGATGCAGCCATCACGGCAGGTATTGCGCGCGTGGCTGAATTCATTCAAAAAAATTCTTAAAGCTTTGTACGACAGTGGTTTACCAACTGTCGTCGCCACCAGACGATCCGCTGTCGCCCCACGAGTCGCCACCACTGCCTGAGTCAAAGCTACCGAGGTCAGGTTGTGCAGGGCTGTCAAAAGGCACATAACCACCAGATTGCGCTGGGGCTGCGTTGGCATGACCAGCACCGTGATCACCTTCCATTGCTTTTGATAAGGCGTATCCAGCAGCAACGCCAGCCAATCCACCAATGACGGCACCACCCATGCCAGAACCCATTCCACCAGCTGGTGCAGGACCGTAGGGTTGTTGCTGTGGCGCACCCGGCGCGTACTGTTGACCAAAACCTCTTTGTGCCACTGGCGATCCATCAGGATTGGTTTGGGGATACGTTGGCGCGTAGTTTGCCGCAGGTGGTGCTGGACGCATGATGCGAATGATCAAGGCCAATGCGACCAAACCAGCAATGCCGATCCACACATAGTTCAAATTGATACCAGAGCTTTGCGCGGGTGCAGGGGATTGGGCTTGTGCAGTTGCCACACTGTGTTGCGCAGTTGGTGTTTTGTTTTGCAGTTGGCTGACTTTATCGAACACCACATTGAATTTTTCAGGGCTGCTGGCAAATTTGAGTGTTGGGTCAATGTCTTTTGCTTTGACTAATTCTTGATGCGCTTGCGCATAGTGTTCTTGACGCGCTAGTACTTGACCCAATTCGTAATGTGCTTTGGCACTTTGTGGTTTCTCTGCAATCACTTCTCGAAGCATGCTTTCTGCTTTGGCAAGATTACCCGCTTGCATTTCTGCTTCAATTTCTTTGGGCGATGGCAGGGCTAAAGCCAGGCAGGTAGTGAAAGCCAATATCCATGTGAGGAATAGTTTTGTGAGTAGTCTTGAATTGATCATGCTGGTAATTCCTATAGAGGGTTGCATTATTCGGATTTTATTTGGTTGTCTTTGATGACTTTGGCGTATTTCGCAAATTGTTGTTGTGTGCGTGTGGCCAATTCCTCTGGAGATGTTCCAAGTGGTGCTAAGCCAAGTGTTTCATAACGTTCACGTAACTCTGGATCAGCCAAAGCTTTGACGATTTCGCGATTCAAGCGTGTCACTATTTCTTTAGGCGTTCCAGGTGGTGCGGTTACCAAAAACCAAGTGCTAAATTCAAACCCGGGTGCGCCAGATTCAGAAATCGTCGGCACATCCGGAAATTGTGGGTGTCTTTGCTTCATAGACACGCCCATGATGCGTAACTTGCCGCCTTTGACTAAGCCCGCCACGGTGGCGATACCTTGCATGGTGACAGGCACTTGGCCAGACGCCACATCTTGCGCTGCTTGGCTAGCGCCTTTGTAGGGGATATGTTTCATTACCGTGTTGGTTTGCGAATTGAACATCGCAAAACCAATATGTTGGGGGCTTCCGTTGCCACCTGATGCGTAGGCAACGCTGTCAGGTGCTTTCTTCGCTGCAGCAATTAAATCGGCTGTAGTTTTATAAGGTGAATCAGGCGGCACAGCTAAACAAAATTCAACCGTCGCCACCAATGACACAAAAGTAAAGTCTTTGAGCGGGTTGTAAGGCGTATTGGGGTTCAAGTTAGGCACCATGGTGACCACGCTGTCGTTAAATCCTCCAATGGTGTAACCGTCAGGTGCGGCCTTGGCCAACTTGTCTGCGCCGATGATGCCCGCCGCGCCAGTGATGTTTTCAATCACGATAGATTGGCCCATATTGGTAGACATTTTTTGCGCAAGCAACCTGGCCGCAACGTCTACAGCGCTACCAACTGCTAAAGGCAAGATCATGCGAATAGGTTTATTAGGATAAGCCGATTGCGCTTGCGCTTGAGAGGCGAACGTGATGCCTAAAGCAGCGACGAGACTAATGAGAAGTTGGGTGTGTTTCATATTCATTTCGTTACAAGGTTTTGTATTTCATACATAAGAGCGTTGCATTCCATGCACAAGGGGTCAAGCAAGAGGTTAAGCAAGAGGTGCAATGCCTAATTCAGTGGCTAATCCATGGAGTTGTTTAGCCAATGCATCAGGAATTGGAATACCGTCACGTGCATAGTCAATACGTTTTTGGTGCGATTGCTCGCCCGGTAACCAAATGCGGTCCACGCCTTGGATGCGTTCGCTGTTACGCATTTCTTGGATGACCGAATCCATGCGTTCTTTAAATTCCTTCACTTCGCCAAATGCATCGGGATCAATCACCATGATGGCTTGGCCGGTGTTAGTGGGGGTGCTGGCGTCATGGTTGAAGTCGACCACGTCTTTGCCTAA
>JBBAOY010000019.1:0-38330 GCA_040401095.1 Limnohabitans sp.
TAACCTCAAATAGCTTAGGTCAAACTTTAGTTAAAGGCATCAACAATGCAACAGCTAAAAGTAGTGAAGCACTTACTGTTTACGGTACTGTTCAATTAGTTGCTCAAGCACCTTTTTTGCCTGATTTGCCAGGCCAAAATGAAGCTGTGGAAACTCAGTTGCATCGATTATTTTCAATTAATGAGAAGCCATTTACGGTCGCATCTGGTGTTGACGGATTCGGAAGTAACAGTAATTTCTCTGCTTTGGGGTTTATGGAAGGCGAATTTGGTGGTCGCGCAAGTTCTGACATGGATCCTCCAAAGGTGGGCCGTTTAGCTTTTCAAGTCGGATCAGGTGCTGGTCAATTGGTCACTATAGATTTGGCCGACTTTGGAAAAGATGGTCCTATAACTTCTGAAATTACGGGTGATGTAGACCAAAATTTGGACCAAAGAAAGAGTCGTATCAACACCCGTGAAGGCGCATCTGATATGTTGACCAAACTTGATTTGACTATGGACAGAGTCAATGCGGTTCGTGCCACTATGGGTGCAGTTATGAATCGACTCGATCACATAATTAACAACGTGACAAACGTCTCAATGAATATGAGTAAATCTCGCAGCGTTATTGAGGACGCTGATTACGCAACAGCAAGTTCTGAATTAGCCAAGGCTCAAATCATGCAGCAAGCTGCTACAGCTGTGTTGGCCCAAGCAAATACCAGCCAGCAGGCGGTGCTTAAATTATTAGGTTGATTGTTTTCCGAAAAAACTCTCCACGTGGAAAGTCTTGCAAGAGGATCGAAAGGGAATACTTGGTGCCTCCGACAGGAATCGAACCTGTATCTAGCGCTTAGGAGGCACTCGTTCTATCCATTGAACTACGGCGGCGTGTTTCGAATTGTAGAGAGGTGTTATTTACTCAACATCCGCATCGCTTCTTCCAAGCCCTTGAGCGTCATGGGGTACATGCGGTTGCTGACCAACTGCTGAATGATGCTGATACTTTGGCGGTATTGCCAAACGCCTTGCGGTTCTGGGTTGATCCAAGCAAATTTAGGAAAAGCGTGGGTTAAGCGCTGCATCCATTCTGCGCCCGGTTCTTCATTGTTGTATTCCACGCTGCCACCGGGTTGCACGATTTCGTAAGGGCTCATAGTGGCGTCGCCAATAAAAATGAGCTTGTAGTCTTTGTTGTATTTGCGAATGATGTCCCAGGTGTCAAACTTTTCTGCAAATCGGCGGCGGTTGTTGCGCCACATAAAGTCATAGACGCAGTTGTGGAAGTAATAAAACTCTAAATGCTTGAACTCTGATTTAACGGCAGAGAACATTTCTTCTACGCGCGCCACGTGTTCGTCCATCGTGCCACCCACGTCCATCAGCAACAAGACTTTCACGTTGTTGTGCCGCTCAGGAATCATCTTAATGTCTAGATAGCCTGCATTTGCCGCCGTGGCGCGAATGGTGTCTGGCAAATCCAGCTCTTCAGCAGAGCCCTCACGTGCAAATCGGCGCAGACGGCGCAAGGCCACTTTGATGTTGCGGGTGCCCAACTCTTGTGTGTCGTCGTAATCTTGGTAAGCGCGTTGGTCCCACACTTTGACTGCGCTTTTGTTGCCGCCTTGGCCGCCGATACGAATGCCTTGCGGGTTGTATCCACCATTACCAAATGGAGATGTGCCGCCCGTGCCGATCCATTTGTTACCGCCTTGGTGGCGTTCTTTTTGTTCTTCTAGGCGCTTCTTCAAAGTTTCCATCAACTCGTCCCAGCCCATTTTTTCGATGGCGGCTTTTTGTTCAGGGCTGAGTTCGTTTTGTAAGAGTTTTTCTAGCCAGCTGTTGGGAACTTCTTTGGTGAAGTCACCGAGCATTTCAACGCCTTTGAAGTAGGAGCCAAAGGCGCGGTCAAATTTGTCAAAGTGTTTTTCGTCTTTGATCAGCGTGATGCGGCTCAAGAAATAGAAGTCGTCCATGCTGCAAGAGTCGCTTCCAGGCCCCACCACTTGCGCTTGCAAGGCTTCAAGCAGGGTGAGGTATTCCTTCACCGAAACCGGTAACTTGGCTTCGCGCAAGGTGTAGAAGAAGTCGATCAGCATGTTTCGATGTGTCTTAAAGTTGGCGTGTCTTTAAATCAATCTGCGTCTGGGGGTTGCTTTTGGCGATCTCTGAAGTACCGAGCCGCTTGCAAGCCCATGCCACCACCTAAGCCAACAAACAAAATGGCAATCACGCTACCCGTGCCATAGCCTTCGGCAAACAAGTTCAAACCTAATGCAACGCCAAGTCCATAACCTAGTAACGCACCGACGATAAAACCAACAGCGTCAGTTAAGCCTTCAAGTAGAGGTCCCATATGTTTTGTTTTCTATGTTTAGTTTTTTTGAGCCGGACGATGCGTTGTTTAGGCCGGTTCAACGATTACGGCTTTGCATGAAGACAAGTTTTTCAAACAAGGTCACGTCCTGTTCGTTTTTTAGCAAGGCACCCACCAAAGGTGGAACCGCTACTTTGTCGTCTTGTGTTTGCAAAGCTTCAAGAGGAATGTCTTCTGCCACCAAAAGTTTGAGCCAGTCGAGTAGTTCACTGGTGGAAGGTTTTTTCTTTAAGCCTGGCAAGTTGCGGATGTCGAAGAAAGTCTTCATGGCGACATTTAGCAATTCTTTTTTCAAGTTGGGGTAATGCACCGCAACGATTTGGCGCATGGTCTCCGCTTCAGGAAATTTGATGTAGTGGAAGAAGCAGCGGCGCAAAAAAGCGTCAGGCAATTCTTTTTCGTTGTTGGACGTGATGAACACCAACGGCCGATTTTTCGCTTTGATGAGTTGACGCGTTTCATAGCAATAAAACTCCATGCGGTCGATCTCGCGCAACAAGTCATTAGGGAACTCAATGTCGGCTTTGTCGATTTCGTCAATCAGCAGTGCAACTGGTTCGTCAGCCGTAAAAGCCTGCCAAAGCACGCCTTGGATGATGTAGTTCTCAATATTTTTGACCCGCTCGCCGCCGTCCAAGTCTGCCATTTGGCTATCGCGCAAGCGGCTCACGGCGTCGTATTCATAGAGGCCTTGTTGGGCTTTGGTAGTCGATTTGATATGCCATTGCAAAAGCGGCATGCCTAAAGATTGGGCAACTTCCTCTGCCAACATGGTTTTGCCTGTACCAGGTTCGCCTTTCACGAGCAAAGGGCGTTTCAAGGTGATGGCAGCGTTCACTGCCAACTTGAGATCTTGCGTGGCAACGTAGTTATCGGTTCCGGTGAATTTCATCTTAAGTGGCTCTATATAATTTGAGGTTAATTTCTATTTCTGTCTTGGCTGTACCAACTTATGAACAAGTCTCTCTCACTCGCATTTGCTTTCGTTGTCGCCACGGCGACGACTGTTAGTTTTTCACAAGACATCAAAGGCGACGCCAAAGCAGGCGAAACCAAAATAGCTATGTGTATTGGTTGTCACGGCATCCATGGCTACCAAGCCAGTTTTCCTGAAGTGTACAAAGTCCCCAAAATCTCTGGCCAGGGTGAGAAGTACATTGCCAGTGCATTGACTGCTTACAAAAAAGGCGAACGCCGTCACCCCTCCATGAAAGGCATTGCCTACAGCTTGTCTGACCAAGATATTGCTGACATCTCTGCTTACTACTCAACACACGGAAAAGTAGAAGGCGCCACATTGCCCGACAAAGCAACGGAAGCCAAACCTAATGTGGCCGCATTGGTCGCCAAAGGCGCTTGCACCTCATGCCATGGCGAGAACTTTGCCAAGCCTATCGATCCCAGCTATCCCAAAATTGCCGGACAAAACGCCGACTATTTGTATGTTGCTTTAAAGTCCTACAAAGTTGAAGGCAACAGCGCTTGGGGCCGTAACAACGGAGTGATGGGCGGTATTGCTAAGCAATACAGCCTGGCCGAACTCAAAGAACTGGCTAACTATGTGTCATCACAACAAGGCGATTTGAAGACTGTTCCTCAGTCAAAGTTTCGCTAATAGGCTCTAGCTGCCTAGAACAAAGCCCGCACATGCGGGCTTTTTTTATGCCGTGTCTTCTTGCGCCGTTTGTTTTTATACCGCCTGAATAGATTGCAAGACCTCTTGCGTATGTTCCCCCAAGCGCGGTGCAGGTCGCCAAACGCCCGTTGGGGTACCGCTCATGCGCACCGGTGGGCGAAGTTGGCGTAACTTGCCTTCGTGCGGATGCTCAACATCTACCCAGCCTTGGGTCGCAACGAGGTGAGGGTCGGTGAGTAGATCGTCTAGCTTCATCATTGGCATCACAGGAATGTCGTGTGCGCTCAAATCTTGTATCCATTGCGCGCTAGAGCGTTCGTGCATGTGTTGTGCAACAAAACCATACAAAGCATCAATATGTGTAAGCCGTTGCACCTGTGAGCCAAAGCGCGGGTCTGTGTCAAACAAATCCGCTTGGCCAATGAGTTGCAAGAAAGCCTTCCAATGCGCGTCGTTGTACATGAGAGCGCAGATGTATCCGTCTTGGGTTTTATAAGGCTTGCGGTTGGCCGACAGCATGCGCGCATGGCCCATCGGTGCGATCGGCGGTTGCCATGTTTCTCCGCCCAAATGTTCGCCCAGTACAAATTGCAACAAGCATTCAAACATGGGGACTTCCACGTGCTGACCCAAACCCGTGCGGTACCGAGCGATGACAGCGGCCAACACGGCGTGCACCATGTTGAGCCCCGTCACACGGTCGGCAAATGTAGCGGGCACATAACGCGGTTCTGAGCTACCACTTTGCGCCATGAGCCAAGGCACACACGCGGCGCCTTGAATCAAGTCGTCGTAAGCCGGCCAGTCTGAATAAGGCCCGCCCTCGCTGTAGCCATAGGCCCCGCAAACTACTAGTTTGGGATTGAGCGCATGCAGAGTATTAAACGACAACCCCAAACGCGCCATGGATGCTGGGCGAATGTTGTAAGTCAATACATCCGCGGTTTTGCACAAAGCTAACAATTGCGCGCGTTGCGTCTCTTGGCGGAGGTCAAGAACAACCGAGCGTTTGTTGCGGTTGGCATTGATAAAGATGTGACCCATGCCTTCGTGCTTCATCGGCCCCGCATGGCGCATGATGTCGCCGCTGGGTGGCTCAATCTTGATGACGTCGGCGCCATAGTCCCCCAAAATTTGGGTGGCATAGGGACCCAAAACTACACCTGTCAAATCGATGACGCGCAATCCGGCCAGCGCGCCGTCTAGGCGTCCCGATAAATGATTGCTAAGACCCACCGCTTATTCAGGCGTGATACCCGCAGCCTTGACCCATCCGCCCCATTTTTTAATTTCAGCATCGATGGTTTTGGCCAGGGTGGCAGAGTCTTCGACGTCCAGGTCAATGCCGACGCCTTGAATTTTTTCGCGCACCTCTGGTTTGGCCATGACTGCCAAAAATGCAGCCGAGGCTTTTTTATGAACATCGGCAGGAAGTCCGGCTGGCGCCATCAAGCCAAACCAAGCGCTGACGTTGTAGTCTTTCACCGTGTCTCCAATGGAAGGGACAGTGGGTGCTTTGCCAGCGCGCTTGCGGGTTGTCACGCCAAGTCCACGCATACGTCCGCCATTCATTTGCGACACCGCATTGCCTACGTCGGCAAATGCGAACTGCAATTGACCGCCTAATAAATCAGTCATCGCAGGCGGAATGCCTTTGTAAGGCACGCTCACAGTTTGCAGGCCTGCCAACTCACACAACATGGCGGCAGAAACTAAGGAGCCAGATGACCCGTGACCGTAGGCTAATTTGCCAGGGTTGGCCTTGGCGTAGGAGATGAACTCCTTCATATCTTTGGCTGGGAAATCAGAAGCCACCATCAAAATAAATCCGGTCTCACCAACTTTGCCTATCGGCGTGAAATCTTTGACGGGGTCATACGACAGCTTGCGGTAGAGGTGCACATTGGCAGCTTGCGTGGTGCTGGTCGTCACCAAAAACGTATAACCGTCTGCAGGCGACGCTTTGACAGCCTCGGCCCCTAATATGCCGTTGGCGCCCGCTTTGTTCTCGATGGTGATCGATTGCCCCATCGCTTCCCCCATGGCTTGCGCCAAGATGCGCCCAACGTTGTCAGTGGCACTGCCCGCAGGAAAGGGAACAATAAATTTGATCGCCTTGTTGGGATAGTTTTGGGCCATCGCCCAAGGTGAAGAAAGCAAGGCCATGAGGCCGAGCGCCAACACTTTTTGAACAATACGTGGAGTGGTCATGTCTCGTTTCCTTTTCTAGTTAATCGCGTGTGGCACACCGTTGCACTGCATCAATATACGCCTGCCCATCTGGAGGCCGCCCACTGCGTTGGCTTTCCCAAATCATTTGGCCGAGGGCTTCCATGGTTTCGTGGTGCGCATCGTGTAAAGAGTCGCGCCTTGCAGTGAGTAACTCTACCGCTTGCCGAATGCCCTGCGGTTGGTCAATCGAGCACTGCTCGCTGACGGACAGGTGCATGGACAAATGCAAAAACGGATTGGTCTTACCGTCCTCTACGTCATACATTTTTTCAAGTGCCGCCGCTGCGTTGGCGAAATCGGCGTGGTATTCGGGGTGTTCGGCGACCCATTGGCTGGCCAAGGTCTCTAGTGCGTCCATGGGTTGCGCGGTTTGCCATTTGGCAAAGACTGCACAAAAGAATTTACGCACATCGGCTTGGCTGGGTTGGAACATGCGTGGGATTGTCACTCAGGTGTCGCCAGTGGCTCTACAGACTACTAATAGTTACCCGCAACTGTTGATACATTTAGGGAAGAAACAAGATCCACAGGAAAATCATGACCCAAGCCTTCATCTGCGACGCAATCCGCACTCCCTTCGGCCGCTACGGTGGTGCCCTTTCTTCAGTCCGCACCGATGACTTGGCCGCCGTTCCGTTGCAAGCCTTGATGGCCCGTAACCCCAAGGTCGATTGGATGGCCGTGACCGATTTGATTTACGGCTGCGTCAACCAAGCCGGCGAAGATAACCGCAACGTGGCGCACATGGCGAGTTTGCTGGCCGGTTTGCCCATGGATTTGCCTGGCGCCACCATCAACCGCTTGTGCGGTTCTGGCATGGACGCAGTGGGCACCGCCGCGCGTGCGATCAAAGCGGGCGAAGCCAGCATGATGATTGCTGGTGGCGTCGAGAGCATGAGCCGCGCACCGTTTGTCATGCCCAAGGCTGAGAGCGCATTTAGCCGCAGCAACACGGTGTACGACACGACGATCGGCTGGCGCTTTATCAATAAGTTGATGAAAGAAAAATACGGCGTCGACTCGATGCCGGAGACGGCGGAGAACGTCGCGACCGATTTCAAAATTAACCGCGAAGACCAAGACCGTATGGCGTTGGCCAGCCAAACCAAGGCGGTGGCTGCGCAAAAAGCGGGTTACTTCGATACCGAAATTTGCCCCGTCACCATCCCTCAGAAAAAAGGCGATGCGTTGGTGGTCCATGTGGACGAACATCCGCGCGCTACCAGCATGGAGTCCTTGGCAAAACTGAAACCTGTGGTGCGCCCAGACGGCACCGTCACCGCCGGTAACGCCAGTGGCGTGAACGACGGTGCTTGCGCTTTGATCTTGGCGAACGAGCAAACTGCCGCCAAGCAGGGCTTGACACCCAAAGCGCGTATCGTGGGCATGGCGACTGCCGGTGTTCCACCCCGCATCATGGGCATTGGCCCTGCGCCCGCTTCACAAAAAGTGTTGGCGTTGACCGGTTTGAGCTTGGCGCAAATGGATGTGATTGAACTCAACGAAGCCTTTGCCGCCCAAGGCTTGGCAGTCTTGCGTCAACTTGGGCTGCAAGACGATGACCCACGCGTCAACCCCTACGGTGGTGCTATCGCCTTGGGGCATCCTTTGGGTGCCAGCGGCGCACGTTTGATTACTACCGCGATGTACCAACTCCATCGCACCCAAGGCCGTTACGCCTTGTGCACCATGTGTATTGGTGTGGGCCAAGGCATCGCCTTGATCATCGAGCGCGTTTAAAACCCATGATCAACAAGCAAGCCGATACGGTGGTGCAAGCCATCGGAAAAATCGACGATGGCGCCACCATCATGGTCGGCGGGTTTGGTACTGCGGGCATCCCTGACGAATTGATCGACGGCTTGCTCGAGGTGCTGGACGGCAGCCAAACGCGCCATCTCACTTTGGTGAATAACAACGCGGGTAACGGCGATGCTGGTTTGGCAGCCATTCTTAAAACTGGTCGGGTCGACAAACTGATTTGCAGCTTTCCCCGCCAGACAGATAGTTATGTGTTCGACGGTTTGTACCGCTCTGGCAAGCTTGAACTGGAACTTGTTCCACAGGGCAATTTGTCTGAACGCATTCGCGCGGCAGGTGCTGGGATTGGCGCGTTCTTCACGCCGACTGGTTACGGCACAGACCTGGCTAAAAACAAAGACGGTTCGCTCAAAGAAACGCGAGAAATCAATGGGCGGATGTATGTGCTCGAACACCCGATTTATGGCGATATGGCTTTGATCAAAGCAGAACGCGGCGACCGCTGGGGAAATCTGACCTATCGCAAATCAGCCCGCAATTTTGGGCCGGTGATGGCGATGGCCGCTAAACGCACGGTGGCGTCTGTGCATGAAGTCGTGCCCTTGGGAACCTTAGACCCAGAGACCATCGTGACGCCCAGCATTTTTGTGCACAGCATTGTGCAAATTCCCCGCACCGCCACGGTGGGCGGTGGCTTTAAAAAACAGGCCTGAGAAAAAGAACGACCTTATGGCCTATCAACGTAAAACCAAAGACCAAGTCGCTGCGCGTGTGGCGCAAGACATTCCAGAGGGTGTCTATGTCAATTTGGGCATCGGCATGCCGACCCAAGTCGCGAACCACTTGCCCAAAGGCTTAGAGATCATCTTGCACAGCGAGAACGGCATCTTGGGCATGGGCCCAGCGCCTGCACCGGAACACGAAGATTTCGATTTGATTAATGCAGGCAAGCAGCCTGTCACTTTGTTGCAAGGCGGCGCTTACGTGCACCACAACGACAGCTTCGCCATGATGCGAGGCGGCCACCTAGATATATGTGTGTTGGGTGCGTTTCAGGTGAGCGTCAAAGGCGACTTGGCCAACTGGCATACCGGCGAGCCAGATGCCATTCCCGCAGTAGGCGGCGCGATGGACTTAGCGATTGGCGCCAAACAAACTTGGGTGATGATGGATTTGCTCACCAAACAAGGCCAGAGCAAGATTGTTCCAGCTTGCACTTATCCGATCACGGGCTTGGCTTGTGTGAAACGGATTTATACCGACTTGGCCACTTTGGAAATCACAGCGCAGGGTTTGCGTTTGATTGATGTGGTGGATGGCTTATCGCTTGAAGAGCTTGAGAAGCTTGTGGGATTGCCGATAGCCGTTTAGAGCGCTTCAACACAAGCTGCTTTTGCGCAAATTAACTGCCCCAAGTGGGGTGGTAATGGCTTAACTTAGCGCTACGCAATTACTGGTCCGCAAAAGCGCGCTCAATCACAAAATCACCCGGCGTGGTCGTGTTGCCTTCTTTGAAATGACGGGCTTCGAGCATGCGCTTGAGGTCTTTCAACATTTGCGGGCTGCCGCAAATCATCACCCGGTCGCGACCGGCGTCGAAGGCGGGTAGGCCTAGGTCGGTGAACATCTTGCCGCTTTCAATTGCGTCGGTCAAACGGCCTTGGTTTTTAAAAGGCTCTCGGGTCACGGTGGGGTAATACAAGAATTGCTTGCTGACCATCTCGCCCAAAAACTCGTGCTTGGGCAATTCTTGGGTGAGGTAGTCGTGGTAGGCCAGTTCTTTAACTTCGCGCACACCATGGACCAAGATAACTTTCTCGAAACGCTCATAGGTTTCAGGGTCGCGGATCACGCTCAAAAATGGCGCCATTCCGGTGCCGGTGGAAAGCAAATACAAGTTTTTGCCGGGCAACAGGTAATCGATCAGCAGGGTGCCTGTGGGCTTGCGGCCAACGATGATCTTGTCGCCTACTTTAATATGTTGCAGACGCGAAGTCAGCGGGCCGTCTTGCACTTTGATGCTCAAAAACTCCAAATGCTCTTCGTAATTGGCGCTGACGATGCTGTAAGCACGTAACAAGGGCTTGTCATTGACACGCAACCCGATCATTGTGAAGTGGCCGTTAGAAAACCGCAGCGCTTGGTCGCGGGTGGTGGTGAAACTAAACAGGCGGTCGGTCCAATGGTGGACGGACAAAACTTCTTCTTCTTGGAAAGCGCTCATGGGGAATAAGTCAATTGGTTACAAAAAACCACTTAGTGTAGGGTAGGGCTGTCGCCCAATAGACATATCCAGCCCAGACTTTAGGAGAAAGTTGCACCATGAAAATTTTTGAAACACTTCAAAGCGTCCCCCAGTTTGTGGGCCAGGGCGAGGTCGCCAGCGAATGGATCAGCATCTCGCAAGAGCATGTGAACGAGTTTGCTGATGCCACCGGTGACCACCAGTGGATCCATGTCGACCCAGAGCGCGCGAAATCAGGACCTTTTGGAACGACGATCGCCCATGGCTTCTTAACTTTGTCTTTGATGCCCCAGTTTTTTGCCAAGGCCTTCAAAGTCCTGGACCAAAAAATGGGGGTTAACTACGGCGTCAACAAAGTGCGTTTCACCGCCCCCGTTTTAGTGGGCTCGCGATTGCGCGCCAAGATGAGTTTGAAATCCTGTGACCCCATCGATAACAACGGCATGCAGTTGGTCTGGAGCGTGACCGTCGAGCGCGAGGGCAGCGACAAGCCCGTGTGCATTGCCGAGACGGTGACTAGGTTGTATGCCTAAAGCCGTTTTGGCGCCAGGCTTCATAAACAATAACTGCCACGGAATTTGATAAATTCAAACTGCGTTGACCTTCGAGCATGGGTAAACGCAGGCGCCTCGATTCTGGAAAGCTTTCGCGAATGGCTTGTGGCAAGCCCGCTGTTTCGGAGCCAAATACCAGCCAGTCCCCTTCATGGAAATGCGAGTCGTGCGCGGTGTGCGAGCCCTTGGTTGTCAAGGCAAACATGCGCTCTGTCGTTGGTTTTGCCGTAGCCAAGAAACCTTGCCAGCTGGGGTAACGCGCCACATGGGCGTACTCGTGGTAATCGAGCCCAGCGCGGCGCATGTGCTTGTCTTCCATCGAAAAACCGAGTGGCTCTATCAAATGCAAATTACAACCGGTGTTGGCCGCTAGGCGGATAACGTTACCCGTGTTGGGCGGGATTTCTGGATGGACCAGCACGATATGAAACATGCGCGCATTGTCTCGCGACTCATGATGACGCCAGTTGGGCCCTTGCCAATACCAAGCCTGTGATGTGCGCTACGCCAGCTTTGCGCAAGGTGCGGGCGGCCTCATACAGGGTGGCGCCTGTGGTCATCACATCGTCGAGCAAAACTACGCGCTTACCGTGCAGGGTGGGTATGCGCATTGGGTCTAGCCAAAAAGTGTTGCGTGCTTGTTCTAAACGCTCAGCGCGCGTTGCACCCACTTGGTGGACGCCATGCTCCAAGCGCAACAAAGACCTACCGTCTTCCTTCTGCGGCGCCAAATGTTTGGCCAGTTCGTAGGCTTGGTTAAAACCCCGCTCGCGTAGGCGTGATGCAGACAAGGGCATGGCGATCACGCTGTCAGCGATTTCTAGCGCAGGTTCTACCCAAGGCGCGTTGCGCATCAACGCAGCCAGTTGGCGGCCTAAGCCAACATCGCCATGGAATTTGAATTTGGCGATGCAGTCTGACCATGGATGGCCGTAAGTCACCGCAGTGAGGCATTTGTCTAGGGGAGGGGGTTCGTAGTGACAGGGGAAACATCTGCTGCCCACCAAAGGCAAGGCGCAGGTTGGGCAACGGGGTATGGGTTGGCCAAATTGCTGCACGCACGCATCGCACAAAGCTGCGCTCGGCCACGCCTCGCAAATATGGCAAATACTGGGTAAGCGTAGACGCTGCATCCATGCAGGCCATTCAAAGCGGCTGTCAAACATGGAATCTATACTGATTGGCCATGCCTGAAGCCACCTCTGTCGACCACGTTCCCACCATAGACCCTATCGCCAGCGAGCGTTGGTCACAGTTAAACCACCCGGAAACACCGTGGTTGCATGAAGAAATTGGAAGACGCATGGAAGATCGGTTGCAGTGGATACGCTTGCAGCCTAAACAATGGGTCGATTGGGCACCAGTCAACGGCGGATTACAAACCCATGCGGCAGTGCGAGCGCGGTATCCCAAGGCTAATTGTTTGGCGCTCGAAACGTCCGAGTTGCGCTTACAAAAAGTGAAAGTTGCACTTACAAACCCGTGGTGGAAAGTGTGGCAGCGCCAGGCGGTTTCGGTCACTAGCCTTGAAAAGGGCTCACCAAAGCAAGAATTTGCTGATTTGGTCTGGGCCAATATGGCTTTGCACACGGCGGTGGCGCCGCAGGCTTTGTTGCGGACTTGGCATAGCTTGCTGGCCACCGATGGGTTTTTGATGTTCTCGAGCTTGGGGCCAGACACCTTGCGCGAGCTGCACCCCATCTACCAGCAGATGGGGTGGGGCGACCCCTCGCATGCCTTTACCGATATGCACGACTGGGGCGACATGCTGGTGCAGGCGGGCTTTGCAGAACCTGTGATGGACATGGAGCGCATCACGCTGACCTATGCCACGCCGGCAGACCTGCTGAAAGACTTACGCTTGTTAGGGCGCAATTTGCACCACCAGCGCCACCAAAATTTACGCGGACGGGGGTGGAAGCAAGCCCTTGAGAACGCTTTGTTGGCGTTGGCCAAGCCTGACCAACAGGGGCGATTGGTGCTTACGGTTGAAGTTATCTATGGACATGCCCTTAAGCCACTGCCCAAGGTGCGTTTGGCGGAACAATCCTCAGTCACCTTAGCGCAGATGAAGTCCATGCTTGGTAGATCTGGCGGGAATACGAGGCTAGAATGACGGACTGAGACGTTAATTAGGGCGAACCCTAGGGTTCGACCTCCTACAAGCTAATCAATTAAGGCATTTAAAAGTGATGAAGAACAATCTTTTCCAGAAGTTGGCTTCGGCTTTGCTGTTCGTTTCCACCTGGGCGAGTACAGCGGCTTGGGCAGTGAACGACCTGCCTGGCGGCCCAGCTAATTGGCAACTCAACTTGCAGCCTGCCGCGACCAAGATCGCCCAAGAGCAAGCTTGGTTGCATTGGTTTATGCTGATTATTTGTACAGTTATTTTCGTGGCTGTTTTTGGCGTGATGTTTTATTCCATCTGGAAGCACCGCAAGTCGGTTGGACACAAGTCCGCTAGCTTCCACGAGTCGGTCAAAGTTGAAATCGCTTGGACTGTGATTCCTTTCATCATCGTGATCTTGATGGCGTTGCCCGCTACCAAAGCAGTGGTTGCCCAAAAAGACACCTCCAACGCAGACCTGACTATCAAAGCCACCGGCCAGCAATGGAAATGGGGCTATGACTACATCAAGGGCGAGGGCGAAGGTATTGCCATCATCTCAACTTTGGACAATGAACAACGCAATATGTCTAACAGCGGCGCCAAAGGCGTGGATGTGGACGACTATTTGCTCAAGGTAGACAACCCACTGGTTGTGCCTGTTAATAAAAAAATCCGCATCATCACAACGGCCAATGATGTGATTCACGCGTTTGCTGTCCCCTCGCTGGGCGTTAAACAAGATGCCATTCCAGGTTTCGTACGTGACACCTGGTTCCGTGCTGAAACTGTCGGCGACTATCACGGCCAGTGCCAAGAGTTGTGCGGCAAAGAGCACGCTTACATGCCTATTCACGTCAAAGTCGTGAGCGCTGAAGACTACGCCGCTTGGGTCGGTCTGGAGCAAAAAAAGATGGCTGCCAAGATGGACGACCCAACCAAAGTATGGACATTGCCTGAGATCTTGCAACGTGGCGAAAAAGTCTATGCTGCCAATTGCGTTGCCTGCCACCAGCCTAACGGCAAAGGCGGCGGCGCGATCAAAGCCTTGGACGGATCCGCCGTGGTGCTGAACTCTGACGTAAGCAAACAAATCCATGTCTTGCTCAATGGCCAGAACAACGCCATGCCTGCATGGAAGCAACTGAGTGACACCGAACTTGCTGCGGTGATCAGTTACACCAAAAATAATTGGTCCAACAAGACCGGCCAGCTGGTCCAGCCTGCCGAAGTCAGGGCCGCCCGTTAATTGCAACCGTTGAATAGGAACACATCATGAGCGCAGTTCTAGATCCTCACGGCCACGCCCATGGCCACGACGAACACCACGGTGCCCCGCACGGCTGGCAGCGTTGGGTATTTGCTACCAACCACAAAGACATCGGTACTTTGTATCTGTTGTTCGCTTTCACCATGTTGATCATCGGTGGAGTTTTGGCTTTGCTCATCCGTGCTGAGCTGTTCCAGCCCGGTCTGCAATTGGTCAACCCCGAGTTGTTTAACCAACTCACCACCATGCACGGTCTCATCATGGTGTTTGGCGCCATCATGCCGGCCTTCGTGGGTTTTGCGAATTGGATGATTCCTTTGCAAATCGGCGCATCGGACATGGCTTTTGCCCGCATGAACAACTTCAGCTTCTGGTTGATGATTCCTGCAGCCGTGTTATTGAGCACCTCGTTCTTCCAGCCTGGTGGCGCACCTGCTGCTGGCTGGACGCTGTATGCACCTCTGACATTGCAAATGGGTCCCTCCATGGATTCAGGCATTTTTGCGCTGCACTTGTTGGGCGCGTCGTCCATCATGGGTTCTATCAACATCATCGTGACCATTCTCAATATGCGTGCCCCTGGCATGACCTTGATGAAGATGCCAATGTTTGTTTGGACTTGGTTGATCACGGCTTATTTGTTGATCGCTGTGATGCCAGTGTTGGCTGGCGCGATCACCATGACATTGACCGATCGCCATTTCGGCACCACCTTCTTCAACCCTGCTGGCGGTGGCGACCCTGTGATGTACCAGCACATCTTCTGGTTCTTCGGACACCCAGAGGTCTACATCATGATCTTGCCGGCTTTTGGCATCATCAGTCACATCATTCCCGCATTTGCCCGCAAGAAATTGTTTGGTTATGCGTCCATGGTGTACGCCACATCGTCAATTGCGATTTTGTCTTTCATTGTGTGGGCGCATCACATGTATGCCACTGGCATGCCTGTCACTGGCCAACTGTTTTTCATGTATTCCACGATGTTGATTGCTGTGCCAACTGGCGTGAAGGTTTTCAACTGGATCGCCACCATGTGGAAAGGCTCCATGACCTTTGAGACGCCTATGCTGTTTGCAGTGGGCTTTATCTTCGTGTTCACCATGGGTGGTTTCACAGGACTGATTTTGTCCATGGCACCTATCGATACACAAGTGCAAGACACTTACTACGTGGTGGCTCACTTCCACTATGTGTTGGTGGCGGGTTCTTTGTTTGCCATGTTCGCAGGTTTTTATTTCTGGTGTCCGAAGTGGACTGGAGTGATGTACAACGAAACACGCGGCAAGATCCATTTCTGGTGGACCTTGATTGCGTTTAACGTGACGTTCTTCCCCATGCACTTCCTAGGTTTGGCTGGTATGCCACGTCGCTATGCTGACTATCCCATGCAGTTCACCGACTTCAATATGGTTGCTTCAGTGGGCGCGTTCTTCTTTGGATTTGCCCAGGTGTATTTCTTCTTCTTCATCGTTTTGCCAGCCATGCTGGGCCATGGTGAAAAAGCCGTTGCCAAACCCTGGGAGGCCGCTGAAGGCTTGGAGTGGGAAGTTCCATCGCCTGCTCCTTTCCACACTTTCGAGACGCCTCCTAAGCTAGACGCTACTGCCACCCGCGTGCTGGGTTAATTGCGATGACACCAGAGCAACGTAAACAAAACCTACGACTGGGGCTGATTCTGGCCTCGGTTGCAGCGATCTTCTTTATTGGCTTTTTTGCCAAGATCATGTTGTTGAATCGCTGAACATATGGTTCCCATCCGCCAAAATTTGGTGATGCTGAAGAAGCTAATCGTGGTGGCCATTGGCATGTTTGCCTTTGGTTATGCCTTGGTGCCGATGTACCGCGCGATTTGTGAATTTACGGGCGTCAATATTTTGGCCTTGGGTGAACGTGAAGTGTTTGGTTCTGGCAATGCCCGTGCGAAGCCGACCAACACGCAAGTTGATACCTCTCGCACCATCACAGTCGAATTTGACGCCAATGCACGTGGCCCTTGGATGTTCAAGCCAGCACAGTCGTCGATGCAAGTCCACCCTGGTGAAATGATGACGGTGATGTACGAGTTTCAAAACGTACAAAACCGTGTCATGTCCGCCCAAGCCATTCCAAGCTATGCACCACGCCAAGCGGCGGCGCATTTCAACAAGATTGAATGTTTCTGTTTTAACCAATACACCTTGGCGCCTGGCGAGAAAAAGCAATGGCCTGTGGTGTTTGTGATCGATCCGAAATTGTCGAAAGACGTCTCGACCATCACCTTGTCGTACACATTTTTTGAAGTGGGTTCTAAAACACCTGCGGCCCCTGTTGCGGCTTTACCAGTTGACAAAAAAATGGGGGATGGCGCTTGAGCACGCTTCAATCTTTGAAGCGCTCGGTGGTCGCCGTCGCATGGTCGTTTTTAGGAATTCGCAAAAGCAGTGAGTTCCAAGAAGATGTCGCAAAAATCTCGCCTTTGCACGTGCTTGGCGTTGGTCTTGTGGCTTGTTTTTTGTTTGTGGCCGGGTTGATGCTTTTGGTCAACTGGGTCGTTGCGAAGTAATGAAGGAAGAAAAATGAGTAGCACCTCACACGGCACCACGCCTTACTACTATGTGCCTGCACCCTCGCGCCACCCCGCGATGGCTGCCTTGGGCTTGTTCTTTGTGGTCTTGGGCGCTGGCCAATGGGTCAATGGCGCTGACTGGGGTAAATATTGTTTACTCTTTGGTTTGGCATTTTGGTTATTCGTGCTGTACCAATGGTTTGGCGACACTATTGCTGAAAGCGAATCAGGTCTGTTTGGCCACAAGGTAGACCTGTCTTTCCGCTGGAGCATGAGCTGGTTCATCTTCTCTGAAGTCATGTTCTTTGGCGCATTTTTCTCTGCATTGTGGTGGGCGCGTGTGCATTCGGTGCCCGAGCTTGGAAATTTGGAAAATTCATTGCTCTGGCCTGGATTTAAGGCGGCATGGCCGTCTGTTGTCGCTGGGGCTACTGCATCCCCAGCCGGCATCATCGAGCCCTTTCAGGTGATGACGCCCTTCTGGTTGCCCACTATCAACACCGCTTTGTTGTTGAGCTCTGGTGTGACACTCACAATCGCGCACCATGCCTTGATTGAAAATAAGCGTGACACCACTATCAAGTTTATGTGGCTCACGGTTGCATTAGGGGTTGTTTTTCTGTTTGTGCAAGGCTATGAATACAGCCATGCCTACAGCGAGATGAATCTCAAACTTAGCTCTGGTGTGTACGGCTCGACATTCTTCATGCTCACTGGTTTCCACGGCTTCCACGTGTTCTTGGGCATGTTGATGTTATTGGTCATTACTTTGCGTTTACAAAAAGGCCATTTCACCTCAGACAAGCACTTCGGTTTTGAAGGCGCTGCTTGGTATTGGCACTTTGTGGACGTAGTGTGGTTGGGCCTCTACATCTTGGTGTATTGGTTGTAATCCACCCGCCGGTAAAAAGGAAAAAGGCCGCGTGTGCGGCCTTTGCTTTTTGTAGCAATCTCCATGAAGAGGACTTGAAAAATGGTTAGCGACCAGCCTCAATGCCTGTTGGATGAATGTAGCCGAGCTGCCAGCCAATCAGCACACAAATGAATAGAAAAATCGAGATACCTACCCTGAGCCCTAATGCTTTGACCATATTTTTGGATTTAGGCTGATCACTTGGGCCAGAGCGCATCATGAATATGAGCGCAGAGACCAAGCTGCCCAAGATAGCTAAAAATGCAAGTGCAACAATGAATTTCATAAACGCCATTATCTCTGTCCCGCGACAGCGCTCTTTGCTACTAATAACGATGGCCACTGTATTGGGTGTGGCTTTGACAGTGCGTTTGGGTTTCTGGCAGATGTCGCGTGGCTACGAGAAAGAGGCGCTGCATGCAGCCATTCTCTCGAAACAAGCGCAGCCTCCGCTAGACACGGTGACTGTTTTAAAAGATAAGCGTGTGTTGTCCCAAGTGCACCAGCGTGTCAGCCTTGAGGGGCGATGGTTGTCAAAGCACACGGTCTATTTAGAAAACCGACCCATGCAAGGACGCTCAGGATTTATTGTGTTAACCCCTTTGCAATTAGATGCAGCCACAACCGTCTTGGTGCAACGCGGATGGATTCCGCGTCACCAACAAGACCGCACTCTGTTAGCGCCTATCGAGACGCCGCAAGGTCTGGTGCAGGTGAATGGTCGTGTTGCTTCTGCTCCATCGGAGGTGATGGGTTTGGGTGAAACAGTAGATGCAACAACAGGACAGACCACAAGGCAATTGCCTATTAGGCAAAATATAAATGTTGCTTCTTTCAGCCATGAAATCGGTGGCGCTCTAGTAGCCACTGTTTTACAAACCGACGCCAATTCAGATGGGTTGCAACGCAATTGGCCAGAGATCACGGCTGGCGTAGAAAAACACTGGGGCTATGCTTTTCAGTGGTTCGCATTAGCTGCTGTGCAGTTGTTGCTGTATTTTTGGTACCAATGGATAAAACCTTATCGCCATGCAAGATAAAAACACACCCAACACATCACACCCGCTTGGAATGACAGTCTATGACTTGCCCATGCCAGCAGAGGTGGCACAAGCGGACGCCAAGCGCACCAGCATGGGCCGCTTCAGCATGTTGCTGGTCTTGTTAGCCTGTGCGGCACCTGTTGTGGCGTCATACATCACTTATTACTGGGTACGTCCTGAGGCGCGTCGCAACTTCGGTGAATTGATTCAACCTACGCGTGTTACACCAGCAATAGAGGTCGAACGCTTGGACGGTACCAAGTTGAAATTGACCGAACTCAAAGGCCAATGGCTGTTGGTCAGTGTTGCCGGAGCGGCGTGTGATCCAGCGTGCCAGCAGCACTTGTATTTGCAGCGGCAAATTTTGGTGGGTTTGGGTAAAGAGCGTCCACGCACAGAGTGGGTGTGGTTGGTCAACGATAAATCGCAAGTGCCCCCAGCTCTGCTACCCGCCTTAGAAGAAGCCACCGTGCTGCGCATAGACCCCAAAGCACTTGCGCAATGGTTGCAACCCGAAGCAAACAAAAAGTTAGAAGACCACTTGTACATGGTCGACCCCGTGGGTGAATGGATGATGCGCTTTCCTGCCCAACTCAATAACGAGGGGGCGCTTAAAGCTAAGCGCGATATGGAGCGTTTGTTACGCGCTTCTACCTCATGGGATTTGCCCGGCCGATGAACGCACTTTATAACTTTGCACCAACACTGCATCTGCTAATCGTAGGTGCTTTGGTTGCGTCTGTTCCTTTGGGTTGGATGTGGTTGCGTCAGTCCGTTGCATCTTCATCGCAACGGGTGGTGTGGTTCACACAACTGACCCTTTTCATCACTTTTGATTTGGTGTTGTTCGGCGCTTTTACACGTTTGACTGATTCTGGTTTGGGCTGTCCTGATTGGCCAGGCTGCTATGGATTTGCTAGCCCTATCGGCGCGATACAAGCGATTGACGCAGCGCAAACTGCCATGCCAACAGGCCCCGTGACGCACCAAAAAGCGTGGATAGAAATGATTCACCGCTACATGGCTATGGGTGTTGGAGGATGCATTTTGACGCTCGCATGGTTTGCGTGGTCACAACGGTCACAAGGTTCGAACATCAAACTGCCAATGCTTACATTGCTATGGGTGTGTGTGCAAGGCGCATTTGGTGCGCTCACTGTCACCATGAAGTTATTTCCCGCAATCGTCACCTTGCATTTGCTAGGCGGTTTGGTGTTGTTGGGCTTGTTAACCATACAAATCTATCAGCAGCGACAAGCCGCATCGGTTCATCTCTCCGCAGGGCTTTATTGGAGTGCATGGGTCTGTGCTGGGTTACTCCTGTTTCAAATTCTCTCTGGCGGTTGGGTCAGCACCAATTACGCAGTCTTGGCGTGCAATACCTTTCCGCAGTGCCAAAACAGTTGGTGGCCTTTGATGGACTTCTCAAATGGCTTCACGATTTGGCGACCATTAGGTCTCAATGCAGTAGGAGAGGCCCTGAACTTTGAAGCATTGACCGCCATCCACTATGTGCATCGTTTAAGCGCTTATGTGATCTTCATTGCTTTAGGTGCTTTGGCATGGCGGTTGCAGTCGCTGTCGCTGTCGCTAGGCCATACAAAACACATTGCCAAAGTATTGGGTGCTTTGTTGCTGTTGCAATTTTTAACAGGACTCTCCAATGTTGTGCTGGATTGGCCGCTAATCGCTGCTGTGCTCCACACAGGTGGCGCAGCAGCACTGTTTATAACGATGGTGTGGTTGCTGTGCGTAGCGCGTAAACTGAAAACCGTATGACCGACAACTTCTCTTTGATGACCCGCTTGCGCCAGTTCAATGCGCTGACAAAACCGCGTGTCATCCAATTGATTGTGTTTTGCGCGTTGATTGGTATGGTGCTGGCTGTGCCAGGTGTGCCTACTTGGGACGAAGTGCAGTTGGGTCTATGGTCTTGCTTGGGCATTTGGTTTGTTGCAGGGGCTGCAGCCGCCTTCAATTGCATTGTGGAGAAGAAAATCGATGCGGTCATGAAACGCACTGCATGGCGACCCACGGCAAAAGGCGAGCTATCAGACGCAGAGACCTTGATTTTTTCTGGCCTGATGTGCGCTTTTGGTTCTTGGCTTTTGTATGTGTGGGTCAATCCGCTCACCATGTGGTTGACCTTTGCGACCTTTGTGGGCTATGCCGTTGTCTATACCGTCATCCTCAAACCCCTGACACCGCAAAACATTGTGATTGGTGGTGCTTCAGGCGCCATGCCACCTGTGCTGGGATGGGCTGCGATGACAGGTGATGTCGGGCCAGAAGCACTGATCTTGTTCTTGATTATTTTCTTATGGACGCCACCGCATTTTTGGGCTCTTGCGCTTTACCGTGTCGAGGATTACCGCAAATCGGGTTTGCCAATGTTGCCCGTGACCCACGGTAACGAATTCACCCGCCTGCAGATATTGCTCTACACCATCGTGTTGTTGGCAGCGTGTTTGATGCCTTTTGTGTATCGCATGAGCGGTTGGTTTTATTTGGTCGCTGCTGTTATTTTGAGTCTTGGTTTTTGTGGCTATGGTTGGGCTTTGTGGCGTAACTACTCAGATGCATTGGCGCGTAAAACATTTCGCTTTTCACTCATCCACTTGAGTATCTTGTTTGCCGCCTTGTTGATTGACCACTATTTATGAACTTCCATCGCCAACGCCGTCTCTTTGCCAGCCTAGCGCTTGGCGTTGCCTTCTGCGGTTTGGCGTTAGTCACTGCATGCAGCCCAGACAAACCCAAGTTCAATGCCATCGATGTCACGGGCGCCAACTACGCGAAGGCCTTTGCGCTAAAAGACCATACAGGCCAAGAGCGCAAGTTGACCGACTTCAAAGGCAAAGTGGTGGTGGTGTTTTTTGGTTACACCCAATGCCCTGATGTGTGCCCCACCACCATGACGGAGTTGGTAGAGGTAAAACGCTTATTGGGCACCAATGGCGATAAGTTGCAAGCCGTGTTCATCACAGTAGACCCAGTACGGGATACAGCCGAATTACTCAATGCCTATGTCACCAACTTTGACCCTGGCTTTGTCGCCTTGATTCCCACCCCCGAACAACTTGTAGAGGTGGCCAAAGAATTCAAGATTTACTACAAGCAGGTCGATGGAAAAACGCCCACGAGCTACACCATGGAGCATTCCGCCGGTAGTTATATCTTCGATGCACAAGGCCAAGTGCGTTTATTCAGCCGCTACGGCAGTGGCGCGCAAGCGATTGCGCAAGACATAGCTGTCTTGCTAAAGCTTTAAGCGTATTGGGCCAAAGCCGCCCTCATTTTTTTCATGGCAGCTACTTCAATTTGACGAATACGCTCTGCGCTCACGCCGTACTCTGCTGCTAGTTCATGCAGCGTCATACCGCCTGAACCATCGTCTTGCACCTTGAGCCAGCGTTCTTCGACCACACGACGGCTGCGTTCGTCGAGTACTTCTAAGGCGGCAGCAATGCCGTCAGACGCCAAGACATCGCGTTGGTGCGCTGCCATCATGACGGTGGGTTCGTGGTTGATGTCGCTTAAATAGGCGATGGGGCCAAAAGCCTCATCGCCTTCGTCATTGGGTGCAGGGTCGAGCAACACGTCGCCGCCAGACATACGCATTTCCATTTCCAGCACTTCTTCGGGTTTGACCTTGAGTTGCTTGGCGACGGCATCCACCTCTTGCGGGTTGAGGGTGCTGCGGTGCATGTCGGAATCGCTGGCATCTGCGTCGGCTTTGAAGCCTTGCTTCATCGAGCGTAAATTGAAGAACAGCTTGCGTTGGGCTTTGGTGGTGGCTACCTTGACCATGCGCCAGTTTTTCAAGATGTACTCGTGAATTTCGGCTTTGATCCAGTGCATGGCGTAACTCACCAAACGCACGCCTTGGTCGGGGTCAAACCGTTTGACGGCCTTCATCAAGCCGATATTGCCTTCTTGGATCAGGTCGCCGTGGGGCAAGCCGTAGCCCAAATATTGGCGAGAAATAGATACGACCAAACGTAAGTGAGAGAGCACTAACTTACCGGCAGCCTCAAGATCGTTATCGTTTCTTAGTTTGCGAGCGAACTCTTGCTCTTGCTCTAAGGTGAGCATGGGCATGCGGTTTACCGCAGAGATATACGCGTCTAAATTGCCAAGCGATGGGACTAGGGCCCAAGGGTTAGCAATAGCAACTGTGGAACTTGAAAAGGTAGTCATTTGTAGGCCTTTCGGGTACTTGGTGAAATTTTAGCACTCTACTGTTGGGAGTGCTAACTTTGTGTCTTTTTGGCTCTCTCAGCACCTGAGGAGGGTCAATAGAGTGCTTTACTGAAGCAAAGCCTCGGCAAATTCTTGGGCGTTAAACGTCTCCAAGTCTTCCACGGCTTCGCCCACGCCAATGAAATAAACCGGCACCACGCTCCCGCCAAAGGCAACGCGAGACTGGCCCCACAGAGCAATGGCGGCCAAAACCCCGCCTTTGGCCGTGCCGTCCAGTTTGGTCACTACCAAGCCCGTTAGCCCTAAAGCATCGTCAAATGCCTTAACTTGCGCCAGTGCGTTTTGTCCCGTGTTGCCATCTATGACAAGTAGCACTTCATGCGGGGCGGTGGCATCCGCCTTTTGGACGACGCGTTTGATCTTCTTCAACTCTTCCATCAAGTGGAGTTGGGTTGGCAGTCGCCCGGCGGTGTCTACTAGCACCACGTCTTTGCCGCGTGCTTTGCCGGCGGAGACGGCGTCAAAACTCACGGCGGCGGGGTCGCCACCTGCCTGCGACACGATGTCCACCGAGTTGCGCGTGGCCCAAACGCCTAATTGCTCTTTGGCTGCTGCACGAAACGTATCCGCCGCAGCCAGTAAGACCGAGGCACCGCTCTCGCTCAAATGGCGGGTGAGTTTGCCAATAGACGTGGTTTTGCCAGCACCATTGACGCCTGCCACCATGATCACGGTTGGGGTGTGTTCACCAACAGTCAATGTTTTTTGTAGCGGGGTGAGCAAGTCGGTGATGGCTTGCGCCAACAGCGCTTTGACAGCGGCTGGTTCGGTGGTGGACGTGTCTTTCACGCGTTGCTTTAAGTCTTTCAGCAAATATTCGGTAGCTGCGACACCGGTGTCAGCCATCAAGAGCGCTGTTTCAAGTTCTTCGTACAGCACATCGTCAATGCGCGTTCCGGTAAACACGCTGCTAATGCTTTGGCCCGTTCTTTGTAGGCCTTTGCCCAAGCGTTGCATCCAACTCTGGCGCGTCTGCTCGGGGGCTTGGTTGGACTCAGCCTTTATGGGCGTTTGTTGGGATTTTTTCTTAAAAAAACTAAACATGTGCGGGGGTTTCTAGAATCATGCATTCTATGAAACCGTTTACGCGTCCTTCTGCCACCAAAGACAAGCCTGCACCAGCACACAAGGGCGCTGGAGAAGTCCGCATCATTGGCGGGCAATGGCGACGCACTAAATTGCCCGTGGCAAACAAATCAGGCTTGCGCCCAACGCCCGATCGCGTGCGTGAGACTTTGTTCAATTGGTTGGGGCAATCGTTGCTCGGCTGGAAATGTGCCGATATTTTTGCGGGCACTGGCGCATTGGGGCTAGAAGCAGCCTCCAGAGAAGCTACTTTGGTGCAACTATGCGAGCAAGATGCCATGTTGGTGGAGCAACTTCAATCGCATATTGATCGACTCAAAGCAGCTGCCGTGCATGTTCAGCGCACCGATGGAGTCTCTTGGCTTGCCAGACAAGCACCACACAGCTTTGATTTGGTTTTTATCGATCCGCCCTTTGAGAGCCAATTGTTTGAACCTGCACTTAAAGCGGCAGCCCAAAGTGTCAAGTCGGATGGCTGGATTTATTTAGAAGCGCCCAAAAAATGGGATGACAGCGAGTTATCAGCACTAGGTTTACAAACGTACCGGCATTTGAAGGCAGGCAACGTGCATGCCCACTTGTTGCAACGGATTGCATAATCGCTGGCATGCGAACCCAAAAATTTCAGGAGCCAAAATGTCTGAACCCGTGATTGCCATTTACCCAGGTACTTTTGACCCCGTCACCTTGGGGCATGAAGACATCGTCGCGCGTGCCTCCAAGTTATTCGACACGGTGATCGTTGCAGTAGCTGCTGCGCACCACAAAAAAACCTTGCTTCCCTTGGACGACCGTTTGTCTCTGGCGCGCGACGTGCTGAAAAACAATGCAAAAGTCAAAGTGATGCCGTTCGACGGCTTGATGCGTGACTTTGTCAGGGAGCAGCATGTCAAAGTGATGGTGCGTGGCGTGCGCATTGGCACCGACTTTGATTACGAATTCCAACTCGCTGGCATGAACCGCCAATTGATGCCCGATGTAGAAACTGTGTTTCTCACGCCCAGCGCCCCGTACCAATTTATCTCCAGCACTTTTGTGCGTGAAATTGTTTTACTGGGTGGTGAAGGTGATGGCAGTAATTTGGTTTCTCCGCCGGTCTATCAAAAAATGATGGCCCTCAAAGCCGCCAACGCATCCGAAAAAAAATGACCGATTTTTTGTTGATTCGCCATGGAGAAACCGATTGGAACCGTGAACTGCGTTTCCAAGGACGGATTGACATTCCCTTAAACGATATAGGTCAATTACAAGCCCAGCGTTTAAAAAAACGCTTTGCGCACACCTTAGAGCAGTGGCGGGCTGACAAACGCGAAATCCATGGTGTTGTGAGCAGCGTATTGCAGCGCGCCTATCAAACCGCTCAGCCTATTGCAGAACTTTTGGATGTGGAATCTGTTTTAGAGCCCGGCTTACAAGAGCAGTGCTACGGTATTTTTGAAGGCCTGACTGCCCAAGAAATCAAACTCCAATATCCAGACGCCTGGACGCAATGGTTGGCGTTTGATTCGCAAGTGGCTGTCGAAGGCGCTGAGAGCGCGCAAGTTTTTCATGACCGCGTGATGCAGGTCATGGATGGTTTGGCCATGCAGTACGAGGATGGTCATGTGGTCGTCGTCACGCATGGCGGCGTACTCGACATGGTTTGGCGACACGCACAACAACATACCTTGAACGGAAGACGTGTCTGCGATATTCCCAACGCGGGCATCAACCATGTATCTTTTAAAGACGGCAGGTGGCAAGTAGAGAGTTGGGCAGACACCGAGCATTTGGCAGATCTACCCCCGCAACCCGTCTACCACCAGACGCAACTCAAGGCATAAGGCGCACACATATGGCTTTGATGATCACCGACGAATGCATTAACTGCGATGTGTGCGAGCCAGAATGCCCGAATGAAGCGATTTTTCTAGGGCCTGAGATCTACCAAATCAACCCTAATAAATGCACCGAGTGTGTAGGCCACTTTGACGAACCGCAGTGCGTGCAAGTGTGTCCCGTGGCGTGCATTCCCATCCATCCACAACATGTGGAATCGCAAGAAACTTTATGGGAAAAGTTTCGCCGCTTGCAAAACCAAGCAACTTCTTAATTACACAGCTTCTGGGCGTGGGGGCTTGGGCCTTGGTGGTTTGGCTGTATGTACCAACTGGGTCGCCTTCACCATATCGCCAGATAACAAAAATGGCACTGCAGAGCGTGCACGTGAAATGCAGTCTTCTATGGCGCTACGTTGATCGGGTGCAGGTTTTTTGAGAACCCAGTTAGCCACCTCTTCTTTCACGCCGGGGTGACCAATGCCAATGCGCAAACGCCAATATTGGTCAGTACCAAGTTGGGCGTGTATGTCACGTAAACCGTTGTGTCCTGCATGGCCGCCACCGAGTTTGATCTTGGCCTCGCCAGGTGTAATGTCTAACTCGTCGTGAACGACCAATATGTCTTCAGACGCGACTTTAAAAAACTGCGCCAATGCACGGACGGATTTTCCAGACACGTTCATGAAGGTTTGTGGTTTGAGTAACCACACTTGGTGTCCTTGAAAACTGGTCTTGGCAACCAAGCCGTGGTAGCTGCGTTCCACATGGAAGGGTGCTTTCAAGTCGTGTGCAACCGCGTCTAACCACCAAAACCCCGCGTTATGGCGCGTGTCTTCATATTCAGGACCCGGATTGCCAAGGCCAACAAACAATTTGATCATGTAGCAAATTATCGGTGAGGTTGAAGTAGTGGCTACCAGCAAAAAGGCCCACCGAGGTGGGCCTTTGTTGTGTGCAAAAGGGATTTACTTTTTAGCAGCTGGGGCAGCAGCAGGAGCCGCCGCAGCATTGGCGGCAGCCGCTTGCTGTGGTGTTGGCGCTTCGGCTTTGGTAGCCACCACAGCGACCAACACAGGGTTGGTATTGCCACGGGTGACAGCAACCACGCCAGCAGGCAAGGTGATGTCGTTGACGTGCAAAGAATGGCCCTTGGTCAGTTGGCTCAAATCGACTGCGATGAACTCAGGCAAGTCTTTCGGCAAGCATGAGACTTCGAGTTCGGTCATCACGTGGTTGATCAAGCACATATCAATTTTTGCAGCGGGTGAATTCTCTTCACCGCTGTAATGCAGAGGCACTTTCTTGTGCATCTTGGTATTGGCATCGACGCGTTGGAAGTCGATGTGCAGTACTTGTTGCTTGTATGGGTGGTATTGCACATCGCGCAACAGCACTTGTGCATTGGTACCGCTGAGTTCCATCTCCAAAATAGAAGCGTGGAAGGCTTCTTTTTTCAAGGCATGCCACAACGCGTTGTGGTCAAGTTCGATGAGGTGGGGCTCACCATTTCCGCCATAGACGATACCGGGCGTACGACCGGTGATTCGCAGACGGCGGCTCGCACCCGTTCCCTGCTTAACGCGCTCAAAAGCGACAAATTTCATAGCTGACTCCTGTTAGAGCCCACCGCGACCAGTGTGGCTCCGATTAAAAAAAAGGGTTGTTGCCAACCCCGCTTGCATGTTGTCTGAAAAAACCGTGTTTAAAACAGCTGGTCTTGGTCAGAAAACAAACTCATGACCGACTCACCTTTGGCGATACGTTGGATCGTTTCAGCGATCAACGGTGCCACCGTGAGTTGGCGAATTTTTTGACAGGCTTGCGCCGCGTCACTCAAAGGAATGGTGTTGGTCACCACCACTTCGTCCAGCGCATCGCCTTTGGCAATACGCTCAATCGCGGGTCCTGAAAAAATCGGATGCGTGCAATACGCATAGACTTTTTTAGCACCACGCTCTTTCAAAACTTCAGCCGCTTTCACCAAGGTGCCAGCGGTGTCGATCATGTCGTCCATGATGACGCAGTTGCGTCCATCGATGTCGCCAATGACGTGCATCACTTCAGACACATTGGGCTTGGGGCGACGTTTGTCAATGATGGCCAAATCGCAATGCAACTGCTTTGCCAGTGCGCGGGCTCTCACAACACCACCTACATCGGGCGAGACGACGATCAAATCTGTGTAGTTTTTCAAATTCAAGTCGCCCAACAAAACAGGCGATGCATAAATGTTGTCTACCGGAATATCAAAAAACCCTTGAATCTGGTCTGCATGCAAATCCATCGTCAAAACACGCGCTACGCCGACCGTTTGCAACAAGTCCGCCACCATCTTGGCTGAAATCGGCACACGACTCGAGCGAGGGCGACGGTCTTGGCGGGCATACCCAAAATAAGGAATGACCGCGCTGATGCGTTCTGCCGATGCCCGCTTCAAGGCGTCGACCATGATGAGCAATTCCATCAAGCTCTCGTTGGTCGGCGCGCAAGTGGACTGCACCACAAACACGTCACGCGCACGCACGTTTTGATTGATCTCTACCGTCACTTCGCCATCTGAGAACCGGCCCACTTGCGCGGCACCTAGCTCAATGCCTAGGTGCTTGGCAATTTCAGACGCCAACGCAGGATTGGCGTTGCCGGTAAAAACCATGAAGTCAGGTGTGGGAGTCGACATATTGACGGATGACCTTCGCTTCAAAACCAATGACGCTTGCATGCCGTCACGCGCAGATAAAAGATTTGGCAGGGGAAGAAGGATTCGAACCTTCGCATGCCGGAATCAAAATCCGGTGCCTTAACCAACTTGGCGATTCCCCTACACGGGTCAGCCGCTTTTCAGCCACTAACCGTTAACCGTTGCTGTCCATCCATTCACGCAATGGATGCGACACCATATTGCGACAGATTTGCACTTGCCAGTTGTGTGGTGGGATGTCCACCACAGTGTGCTCAGGTAATTGCGCAAAAACTGCGCTGCCAGAGCCGGTCATGCGAGGTTTCAAACCGAAGGATTGGAGCCATTGAAGGGCCATTTCGATCTCGGGACACAACGCTTGAGCCACTGGTTGCAAGTCATTACGACCAAAGTCGTATGGCTGTGCAGCAAAGTCGAAAATTGTAGCAGTTTTGGTAGCGCGCTCTAAGGCAGGAGAGCCAAAAATCCGAGCAGTCTCTATGCCTGCATTGGGTTTGATGACCACAAAGCGGCTGGGAGGCACTAAAACAGGGCTTATTTTTTCTCCAATGCCTTCCACCCATGCGTTGTGGCCATGCAAAAAGAAGGGCACATCAGCACCCAATGCCAATCCAAGAGGTAGCAATTTAGAGACGGGCCAATTCAGTCCCCACAACTTATTCAAGGCAAGCAAAGTAGTCGCAGCGTCTGAAGAGCCGCCACCCATGCCAGCTTGTGCAGGGATTTGTTTGTCGATACGAATTTCAGCGCCTAGTGTGGTGCCACTGGCCGATTGCAAAGCGCGTGCTGCACGCACGATCAAGTCGTCTGCTGGTAAGGGCGTGTTCAAGTCAATGCGTTGTATGGTGCCGTCCAACTTCACATCGAAGTGCAAGGTGTCGCACCAATCTATCAGCATAAAAACAGATTGGAGCAAGTGATAACCATCCGCGCGACGGCCTGTGATGTGCAGAAATAAGTTCAGCTTGGCCGGCGCTAGGACGTTGTGTAGCGATTGCAACATGGGGCTACGGCGTGTCGAGTTTGATACGAAGCACCACCAATGGTTCTGGAGATACACGCTTGGCTACCAAAGTGCCTTGATTGAGTGCCGAGAGATCAGCCAGCCATCCTGGTGACGCAGTGGCTTTGCCTTCAAGCCAATCGAACATGGCGCCCATTGGTAGCGCGGCACCCGTGGTTTCTTCCGTTAATTGGGCCATAGAGTCATAGCGGCGTTGTTGACCGCCTTGCAACCATTGCGTGGTGGTCGGGTTCCATTGCAGTGTGGCGAGCGTGGTACCCAATGGAGAGAACAAATTTAATTCACCTTGGCGTGCATCGCCATCCAATGAGAAACCCGCACTCATATTGCGCGGTGGATCACTTTGCACGGTCACGCTGAGTCGACCTTGCCATTGTTTGTCAGAAGGTGATTGCGCTACAGAGCGAATGGGTGTGGGCGTGGCACAAGCCGTGAGCAAGACTAGAAGCCAAATGCTGGCCCAAACACGCATGGTTAGAGACTAGGCTTGAAGCGTTGCAGAGTTTGTTGCAGCGTTTCGTTGGTGGGGGCAATCTCTAGCCCTTGACGCCATATCGCTATGGCATCACTCTCGCGCTTGAGTTGCCACAGTACTTCGCCAAGATGGGCGGCGATTTCAGCATCTGCGCGGTCTTTGAAGGCTCTCTCTAATAGTGCCAAGGCCTGACTGGTATTACCTAAGCGAAATTCCACCCATCCCAAACTGTCGGTGATAAAGGGATCACCAGGCGCCAAATTCAGCGCTTTGACGACCAATTCTTTCGCCTCTTTGAGTCGCACATTGCGATCGGCTAATGAAAAACCTAGTGCGTTATAAGCATTGAAGTGCGATGGATCTTTGCTGATGACGGCACGCAAAAGCTTTTCCATTTCTTCCACGCGGTTGAGTTTTTCCGCCATCATGGCTTGTTCATACAGCAAGTCAAGGTCGTCGCCTGCATGTTGTGCCAACAGATCAAAAGCAGCTTGCCATTGGCGGTAATCACGCAAGAGTTGCAACTCAGCCATCAGGCGACTGCGCACATCTTCGTCATTAGAGGCTGGCAATTGTGTAATCAGCAATCGCGCTTCTTTTAGCTTGCCTTGTTTGGCCAAGATAGAGGCTCGGCGAGATTGCGCTTGGATGATGCCGCGTTGGGTGTTCTCATTCGGCGCTTTGTTGGCCATTCCAATATAGGTTTGCAAAGACGCATCCGCTTGCTTGTCTTGGCCTTGTTCAAACTGCAAAGAACCAAGCAGTAGCCAAGCCTCAGCATGGGTAGGAAAACGTTGCGTCACGCTTTGGGCTATTTCGGCTGCTTGCTGAAAACGTTTGGCTTCTATCAAAACCCGCACATACGCCATGGGGTAGTCTGGCTTGTCTTGGTTGGCGAGTGCTTGGGTCACCAATATTTCAGCATCCTTCACGCCGCGGCCTAAAAGTTCAAGGGCTAAGAATGGAGCACTGATATCGGCCTTGACATTTGTGGCCATACTTTTTTGAACAGATTGCAATGCGCCACTCAAATTGGCGTTCAACATTTGCATACGGCCTATCGACGACCATGCTGCTGATGAAGTTTCGGTATTTGCGGTGTAACTATCCAAGGCCTTTTGTACAACCTCGACTGCTGCTTTGGAATCTGTGACGCGGGCGTAATAACGTGGCACCAAACGTATTGCCGCATTGCGTTCGCTTACAGGGCTGAATGCAATTTCTTTTTTAAGGGGATCTAGGGTTTCGTTGGTTTTGTTGAGGGCGATCAGAATTTGTAACAAATTGAGATTGGCCAAGCGGTCTTTGGGTAAGGCTTGCGACCAACTCCGAGCGGCCATCAAAGCGCCATCACCTGAACGTTCTTTAAGTGCAATCTCTACCGCGCGCGCAAAAAGTGGTGAATCGTTGGATTTGCGTGCAGCATCCAAGAGCAAAGAAAATCCCACCAAGGGTTGGCCTTGTTGGATGTTGAGTTCACCGACCAAAATCTCATAAAGCATCTCACCGTTCATGCCAGAGTTCGCTACAGGTGGCTCAGGTGTTTCGGGTGAAGTTTGCGCAAATGAAACTGTGCCTGTGAAGGCTAGCGAAAGAACGGCCGGAGCCAATAAAAATTTCATGCTGGCATCATAATGGCTTATCTTTTGTATTGATGTTGACATGCCTGAATTACCCGAGGTCGAAGTGACGCGTTTGAGTTTTGCAGACCGCATCGCAAACGCCCATATTTCTGACGTGCGCGTTGGCAAGCCGCTTCGCTGGCCGCTGGGCGTGAATCCGACAACTTTGATTGGTAGAAAAGTCTTGGGCGTGAGAAGGCGTGGCAAATACCTGTTGATGGATTTGAATGAGGGTTTGGTGCTGTGGCACCTTGGAATGTCGGGTAGTTTGAGTTTTACGCCAACCGCTAACAACATCTTTGCCATCAGCCATCCCCAAACCCATGACCATTTCGACTTGCTCACTACCCATGGACTTCTGAGATTAAACGACCCACGGCGTTTTGGTGCTGTGGTCTATGCAGATTCTGAAACCAGTGCTGTTGCGCAAAAGCTTTTGGGGCATCTTGGTGTTGAGCCTTTAGCCGGCCAGTTTGATTTAGATGCTTTTCATAAAAATCTCAAACAACGTAGCGCTGCCATCAAACAAGTTTTATTGGCTGGCGATATCGTGGTGGGCGTCGGCAATATTTATGCGTCTGAAGCATTGTTTTTGGCGGGCATTCGGCCGACAGTGCGTGCGCAACGCATCAGCAGACCTCGCGCAGAAAAACTCAGATTGGCCATCATCGATGTCTTGGCGCGCGCCGTAGCCAAAGGTGGCAGCACCTTGCGTGATTTTTCAAATGCAGATGGGCAAACGGGCTACTTTCAATTAGAGGCTAATGTGTATGACCGCGCTGGCGAGCCTTGTAGGCAATGCGGACATTTGATTAAACGCTTGGTGCAAGGACAACGCGCCACTTACTACTGCTCGGTGTGTCAAAAGCCTTGAGCATGCGTAAAACATCTTGGCAGTTTGGCAATGCAGTAGTCGCTTGGCAAAAGATACATGGTCGCCATGACTTGCCATGGCAAAACACGCAAGACCCCTACGCGGTGTGGTTGTCAGAAATCATGTTGCAACAAACGCAGGTCGTCACAGTGCGCGATTATTTCGCGCGCTTTATGCAGCGCTTTCCTACTGTCAAAGATTTAGCCAAAGCCCCGCAAGATGAAGTGATGGGCTTGTGGAGTGGTCTGGGTTATTACAGCCGCGCCCGCAATTTGCACCGTGCCGCGAAAGACGTCATGGCATTGCATGGCGGTGTATTTCCGCGTGATGCATTGACCTTGCAAACATTGCCAGGTATTGGCAGATCGACTGCAGCTGCTATTGCATCCCTGTGTTTTGGAGAGCCCATTGCTATTTTGGACGCCAATGTCAAGCGCGTGCTGACCCGTTATCTTGGGTTTGGCCATGACTTGGCTATTGCACGAAATGAAAAACTACTGTGGGAGCAAGCGCAATCGTTATTGCCAACAAAAGATGTTGCGCACGCAATGCCGCACTACACCCAAGGCATGATGGATTTGGGGGCTACTTTATGCACGCCTAAAAACCCGCAATGCCTGCAATGTCCAGTGCAAGATGATTGCAAGGCAATCAAAGAAGGCAAGCCTGAAAACTATCCAGTCAAAACCAAAAAACTAAAACGCACCAGCGAACAACTGTGGCTGCTTAACGCACAAAATAAAAACGGTGATGTGTGGATGGTGCAAAGACCGCAGTCAGGCATTTGGGCGGGTCTGTATTGCTTGCCGGTGTTTGAGAGTTACGAGGCTCTAGAAGCGTTTGTCAAAACCAAGAGTAAACAGGGTTTGCAAGACATGCCAGTAGTCAAGCATGTGTTGACGCACAAAGATTTGTATCTGCATCCAGTGGCATTGCAACTCTGTCGCTCAAAGTCTTTAGGCCAGGGCCGTTGGGTGGATAGTCAATCGATTGCTGATATAGGCTTGCCAGCACCGATTCGCAAACTAGTTAGTTAGTGGGTGTCTAACTCGCGATGGCGCTTTAAAGTGACCCATTCGGATACAAATTTCTTGGTCAGCAATTCCACCAAATACACCGAACGGTGCTGGCCACCTGTGCAACCAATGGCCACCGTGACATAGCTGCGGTGGTCGTTACTCAGATCTGGCAGCCACGCATTTAAAAAAGCTGCTATTTGCTCTGCCATATTGCTAACAGCAGGGTAGCCCGCTAACCATTCAGCGACGCTGGCGTCTTGTCCGGTTAAATTTTTCAAGCCTGCTTCGTAATGGGGGTTTGGCAACATGCGCACATCAAATACATAGTCTGCATGCATGGGAATACCGCGTTTGAATGCAAACGATTCGAACATCAACGTCAGTTGTGTAGCGGGGGCAGAAATCAATGACTTGATATAGCTTTGCAACTTAGCGTTTCTGAGCAAACTGGTGTCAATGATGTGCGACTCTTCGCGCAAGTCACCGAGCAAGCTGCGCTCCATTTCGATGGCGTCGATCACATCCCGCTCTAGGTCAGTAGACTGCCCGCTATCGTGTTGGCGCGAAAGTGGGTGGCGTCTGCGTGTTTCAGAAAAACGACGCACCAAGGTATCGGTGGTGGCGTCTAAAAACAGTAAACGGATATTTACATGTCTACTGCGCAAATCTGCCAATTGGGCTGGAACCAAAGGCAAAGATTGGGCGCTACGCACATCCATGGCAATGGCCACTTTGCCCGCTCTTTTTTGTTGTTCCAGTTCTACAAATGGCAAAAGCAATTCGGGGGGTAAGTTGTCTACGCAGTAGTAGCCAGCATCTTCAAGCGCGTGCAGAGCCACTGATTTTCCAGAGCCTGACATTCCTGTGATGAGCACCAACTCGAGCGTCATGCTTTGGCCTTTACTTTTACGGTTGCTTTTGCATTTGATATGGCATTCGTATTTTCATTTGTATTTGCATTAGCGCTTAAATTTTTATTTTGAATTTGCAGCATTTCGCGAGCATGGGCGCGTGTGGTGTCTGAAATCTTTTCGCCGCCCAACATACGCGCAATTTCGCTCACGCGCTCTTCGCCTTCCACCAAGGTCACGCTGCTCGCAACACCTTTTGTATCGCTGTGTTTAGACACAACGCCATGGTGGTCTGCACATGCAGCGACTTGCGGCAGGTGGGTCACGGCAAGCACTTGGCGGTCAACGCCGAGTTGTTGCATCAAACGACCGACGGTCTCAGCCACTGCACCACCAACACCAGAATCTACCTCGTCAAAAATCAATGTTTGGGCACTGCCCAATTGGCTGGTTGTGACTGCAATCGCCAATGCGATGCGAGACAGTTCTCCGCCTGAGGCTACCTTGCCAACGGGTCTTGGCGTGCTGCCAGCATGACCGGCTACCAAGAACACAACGCTCTCTAGTCCGCTGGCGCTGGGTTGGTCATTGGTTTCAAGAGCCACTTCAAAACGACCACCTTGCATGCCCAAGCCTTGCATGGCTTGTGTAATAGATGACGCTAGCTGCGGAGCAGCTTTAGCACGCGCTTTAGAAATTTTTTGTGCTTCAGCGGTGTATTGTGCAAAAGCTTGTGATTGCGCGCGCTCTAACGCTTCGAGGTCGCTTGCTGCTTCAAGTTGCAGCAGCCGTTGTTTCCATTCGGCATAAACGGCAGGTAATTCTTGCGGTGTGCGCTTAAAGCGTCTTGCCAATGACATCCAGAGACCCATACGGTCGTCTAAAGCTTGCAGGCCCGCTGGGTCCAATTCGGTATGGCTGAGATATGCCTGCAACGAATGCGCCACATCGCTGGCTTGCGCCACGCTAGAGGCCAACACATCCAACCAATTGGCAAACTCAGCCTCCACGTGGGCTTGGTCTTGCAATGCCGTTTGCGCTTTTGCGAGTTGGGTGAGCGCGCCGTTGTCGTCGTCTTCTAAGGCTTGGATGGCGCTTTGTGCGGCGTCCATCAAAGCTTGTGCGTGTGACAGACGCGTGTGTTGGCTGTTGAGCTCATCCCACTCGTCTGCGGCAGGGTTGAGCTTGTCTACTTCACCCACTTGCCACATCAGTCTTTCTCGCTCGTCCTGCAAACTGGCTTGGTCATGTTGCGCGTCGTGCAGGGTTTGGGTGGCTAAGCGCCAAGCAGTCCAGGTGCCATGTAAATTTTTTAAGTCAATGCCAGCATAAGCATCGAGCAATCCGCGCACTGCGTCAGGACGTGTCAGGCTTTGCCAAGCATGTTGACCATGGATGTCGAGCAGCAAGTCGCCAAGTGCACGCAGTTGCGCTGCAGTAGCGGGGCTTCCATTGATCCAAGCGCGGCTTTTGCTTTGTATGTCAATGGTGCGCTTGAGTAAAACGCCATCTTGCGCGGCTATGTCGTCAAAGCCTTCTTCTTGCAACCAAGACAAGACATCAGGCGTTACGTCAAATTCAGCGCTAATCTCTGTTCGCGTTGCACCTTCACGTATCACGCCAGATTCCGCACGGGAACCGAGAACCAGTTGCACGGCGTCAATCAAAATCGATTTGCCAGCGCCTGTCTCACCGGTGAGCGCTGTAAACCCAGTAGATAAATCCAAATCGAGCGCGCGAACAATCACAAAGTCGCGCAAAACAATATGGCGCAGACTCATGCCACACCCTCATTCCAGTGCAGTTTTTCACGCAAGGTGTCGAAATAACTCCAACCTTTGGGGTGTAAAAACCGAACAGAAAACTTTGAGCGCGTGACAGTTATGCGGTCGCCCATCAATAGAGCGGCCAATGACTGCATATCAAAGTTAGCGCTGGCGTCTCGTCCAGAGATCAGGTCGATCGCAATTTCTCCTGTATCCGCCAAGACGATAGGGCGGTTGGACAGCGTGTGCGGCGCGATAGGTGCCATCACCCAAGCATTCAGTGATGGATGCAAAAGAGGGCCGCCTGCCGACAAAGAATATGCAGTGCTACCCGTCGAAGTGGCAATGATCAAACCGTCTGCGCGTTGGTTGGCAACAAATCGGCCGTCGACCTCTACGCGCATTTCCACCATGCCAGAAGTAGCACCGCGATTGACCACCACGTCATTCATGGCAAGCGCATCCATTACACAATGGCCGTCGCGCCAAACTTTGGCATGCATGAGCGCGCGCTTGTCTTCTTCAAATTCACCGCGCAACATAGGTTTTAGGGTTTCTTCAAAACCTTGAATAGGAATATCCGTAATAAAACCCAAACGGCCTTGGTTGATACCTATGAGCGGCACATCGTATTTCGCTAAAAGCCGCCCGAAACCCAACATGGTGCCGTCGCCACCAACCACCAGGGCTAAATCACAAGATTTACCGATGCCGTCAACATCCATCACCGAATAACCGGTAATACCCGTGTTCGACGCGGTATCGTGCTCCAGAATGACTTCCAAGCCTTGATCGAGCAAAAACTGTGCGATGCTCTGCAGTGCTTGCTTGGAGGACGGTTTTGCCCCACTGCCAACAGGCAGATGGTATTTACCAATCAAAGCAATCTGACGAAATGTGGGTTTCATGGCTAAATTACATCACTAAAATTTGTCGCAACCATGAACATGCTAGACGATCGCGCCAAAGTTCTCCTGAAAGCACTGGTTGAACGCTATATCTCTGACGGGCAACCCGTCGGATCGCGCACCCTTGCCCGTGCAACCGGCATAGAACTCTCTCCCGCCACCATTCGTAACGTCATGTCTGATTTGGAGGTGCTGGGCCTTATCGCCAGTCCCCACACCTCGGCTGGACGTGTGCCCACCTCGCGCGGATACCGCCTTTTTGTAGACACGATGTTGACAGCAGACAGGGAGCATTTGCATACCCCGAGTTTGGCCGCAGATCAGCCGCAAAAAGTAATCGCCAATGCAGCAAATTTGTTGTCTGACTTGTCCCATTTTGTCGGCGTTGTGATTGCGCCACGCCGAAGTTCGATATTTAGGCATATTGAATTCCTCAGACTGTCCGAGCGCAGGCTGTTGGTCATCATGGTCTCGCCTGAGGGGGATGTGCAGAACCGGGTCTTGTTTACCGAAGTCGACTACAGCGCATCGCAGTTGACCGAGGCTTCTAATTACTTGAACCACCACTTCGCAGGAATGGCGATCGAGCAAGTGCGTGAAAAATTGTTGGCAGAAGTGGAATCGTTGCGCGGCGAGATTGCTACGCTGATGCAAGCTGCGGTGCAAGTCAGTACGGAAGCACTTACGCAACCGCAAGATGATGTGGTTATCAGCGGTGAGCGCAATTTGTTGTCAGTGAGTGACTTCTCCAGCGACATGGGGCAATTACGCCGTGCTTTTGATTTATTTGAGCAAAAAGCCCAGTTGGTGCGCTTGCTAGATATTTCCGCCCAAGCTGAGGGCGTGCGTATTTATATTGGTGGCGAGAGCCAAATCGTGCCGATTGAAGAACTCTCCGTCGTTAGCGCGCCTTATGAAATTGACGGCCAAGTGGTTGGCACGCTTGGGGTAATTGGCCCAACACGCATGGCGTATGACCGGATGATTCATATTGTTGATATCACCTCTAAATTGGTGAGCAACGCTTTGAGCCATAAATAACTTTTTTTAAGACTTTCTAACGCCAAACAAGATGCCGCAGGTCACGAGTGCGAGACCTGCCATCAAGTTCCAATGCATCGGCTCATTAAGAAGCACCACTGCAGAAATAGCTGACAAAACTGGAACAACAGCAGTCATCATGGTGCTACGCACGGGCCCGTAGTGGCGCACCATCATGTTGAACGAGATTCCAGAAATCACGACTGAACCAAT
>JBBAOY010000020.1:0-37824 GCA_040401095.1 Limnohabitans sp.
TAGAGCGCCATAAAGTCTGGCCGTTACTCGCTTTATCGATCTGCTCCAGTACCTCTTCATGCGCTGCTAACTCTTGCTCTGAGGCGCTAATCACGGTGAGTTTTAACGACTGCATGTCAATTGCATCTGCGCGCTTTTTACTGTCGCTACTGTCCTCAACTTCTATCAACAAAGCATCTTGCCCGCGTGTCATGTAGATGTAGACATCGGCCAATAACTCGGCATCCAACAAAGCACCGTGCAAGGTGCGGCCTGAGTTGTCAACGCCTAAGCGGTCGCACAGAGCATCCAAAGAATTGCGCTTGCCTGGAAACATATCTTTGGCCATAGCCAAGGTGTCGGCAACGCTGTTGACATAGGTTTTGATGGGCGGGCGTTTTTGTAATTCAAGTTCTTTGTTGATAAAGCCCACATCGAACGGCGCGTTGTGTATCAACACATCGGCGCCTTGCAAATATTCCAACAACTCGTCGGCAATCTCACCAAACTTAGGCTTGTCTTTTAAAAACTCGTTGCTGATGCCGTGGACCTTCAACGCATCTTCATGGCTATCGCGCTCAGGGTTTAGGTAGAAGTGCAGGTTGTTGCCAGTGAGTTTGCGATTCAATAATTCAACGCAACCAATCTCGACAATACGGTCGCCGTTTTCTGGCGACAAGCCTGTGGTTTCGGTGTCTAAGAAAATTTGACGCATGGCTTAGTGGTTTTCTTTGGCGTGGTTGATGGTGTATTTGGGTATTTCAATCACCAACCCCTGTTGCGCCACGATGGCTTGGCAACTCAATCGCGAGTTGGGTGCAAGTCCCCATGCGCGGTCTAACAAATCTTCTTCGGTCTCATCCAAAGGGTTGAGTGAATTAAAACCCTCGCGCACGATGACGTGGCAAGTGGTGCAAGCACAACTCATGTCACAAGCGTGTTCGATATTGATATGGTTGTCTAACAGCGCTTCGCAAATCGTGGTGCCAGCAGGCACATCGAGTTGTGCACCTTGCGGGCAAAGTTCAGCGTGGGGCAATATTTGTATGACTGGCATTAAATGGACTCTATGTGTTGACCCGACAAGGCATTTTGTATGCCTCGGTTCATGCGTTGTGCGGCAAAGGCTTCTGTACCTTTGGCTAAGGCTTCGGTTGCGGCTTCTACTGCGGCAGCGTCTTCTAGTTTTTTAGCTTGCAATGTGCTTGCCATCAAGGTTTCAATATGGCTGCGTTCTGCGGCAGAGAGTAAGTCACCATCTGCTTGCAATGCGCTTTGTGTGGCGAGCCACATACGGTCTGCGTCTACACGCGCTTCTACTAGGGCACGGGTTTTGATATCTTGTTCTGCGGTTTTAAAGCTGTCTTGCAACATGGTGGCAATTTGGTCATCCGACAAACCGTAACTGGGTTTGACGGTGATGTTGGCTTGCACACCACTATGCTGTTCATGGGCCGCAACGCTCAGCAAGCCATCTGCATCTACCGTGAAGGTGACGCGAATGCGCGCTGCACCTGCAGCCATCGGTGGAATACCGCGCAACTCAAAACGCGCCAAGCTGCGGCAGTCTGCCACCAAGTCGCGCTCACCTTGCACCACGTGCAAAGCCAACGCGGTTTGCCCGTCTTGGTAGGTGGTGAAGTCTTGCGCCATGGCGGTGGGAATGGTTTGGTTACGCGGCACGATGCGCTCTACCAAGCCACCCATGGTTTCAATGCCTAACGACAAAGGGATCACGTCTAACAACAACAACTCGCCGTCGGGGTTGTTGCCTGCAAGTTGGTTGGCTTGTATGGCGGCGCCCAATGCAACCACTTCGTCAGGGTTCAAGTTGGTCAAGGGTTCACAGCCTAGCAATTCTGCAACCGCTGTTTGAATGTGCGGCATGCGGGTAGAACCTCCGACCATCACCACACCTTGGATGTCTTGCTTTTGTAAGCTTGCATCGCGCAATGCTTTACGCACTGCATTTAGAGTGCGTTGCGTCAAGGGTTTGCAAGCTTCTTCAAACTGAACGCGTGTCACTTTGCTTGCCACAACACCACAGGAAAGTGTTACTTCAAATTGCACGCTGTCTTGTTTGGACAGCGCTTCTTTGCATGCACGCGCAGCCACCATGACTTGCGCTTTGTCTGAAGGCGTGGCGATAACGCATTGGGTAGTGGACTGCACAAACTCCACCAATGCACGGTCGTAGTCGTCGCCACCAAGCGCAGAATCACCACCGGTGGCAAGCACTTCAAACACACCGCGCGTCAAACGCAAAATAGAAATATCAAAAGTACCGCCGCCAAGGTCGTAGATGGCATAGACACCTTCACTCGATTGGTCTAGACCATAGGCTATGGCAGCTGCAGTGGGCTCGTTGATCAAACGCAAGACGTTGAGTCCAGCAAGTTGTGCGGCGTCTTTGGTAGCTTGACGTTGTGCGTCATCAAAGTAAGCAGGCACAGTAATCACTGCGCCATACAAATCGTCGTTGAATGTGTCTTCAGCACGAAAACGCAAGGTCGCTAATATTTCTGCGCTGACTTCAACAGGAGATTTTTCTCCTGCGCGGGTTTGTATGGCCAACATGCCAGGCTTGTCGACAAACTGGTAAGGTAGTTTGTCGGCATTGGCGATGTCTTTCAACCCACGGCCCATAAAACGTTTGACCGAAACAAGTGTGTTTTGCGGATCTTCGGCTTGTGCAAGTAATGCGTCGCTACCAATTTGTCTGCCATCATTCTCTAAGTAGCGCACTGCAGAAGGCAAGATAACTTGGCCTTGTGCGTCAGGCAAACACTCGGCCACAGAGTTGCGAACGCTTGCCACCAAAGAATGGGTGGTGCCTAAATCAATGCCTACCGCGATACGCCGTTGATGCGGATCAGGTGCTTGTCCAGGTTCAGAAATTTGTAACAAAGCCATATAAATGTATTGTCGCTTTAAGTATGGCTACAGAGAGTCGTCTTGGTGATATTTAGGCGGCGTCAAGTTGCTCTAGGCGAGTGTCTATGTCTTTGACAAAGCGTTCGATAAACATGAGCGCCCTCACCTGTTGCGCAGCTTTTGCAAAATCTTGGGCTTGGTCAATCAAGGATTCGCAATTTGCCAAAGCTGCATCACGGGTTTGTAAAACTTCTTGGTGCAAATTTCCAAGTGAGTCGGCGGTAGTCGCGTCGTCCAACTCTTCGCGCCACTGCATTTGTTGCACCAAGAACTCAGCTGGCATAGCGGTGTTGTTTTCTGCGTTGATAGGCGCGCCAGCAAGCTCACACAAATACGCCGCGCGACGCAGTGGGTCTTTGAGGCGTTGGTAGGCCTCGTTGATGCGCACCGACCATTGCATGGCGACGCGCTGTGCCGCCGTGCCTTGTGCAGAAAATTTGTCGGGGTGGGCTTCGCGTTGCAGGTTTTTCCAACGCGTGTCTAAGGCAGAGCGGTCTTGGCCGAACTGTTTTGGAATGTCAAAGAGTTCGAAATCGTTGACGGCAAGTTGTGCCGACAACGGACCAGCCGCATCCACCACCTTAGATGCGGAACGACTCACCGCAGCCGCAGCGGTCGCGTTCGTTCGGGTTGGAGAACTTAAAGCCTTCGTTCAAGCCTTCGCGCACAAAGTCGAGCTGGGTGCCGTCAATGTAGGCCAGGCTTTTGGGATCCACCAAGACTTTGACGCCTTGGTTTTCAAAGATGACGTCTTCAGGTTCGGAAGCGTCTACGTATTCAAGTTTGTAGGCCAAGCCAGAACACCCTGTGGTTTTGACGCCCAAGCGCACACCCAAACCTTTGCCACGTTTGGAAAGGTAGCGGTTAACGTGCTTTGCAGCAGATTCGGTCAGGGTGACAGCCATGGGAATACCTAGGAAAAATTAATGCGCGTGTTTCTTTTTGTAGTCTTCGACTGCGGCTTTGATGGCGTCTTCCGCCAAGATGGAGCAGTGAATTTTCACGGGCGGTAGTGCGAGCTCTTCAGCGATTTCGCTGTTCTTCAAGGCGGCCGCTTGGTCGAGCGTTTTGCCCTTGACCCATTCCGTTACCAATGAAGAAGAAGCAATGGCTGAACCGCAACCATAGGTTTTGAATCGTGCGTCTTCGATCACGCCAGTGACGGGGTTGACTTTAATTTGCAACTTCATCACGTCGCCACAAGCAGGTGCGCCGACCATGCCGGTGCCGACAGAGTCATCGCCTTTTTCAAACGAACCCACATTGCGGGGGTTTTCGTAGTGGTCGATTACTTTTTCTGAATAAGCCATTTTTTTTCCTAATTTTTCTAAATGCTAATTAATTAATGCGCAGCCCATTGGATGGTCGAGATGTCGATGCCTTCTTTGTACATATCCCACAGCGGGCTTAAGTCGCGAAGTTTGGCGACGTTGAGTTTGATGGTCTCAATCGCGTAGTCAATTTCTTCTTCGGTAGAGAAACGACCCACCGTCATGCGCAAGCTGCTGTGGGCTAATTCGTCGCTGCGGCCTAATGCGCGCAACACATAGCTGGGCTCCAAACTGGCAGAGGTACATGCAGAGCCAGAGGACACTGCCAAACCTTTGATGCCCATGATGAGGGATTCACCTTCCACATAGTTAAAACTGATATTAAGGTTGTGTGGCACACGCTTGTCTAAGTGGCCATTGATAAACACTTGTTCGATGCCCGTTAGGCCGTCGAGCAGGCGCTTGCTCAACGCTTTGGCTTTGGCGAGGTCTTGGGCCATGTCAAGCTTGGCAATGCGGAAGGCTTCGCCCATGCCCACGCATTGGTGGGTGGGCAAACTGCCGCTGCGCATACCGCGCTCGTGTCCGCCACCGTGCATTTGCGCTTCTAGGCGAACACGGGGTTTACGACGCACATACAAAGCGCCAATGCCTTTGGGGCCATAGGTTTTGTGAGAGGCAAGGCTCATCAAGTCGACAGGCAGGGTTTCCAAGTCGATTTCCAACTTGCCAGTAGCTTGCGCTGCATCGACGTGGAAGATGATGCCTTTTTCACGGCACAAGGCGCCAATAGCAGGAATGTCTTGGATGACGCCAATTTCGTTGTTGACAAACATGACGCTGATCAGGATGGTGTCTGGGCGAATTGCGGACTTGAGAACATCCATGTCGATCAGGCCGTCGGCTTGCACGTCAAGATACGTCACCTCAAAACCTTGGCGTTCGAGTTCGCGCATAGTGTCCAAAACCGCTTTGTGCTCGGTTTTGGCGGTAATAAGGTGTTTGCCTTTGGACTGGTAGAAGTGCGCCGCGCCTTTGATGGCGAGGTTGTTCGACTCGGTCGCGCCGGAAGTCCAGACTATTTCACGGGGATCCGCGCCGATCAAAGCGCCGACATCTGCGCGGGCTTTTTCGACGGCTTCTTCGGCTTCCCAGCCCCATGCGTGGCTACGTGACGCGGGATTGCCAAAGCGCTCGCGCAACCATGGAATCATGGCGTCAACTACGCGAGGATCGACCGGATTGGTCGAGGCGTAATCGAGATAAATCGGGAAATGTGGGGTAATGTCCATGGTGGTAGGTGGTAGTTTCAGTTTTTAACGAATGCGTTGCCCAAGGCAAAGACCGAATTGGGAGCGTTGACGTGTATGGGCTTGGAGACAGGCATAGCAGAGATAGCTCTGCGCATGGTCGGCTTGCTTTCGATCTGAATGCCTTTGGCAAGCTGGTCGTCGACCAGTTTTTGCAAGCTGACGGAGTCTAAAAAGTCGACCATGCGCTGATTCAGCGAGGTCCATAAATCGTGGGTCATGCAACGGCCGCTTTCGCCTAGGCAGTTTTCTTTGCCGCCGCAGTGGGTGGCGTCGATCGGTTCGTCGACCGAGACGATGATGTCTGCAACTGTGATGTCGGCTGCTTTGCGACCCAAGGAATAACCGCCGCCTGGGCCACGGGTAGATTCGACGAGTTCATGGCGACGAAGCTTGCCAAACAGCTGCTCTAAATAAGAGAGAGAGATTTGCTGACGCTGGCTGATAGCAGCCAAAGTCACGGGGCCACTGGATTGGCGAAGGGCCAAATCGATCATGGCAGTAACTGCAAAACGACCTTTGGTGGTAAGACGCATGGGGAGTTCCTTAAAGTGAAGTTGGGGCTATCTCGACTAATTCAGTCAACTATATCAATCCCCATGGATTTAGTCAAGTAATACCCCTTCAAGCCACTACGTTGTCGTGGCCAGCCCCGCCAAAAGCCTGCGCGCGCAGGTTAGCCAACTGGTCGCGGACCCTGGCGGCGTTCTCGAATTCGAGGTTGCGGGCGTGCTCCATCATGAGCTTTTCTAGGCGTTTGATCTCTTTGGCGATGTCGCGCTCGCTCATATCCTCGATACGGGCTTTTTCGATTTCGCGCTCTTGCGCCTCTTTGCCAGCTTTCTCGCTGTAGACGCCGTCGATCAAATCGCGGACTTCCTTGAACACACCTTTGGGCGTGATGCCATGCAAGGTGTTGTGCTCTACCTGCTTGACGCGACGCCGCTCTGTCTCGCCGATAGCCTTTTTCATCGACTCGGTCATGCGGTCGGCATAGAGAATGGCTCTGCCGCTGATATTGCGGGCTGCGCGACCAATGGTTTGGATCAAACTGCGCTCAGAGCGCAAAAAGCCTTCTTTGTCAGCGTCCAAGATGGCGACGAGCGAGACTTCGGGCAAATCGATACCTTCGCGCAGCAAGTTGATACCGACCAGTACGTCAAAAGTACCTAAGCGCAAGTCACGCAAGATTTCGACACGCTCTACCGTGTCGATGTCGCTATGTAAGTAACGCACTTTGACGCCGTTGTCGCTCAAATAGTCGGTCAGCTGTTCGGCCATGCGCTTGGTCAGGGTAGTGATGAGCACGCGCTCTTTCAATTCCACCCGAATGCGAATTTCTTGCAACACGTCGTCGACCTGGTGGGTGGCGGGGCGGACTTCGACTTGGGGATCGACCAACCCTGTTGGCCGCACGAGTTGCTCGACGACCCGGCCGGCATGCGTTTTTTCGTAGTCGGCAGGCGTAGCCGAAACGAAGACAACTTGGCGCATGCGCTTTTCAAACTCTTCTAACTTCAAGGGGCGGTTATCGAGGGCGCTGGGCAAGCGAAAGCCGTATTCCACCAAAGTGGTTTTGCGCGAACGGTCGCCGTTGTACATGCCGCCTAGTTGGCCGATCATGACGTGGCTCTCGTCTAAGAACATCAGCGCGTCTTTGGGCATGTAGTCGGTCAAGGTGCTAGGTGGATCGCCGGGTTTGGCGCCAGACAAATGGCGAGAGTAGTTTTCAATGCCTTTGCAGTGCCCCACCTCAGACAACATCTCTAAGTCAAAGCGGGTGCGTTGTTCCAACCTTTGCGCTTCAACCAATTTGTTCATGCCAACGAGCTCGTTGAGCCGCTGAGAGAGTTCCATTTTGATGGTTTCAACAGCTTCAAGCACGCGGTCACGCGGGGTGACGTAGTGGCTCGAGGGGTAGATGGTGAAGCGCGGGATTTTTTGGCGGATGCGGCCAGTCAGCGGGTCAAAGAGTTGCAGGCTCTCGATTTCGTCGTCGAATAATTCAATGCGAATGGCCAGCTCGGAATGCTCGGCGGGAAAGACGTCAATGGTGTCGCCGCGCACGCGGAATTTGCCACGCGAGAAATCTTGGTCATTGCGCTCGTATTGCATGCGTACCAGTTGGGCAATGGCGTCGCGCTGGCCCACCTTGTCGCCTTCGCGCACGGTCATCACCATGCGGTGGTAGCTCTCAGGCTCGCCAATACCGTAGATGGCTGAAACGGTAGCCACCACGATCACATCGCGACGCTCCAAGATGCTTTTGGTGCAACTCAAGCGCATTTGCTCGATGTGCTCGTTGATCGCGCTGTCTTTTTCAATAAACAAATCGCGCTGCGGCACATAGGCTTCGGGCTGGTAGTAGTCGTAGTAGCTGACGAAATACTCGACTGCGTTCTTTGGGAAAAACTCACGAAATTCGCTGTAGAGCTGCGCGGCCAAGGTTTTGTTCGGCGCAAAGATGATGGCAGGTCGCCCCATGCGCGCAATCACATTGGCCATGGTGAAGGTTTTGCCGGAGCCCGTCACCCCCAACAAGGTTTGAAAAACTTCACCGTCGTTGATGCCATCGACCAGTTCGTTGATGGCGGTGGGTTGGTCGCCTGCTGGCAAGTAGGGCTGAAACAGCTCGAAGGGAGAACCGGGGTAGCTGACGAAGGAAGCCATTTGCTGGGCGTTTAAAATATAGGGAAAACGCGTAAGCCTACCTCAGACTGCCTGAGTTTTCCTCCCGCACCCTTTCTATCTCCCCTTCAAGGACCCCCGATGTCACTGTTTACCGCTGTCGAAATGGCACCCCGCGACCCGATTTTGGGCCTCAACGAGCAATTTGCCGCCGACACCAACCCCAACAAAGTCAACCTTGGCGTGGGCGTGTACTTTGACGACAACGGCAAGTTGCCTCTTTTAGAGTGCGTGCAAGCGGCTGAGAAAACCATGATGGCGCACCCCAGCGCGCGCGGCTACTTGCCGATTGACGGCATTGCGGCGTATGACACCGCGGTCAAGCATTTGGTGTTTGGTGCTGATTCCGAGCCCGTTACCTCTGGCCGTGTGGCCACCGTGCAAGGTTTGGGTGGCACCGGCGGATTGAAGGTCGGCGCTGATTTTCTGCGCCACTTAAACCCAAAAGCCAAGGTGCTAATCTCAGACCCCAGCTGGGAAAACCACCGCGGTTTGTTCACCAATGCGGGTTTCACCGTCGAGACCTATGCTTACTACGACGCCAGTAAAAAAGACATCAACTTTGACGGCATGCTCGCCTCATTGAATGCAGCGCCAGTAGGCACGGTGGTGGTGTTACACGCTTGCTGCCACAACCCGACGGGCTACGACATTACCCCCGCGCAGTGGGACCAAGTGGTTGAGGTGGTCAAAACCAAAAACCTCACCGCATTCTTAGACATGGCTTACCAAGGTTTTGGCCATGGCATTCAGGAGGACGGCGCCGTGATTCAAAAGTTTGTGGCTGCTGGTTTGAACTTCTTGGTGTCTACTTCTTTCTCGAAAAGCTTCAGTCTTTATGGCGAGCGAGTCGGCGCTTTGAGCGTGGTCTGCAAAGACAAAGAAGAATGTGGCCGGGTCTTGAGCCAACTCAAAATTGTGATTCGCACCAACTATTCCAACCCGCCTATCCATGGCGGTGCTGTGGTGGCCGCAGTTTTGGGCAACCCAGAATTGCGCGCTTTATGGGAAAAAGAGCTTGGCGAGATGCGCGTGCGCATCAAAGCCATGCGCCAAAAAATGGTCGACGGCCTCAAAGCCGCTGGCGTCAAACAAGACATGGGTTTCATCACCCGCCAAATCGGCATGTTCAGCTATTCAGGCTTGACCAAAGACCAAATGGTGCGTCTGCGCAATGAGTTTGGTGTCTATGGCACCGACACGGGACGCATGTGTGTGGCGGCTTTGAACAGCAAGAACATCGACCATGTTTGCGCATCGATTGCCAAAGTCGTACTGTAGTTTGGGGGACAGCCCCCAATTTAACTTCACATTGCGCTGTTATATTGCAAAAGCACTTTTTTAAGAGACCACTCGCATGCTTTACAAAATCTTCGAAACCCAACGCTCTTTGATGGAGCCGTTTGCTGATTTCGCGCAAGCCACGTCCAAGCTCTACAGCAACCCTTTATCTCCCATTGGTCATACCAACTTTAGCCACCGTATTTCTGCCGGCTACGATTTGATCTACCGCTTGGGCAAAGATTACGAAAAACCTGCATTTGGTATTAATTCGATCGATATTGACGGCATAGAGATTGCCATCCACGAGCGGATTGAAATCGACAAACCGTTTTGTGAATTACGCCGCTTCAAACGTTTTTCAGACAACTCCCAGACCCTGGCAAAAATTCAAGGCCAGCCTGCCGTTTTAATCGTTGCGCCTCTCTCAGGCCATTACGCCACCCTGCTGCGCGACACCGTCAAAACCATGCTCAAGGACCACAAGGTCTACATCACCGATTGGCGCAATGCGCGATTGGTGCCGCTGAGCGAAGGCGAGTTTCACCTAGATGACTATGTTAATCACGTCGAAGAATTCATTCGCCACCTGCAGGGGAAATACGGTAACTGCCACGTGATCAGCGTCTGCCAACCCACGGTGCCTGTTTTGGCCGCCGTCTCGTTGATGGCTACGCGTGGTGAAAAAACACCTTTGAGCATGACCATGATGGGTGGCCCCATTGACGCCACCAAGTCACCCACAGCGGTAAACAACTTGGCCATGAACAAGAGCTACAACTGGTTTGAAAACAACGTGATTTACAAGGTGCCTGACAATTTCCCAGGCGCAGGCCGTCGTGTTTACCCAGGCTTTTTGCAGCACACCGGCTTTGTGGCGATGAACCCAGACCGCCACCTCAAGAGCCATTACGACTATTTCAAAGATCTGATCAAAGGCGACGACACCCACGCTGAAGCGCACCGCCACTTTTACGACGAGTACAACGCGGTGCTCGATATGGACGCCGACTATTACTTGGAAACCATCGACACGGTATTCCAAGAGTTCAAACTTGTGCGCGGCACATGGGAAGTCAAATCTGCTGAGGGCATCATGGAACTGGTGCGTCCCCAAGATATTCGCAACACCGCCTTGTTGACGGTCGAGGGCGAGTTAGACGACATCTCCGGTTCAGGCCAAACTAAAGCAGCACACAAATTGTGTAGCGGCATTCCTGACAAAGACAGCGCACACCTAGAAGCCAAAGGCGCCGGCCACTATGGCATTTTTAGTGGCCGCCGTTGGCGCGATGTGGTGTACCCCGTGATGAAAGAGTTCATTGCGAATCACAACAAGGCCCACCCTGTTAGCGCAAAAGCCACTCAACCTAAGCTTGTAAAAACAACTGCTAAACGTGCTGCAGTTAAGGCGCCACTGGCCAAGGCCTCTGCTAAAAGAGTTGCACGCTAAAACAAGTGGGTCTGGTCGAGCGCATTCTGGATGTATTGCCGCAAACGCAGTGCACGCGTTGTGGATACCCAGATTGCTTGCACTACGCGCAAGCTATTGCCGACGAAGAAGCTGCCATCAACCAATGCCCCCCCGGAGGTGCTGAAGGCATTGTCCGCTTGGCGGCTATCACGGGAAAAGCAGTAGTTCCACTCAACCCAGATAACGGCATAGAAGCCCCGCGCACCCTGGCGGTGATTGATGAAGACTGGTGCATTGGCTGCACGATGTGCTTAGACGCCTGCCCCACGGACGCGATTGTCGGCAGCAACAAACGCATGCACACCGTCATAGAACCCTATTGCACCGGTTGCGAGTTATGTATTCCCGTGTGCCCCGTCGACTGCATTGCGCTGGAAACTGTCGACGTAAATCGCACAGGCTGGCAGGCATGGTCGCAAGATTTAGCGAATATGTCGCGCAATCGTTATGAGGCCAAAACGGCTAGGCAAGCACGATTAAAAAAAGAAGAAGAAGTTCGGTTGGAAGCGCTCGCTAACAAGAGTAAATCTGGCGCTTGAGCTAGCTTATTAATTTTATTGAACGCTCATTAATCACCAGCAACCAAAGTAGTTAAGCAGGCTGAGTTGCCAATGCGCTAAAAGCATTCACCACTTCGCTTGGCGCTTGCACCAACTCAATCAATACGCCCTCGCCGCCAATCGGAAACTCTTCATTGGCTTTGGGATGCAAAAAAGTGATATCAAACCCAGCGGCGCCTTTGCGAATGCCGCCTGGTGCGAAGCGCACGCCTTGGGCGGTGAGCCATTCGACGGCCTTGGGCAGATCGTCTATCCATAGGCCAATGTGGTTTAGGGGCGTGGTGTGGACGGCAGGTTTTTTATTAGGGTCTATGGGTTGCATCAGGTCGACTTCAACCTTGAACGGCCCGACGCCCATGGCGCAAATGTCTTCGTCTACGTTTTCACGTTCGCTCTGAAACGTGCCAGTCACTTCGAGACCAAACATATCAACCCATAGTTTTTTAAGCGCATGTTTATCGGGTCCGCCTATGGCGATTTGCTGAACACCTAAAACTTTGAACGGCCTTTGCGTAGCACCCGACGTCATGCCTCAAACTCCACGATCACTTGGTCGACGGTGAGTGACTCGCCTTGGTTTGCGACTACGCTTTTGACCACACCATCTTGCAAAGCGAACAAGACGTTTTCCATCTTCATCGCTTCGATCACCGCTACACGCTCACCAGCCAAGACCTTTTGGCCAGGTTTGACGGCCACATCGACCAACAAACCGGGCATGGGCGAGAGCACAAAACGACTCAAATCAGGCGGCGCTTTAAAAGGCATGAGTTTGAACAACTCAGCCATACGAGGCGACACCACCATCGCGTCGATACGGGTGCCGTTGTGCTGAATCTGTAGGCCCAGCGGATTTTTGCTGGAACCACGTTCGACTTGCGCCGTAAACGGTTGTCCATTGACCGTGCCTTTGATAGCAACATCGTTGATACGCGATTCGCTGGCAATTGCGTAGTTTTTGCCATTGACTTTGATGATGGCGGTGCCGTGACTTCCCATGGAATCGTCTACTTCAACTTGCGTGTGCTGGTGGGCACCATGCGCATCGAGCGCGATGATGGTGTAGGTCTGCCCTACTTTGACGTCATAGCCCGGTAATTGGCCACTCAGACCGGCAGCCCGTTCGCGCGAGCGACGGCGTACAAATGCTGCCAAGGCAACAAGGAAATCGGGGTCTTGGTGCGTGACATCCTCAGCACGAAAACCATGGGCATATTGCTCGGCAATAAAACCTGTGTTGAAGTCGCCCGACACAAAACGCGGATGCGCCAGCAAGGCAGATTGGAAAGGAATGTTGGAGCTGATGCCGCGGATCACGAATGCGTTTAAGGCTTCACGCATTTTGGCGATGGCATCGTTACGGTCACGGCCATGCACGATGAGTTTGGCGATCATCGAGTCGTAGAACATCGGAATCTCGCCGCCCTCTTGCACACCGGTGTCTACGCGCACGCCAAGCAATTGCTCAGTATTGGCTTGGAACATGGTGGGTTCGGGTGGGTGGAAGCGTACCAAGCGACCAGTCGATGGCAAGAAATTACGGAAAGGGTCTTCCGCGTTAATACGGCACTCGATCGCCCAGCCGTTGCGTTGCACATCTTCTTGTTTAAGTGTGAGTGGCTCACCCGCGGCAATGCGGATCATCCACTCGACCAAGTCCAAACCGGTGATGCATTCGGTCACAGGGTGCTCCACCTGTAAGCGGGTATTCATCTCTAAGAAATAAAAGCTTTGGTCTTTGCCGACTACAAACTCGACCGTACCAGCGCTTTGGTATTTCACCGCCTTGGCTAAAGCCACCGCTTGTTCGCCCATGGCTTTGCGGGTTTCGTCGCTGATGAAGGGCGATGGCGCTTCTTCGATCACCTTTTGATGACGGCGTTGGATAGAACACTCGCGCTCATTCAAATACAGCACCTGGCCTTGCGAGTCGCCGATCAATTGGATTTCGATGTGGCGCGGTTCTTCGACGAATTTTTCAATAAAGACACGGTCGTCACCAAAGCTATTGCGTGCTTCGTTGCGACAACTGGTGAAACCTTCAAAGGCCTCTTTGTCGTTATAGGCGACCCGCAAACCTTTACCGCCACCGCCTGCGCTGGCTTTGATCATCACGGGGTAGCCAATGCCTTTGGCGATTTCGACGGCTTTCTCCGGCGTTTCGATCGCATCGTTCACACCAGGAATGCAATTGACGCCTGCTTTTGCAGCGAGTTTTTTAGAGGCGATTTTGTCGCCCATGGCAGCGATGGAATGGTGTTTGGGGCCAATGAAAACAATGCCCGACTCTTCACAACGCTTAGAGAACTCTGCGTTCTCACTTAAAAACCCATAACCAGGATGAATCGCTTCGGCGCCCGTTTGTTTAGCGGCGGCAATGATTTTGTCAGCCACCAGATATGACTCGCGAGAGGCAGCAGGTCCGATGCAAACGGCTTCATCAGCCATCGCCACATGGCGTGCTTCTTTGTCGGCTTCAGAATAAACAGCAACTGTCTGTATGCCCATTTTTCGAGCGGTAGCCATGACACGACAAGCGATTTCGCCGCGATTGGCGATCAGTATTTTTTTAAACATGTTTTTCTCCTAGGCTTACAGCGGAATGTTGCCGTGCTTGCGCCATGGGTTTTCAATCTTTTTGTCTTTGAGCATGACCAACGAGCGGCAAATACGCTTGCGTGTTTCGTGGGGCTGGATCACATCGTCGATAAAGCCGCGCGCACCAGCCACAAACGGGTTGGCGAAGCGGGCTTTGTATTCGGCTTCTTTGGCGGCGATTTTTGCGGGATCGCCCTTGTCTTCGCGGAAGATGATCTCCACTGCGCCTTTGGCGCCCATCACGGCAATCTCGGCATTGGGCCATGCGAAGTTCACGTCGCCGCGCAGGTGTTTAGAGGCCATCACGTCATACGCACCGCCATAGGCTTTGCGGGTGATCACCGTGATTTTAGGAACCGTGCACTCTGCGTAGGCATAGAGCAACTTAGCACCATGCTTGATGATGCCACCATACTCTTGGCTGGTACCGGGCATGAAACCAGGGACGTCGACAAAGGTGATCACAGGCACATTGAAGGCATCACAAAAACGCACAAAGCGCGCGGCCTTGATAGAGCTCTTGATATCTAAACAACCTGCCAAAACCAAAGGTTGGTTGGCGACGATGCCGACGGTTTGTCCGTCCATACGGGCAAATCCGATCAAGATGTTTTGCGCGTAGTCGGGTTGCAGTTCAAAGAAGTCACCGTCGTCTACGGTTTTGACGATCAACTCTTTCATGTCGTAAGGCTTGTTGGGGTTCTCAGGAACCAAGGTGTCCAAGCTGATATCCATGCGCTCGGTCGGGTCACCGCTTTTACGCACGGGCGCTTTTTCGCGGTTGTTCGCTGGCAAGTAGTTGTAGAGCCGGCGCACCATCAACAAAGCTTCGACATCGTTGTTAAACGCCATATCGGCCACACCGCTCTTGGTGGTGTGGGTGATGGCGCCGCCGAGTTCTTCGGCGCTGACCTCTTCGTGCGTCACCGTCTTGACGACTTCGGGGCCGGTGACAAACATATAGGAGCTGTCTTTCACCATGAAGATGAAATCGGTCAAAGCTGGTGAATACACTGCGCCACCTGCAGACGGGCCCATGATCAAACTGATTTGCGGTACTACGCCGCTGGCCATCACGTTGCGCTGAAAAACATCGGCATAGCCACCGAGTGACGCCACACCTTCTTGAATACGCGCTCCGCCTGAGTCATTCAATCCGATGACGGGTGCGCCGACCTTCATGGCTTGGTCCATGATTTTGCAAATCTTCTCCGCGTGCGTTTCAGACAATGCGCCGCCGTACACCGTGAAGTCTTGGCTGTACACAAACACCAAGCGTCCGTTGATCATGCCGTAGCCGGTAACCACACCGTCACCTGGAATCTTTTGATCGGCCATGCCAAAGTCGGTGCATCGGTGTTCAACGAACATATCCCACTCTTCGAAAGTGCCTTCGTCTAGCAAGACCTCGAGGCGCTCGCGTGCGGTGAGTTTGCCTTTGGCGTGTTGCGCGTCGATGCGCTTTTGTCCGCCGCCCATGCGGGCGGCAGCGCGCTTTTCTTCTAGTTGTTCAAGGATGTTTGGCATGGCTTGGTTTTCTTCCGTCTAAATTTTTTAAACCCTGATGTATCTCAGGATGAATGTGTGTGCAACTTTTTCATAGCGAATCGCCTAAGCTGTTAGCGCTTTCTGGATTGGCAATGGCAAGTAGTTGTCTAGCCGCCGTGGATGGCGCCAATTGCCCCGAGACGACTTGCGCGCAGATGCCCGCTAACTGGGCTTGCACTTGCGGCTGCGCATGAAAGTTATGTTTGAGCCCTGCTTCAATACGTTCCCACATCCAAGACAGCGCTTGGTTTTGTCGGCGCGACGCAAAGCGACCGTTGGCAATTTGTAGTTTTTGAAATTCGCTAGCGGCATTCCAAAACGCATCCAAGCCATGGCCCAGCAACGCGCTAAGTTGCACCACTTGGGGGTGCCAAGTAGTCGTGTCATGGTGTTGGTTTTGTGGGTTGCCATGCAAACCCAGCAAACGCAAAGCACTGGTAATTTGCGCCTCGGCACGCGTGGCCGCAGCACTGTCGATATCGGCTTTGTTGATCACCACCAAATCAGCTAACTCCATCACGCCTTTTTTGATGGCTTGCAAATCGTCACCCGCGTTGGGCAGTTGCATTAAGCAAAACATATCGGTCATATTGGCTACGGCGGTTTCAGATTGGCCTACGCCAACGGTTTCGACAATCACCACGTCGTAGCCGGCTGCTTCGCAGACCAACATGCATTCGCGGGTTTTTTCTGCGACACCGCCTAAGGTACCGCTGGCAGGACTCGGACGGATATAGGCTTGTGGGTGGACTGACAAATGCTCCATGCGGGTTTTGTCACCCAAGATAGATCCGCCCGACACACTAGACGATGGATCGACCGCCAACACCGCTACACGATGGCCTTGGCCAATCAAGTAGAGCCCCAAAGCCTCGATGAAAGTGGACTTGCCCACACCTGGCACACCACTGATGCCTAAACGAAACGACTTGCCACTGTGCGGCAATACCGATGTCAATAAGGCATCGGCCAATACACGGTGGTCGTTGCGGGTTGACTCCAACAAAGTAATCGCCTTGGCCATGGCACGGCGTTGCTCGGCGGGGTCGCCGTGGCGCAGGGCTTGTAAAAGCTGATTAGGGTCGATTTGCATCAGAGGAAGTCAAAAGTGCGACTGCCGTTCAAGGGGTAGCGATAAAAGTCGCGCTGTTGTTCATGGTGATCACAGAACTGCGCATTAATCCGCCAGCGACTTTTGAATGTGTGACAGCACATCACGCGCGCTCACCGGAATAGGCGTACCGGGCCCATAAATACCTTTGACACCCGCTTGGTAGAGAAAGTCGTAGTCTTGCCGCGGAATCACGCCGCCTACAAAAACGATGATGTCATCCGCACCTTGCTTTTTAAGTTCAGCAATGATGGCGGGCACCAAGGTTTTGTGACCTGCTGCCAATGTGGATACGCCCACTGCATGGACGTCGTTCTCAATCGCTTGACGCGCACATTCCTCTGGCGTTTGGAAGAGCGGACCCATGTCAACATCGAAACCTAAGTCTGCAAACGCGGTAGCCACAACTTTGGCACCACGATCATGACCGTCTTGGCCAAGTTTGGAAATCATCACGCGCGGGCGTCGGCCTTCTTTGTCGGCAAACGAAGCGATATCGGCTTTGAGTTGGTTCCAATATTCCATCGTGTCTCCGTCGTTGTTGCCTTGGTCGTAGGCAGCGGCGTAAACGCCGGTCACTTTTTGGGTGTCGGCGCGGTGACGGCCGAATACGACTTCTAGTGCATCGCTTACTTCGCCGACGGTTGCGCGCAAGCGCATGGCTTTGATCGACAAGTCAAGTAAGTTGCCGCCGTGTCCGGCAGCAAACGTTAGCGCTTCGAGTGCGGCTTTGACAGCTGCGTTGTCACGCGTCGCTTTGATTTTTTGCAGGCGAGCGATTTGTCCATCACGCACGGCGACGTTGTCGATATCGCGCGCGTCGATCGCATCTTCGGTGGCGAGCTTGTATTTGTTCACGCCAACAATCACGTCTTGGCCCGAGTCAATCCGCGCTTGTTTTTGCGCAGCTGCGGCTTCGATCTTGAGCTTGGCCCAACCGCTGTCGACTGCTTTGGTCATGCCACCCATGGCTTCGACTTCTTCGATGATGGCCCAGGCTTTGTCGGCCATTTCTTGGGTGAGCGACTCCATCATGTAACTACCAGCCCAAGGGTCGATGACGTTGGTGATGTGGGTTTCTTCTTGGATGATGAGTTGCGTATTGCGGGCGATGCGCGCTGAGAATTCTGTGGGCAAAGCGATCGCTTCGTCAAAACTATTGGTGTGCAATGACTGCGTGCCACCAAATACAGCGGCCATGGCTTCCACAGTGGTGCGCACGATGTTGTTGTAAGGGTCTTGCTCAGTCAAACTCCAGCCACTGGTTTGGCAATGGGTACGCAGCATCAGGCTCTTAGGGTTCTTGGCGTGAAAGCCTTTCATGATGCGACACCACAGCAAACGGGCCGCGCGCATTTTGGCGATCTCTAAATAGAAGTTCATACCTATCGCCCAGAAGAACGACAGGCGACCGGCGAAAGCGTCTACATCTAAGCCGCTGTTGATAGCCGTCTTCACATACTCTTTGCCATCGGCCAAGGTGAAGGCCAATTCCAAGGCTTGGTTGGCGCCTGCCTCTTGCATGTGGTAACCCGATATTGAGATCGAGTTGAACTTAGGCAAGTGCGCGGCGGTATACCCAATGATGTCGCCGATGATGCGCATACTCGGCTCGGGCGGGTAGATATAGGTGTTGCGCACCATGAACTCTTTGAGGATGTCGTTTTGGATCGTGCCGCTTAATTGCGCTTGCGACACGCCCTGCTCTTCCGCTGCCACTACATAGCCTGCGAGCACGGGCAATACTGCGCCGTTCATCGTCATGGAGACCGAAACTTTGTCCAAAGGAATTTGGTCGAACAATATCTTCATGTCTTCGACCGAATCGATTGCCACGCCAGCTTTGCCCACGTCACCCGTGACGCGTGGATGGTCGGAGTCGTAGCCGCGGTGGGTGGCTAAATCGAAAGCGACCGATACCCCTTGACCGCCCGCCGCCAAAGCCTTGCGGTAGAAAGCGTTGGATTCTTCGGCGGTGGAGAAGCCTGCATATTGGCGAATCGTCCAAGGACGTACTGAATACATGGTGGCTTGCGGGCCGCGCAAAAACGGTTCGAAACCAGGCAAGGTGTTGGCGTGGGGCAAGGCCTTGGTGTCGTCTGCGGTGTAGAGCGGCTTGACGCTGATGCCGTCAGGAGTTTGCCAATTGAGCGCGGCTACGTCGCCATTGGGCGCAGATTTGGCGGCGGCGCGAAGCCATGCTTCGTAGTCGGCAGAGGAAGGTTTATTTACTTGGGACATAGCTGAAAGAAATTTATTTTTGTATTAAGGGATCATAGGCACTAGATGGACCTCAACACAGCAATCGTAGAAAACGGGTGCGCGTCCCATGTCAGTCAAGTTTTGGCTGGTCAATTCGTTCACATTGGTGCCATTGAGTCCTAGCTTGCGCCACCAAATGCCCAAACCATTGACAACGCCCTCGCGGGCCCTGTCGTTCAACCTAGCTTTGCAGTGGTAGTTGCCACGTTCATTGAATACGCGAACCACATCACCATCTTGAATACCGCGTGATTGCGCGTCTTCAGGATGCATTTCCAGCACAGGCTCAGTTTCTATATCGCGCAAGCTTTGCAAATTGACAAAGCTGGTGTTGAGAAAGTTTCTCGCGGGAGGAGAAATCATGGCCAAAGGAAATTCGGTGTTGGCTTGCGGTACTTCGTAGTTGGCGATGTAGTCTGGCAAGCCGTCTTGCCCCATGTCTGCTAATCGTTGGCTAAAGAACTCACACTTACCTGAAGGGCTAGGAAATTTGCCCTCTGCAAATGGCGCATCCGGTAATGCTTGACCAGTGGAAGATTTGAGGTGGGTAAAGCCTTGCGTAAAAAGTTCATCCATGTCTTGCGTGGGTGCAAATGCAGTGCGACACAAGGTCTCGTCATCTTCTTCGAAGCATGGCTCTGAAAATCCCATCCTTTTTGCCAATGCACGAAAAATATCGGTATTGGTTTTGCACTCACCGATTGGTCCAATTGCTGGACGGTTTAACAATATATCGGTGTGGCCATAACTGGCATGGATATCCCAGTGCTCGAGTTGCGTGGTGGCGGGCAAGATGTAGTCGGCGTAATCTGCAGTATCGGTCTGAAAATGCTCGAGAACTACAGTGAACAAATCTTCTCGCGCAAACCCTTGGACCACTAAACCCGACTGCGGCGCAATCGCAACGGGGTTGCCGTTGTAGACCACCAGCGCTTGAATTTGCGAGCCGAATGTGTCTGACGCTGGTGCAAGCAAGGCGTTACCGATTTGGGTCATATTGATAGTGCGTGGCTTGCGCCCTGCCAGTAAATCGGGACGCTGTAATGCAGCGCGTTGTACTGGAAAATTTCCTGAGTTCGCTAGCAACACCCCACCCGCACGGTGCCGCCAAGCACCTGTGAGTGCAGGCAAACATGCAATCGCACGCACAGCATTGCCCCCGCCCTTCACACGTTGCATACCGTAATTCAAACGGATGGCTGCGGGTTTAGTGATAGCCCAATCACGCGCTAGCGAATTAATTTGTTCTACCGGGATACCGCATACCTGCGCGGCTCGCTCTGGTGTCCATTCCAATGCTCTCGCTTGCAATGCATCCCAACCTAATGTGTGCTGCGCAATGTAGTCGTGGTCTAGCCAATCGTTTTGTATCAGCACATGCATCATGGCTAACGCTAATGCAGCGTCTGTGCCGGGTCGCAGGGCGATATGTTCGTGGCATTTTTCTGCTGTCTCGCTTTTACGTGGGTCTATGCAAATCAGTTTCGCACCATTGCGTTTGGCCTCTTGAGCGATACGCCAAAAATGCAAATTGCTACCAATCGAATTACTGCCCCAGATGATGATGAGTTTTGACTCCGCGAAAAACTCGACCCGCATACCCATCTTGGCGCCAAAGGTATAGGCCAGTGCTTCGCTTCCAGCTGAAGAACAAATAGTTCGGTCGAGCAGCGAAGCACCGAGCTTATGAAAAAACCGCATCGCCATCGCCTCGCCTTGCACTTGCCCCATCGTGCCGGCATAGCTGTAAGGCAAGATGGCTTGCGGATCTTTTGCGGCTATTGCGCCGAGACGTTTGACAATGTCGTTCAGCGCTTCATCCCATGAGACAGGTGCAAACTGGCCTGAACCTTTGGGCCCAATACGCTTTAAAGGATGTAGGATGCGATCAGGGTGATAGGTGCGTTCGGCGTATCGCGAGACCTTGGTACACAACACGCCATCTGTCATCGGGTGATTAGGGTTACCCTGCACGCGGATGGCTTTGCCGTTCTCGACGGTCGTCACCAGCGAGCATGTGTCTGGGCAATCGTGTGGGCATGCGCCAATAACTGTGTGCATAGCTTGCTCCTTCAATCTGTATCGTGTTGTTTACTCATTACCAAACCTACCCCCGAAAGAATCAGCACACCACCAATAACGTGGTGCAACCCAATGCCCTCACCCAGCACTATCCACGCCATCACGCTGGCATACAGAGGGCCTAGATAGAGTGTCATTGCGACACGGCTGGCACCTATGGTTTTTTGCACCCAACCGTATAACCAATAGGCGCCTAAACCAGGAAAAAGTGCAGCCAGCGCTACGAGTATGAGCGCATCACGCCCAAGCACGGGAGCATCTGTCTGCATTAATTCCCAAATGCTGAAAGGCATCATCACCAACACGCCACCCGCGCAGATACAGGCCAGTTGTGCGCCAGCACTCAAAGTGCTGCGCCAATGCTTTTGCAATAAGGAATATGCAGCCCAAGCTAAAGACGCCGCAAGCACCCATAAATCTCCTGCGACCAAAACAACTTGCGCGAGTCGCGCCCATTCGCCCTGCACCACAACATGGACAACCCCTAATATCGCGGCCAACACACCTAGCGCTTGGCGTTTAGAAAAAGGTTCATGTAACCAAAGCACTGAACACACGGCGATCATGACAGGCGACGAGGCATAGATGAGCGAGATATTCATCATGTTGGTGCTAACGCCGGCTTGGTACACCCCCGCACCACACACCCACATACCTAAGGCGCCCAACACTATGTAGCGCCATACCTGTGTGCGCAAAATATCCCAATGCGCCTTTAATTCAACGCGGGCCAGCAGCGCCAGAAAAATACCCACCAGAGCCCAACGTCCGATCGCCAACACATGCGGCGTTATCACCCCAGGTGCTTTACGCGCAACGATGTGGTTCACCGTCCAAAACAGTGGGATCGCCCAAATCATGAGTTTGGCGAGTTGGATTTGGGAGTTAGGGATCTCAGTAGATTCCGCGGTGGATTCAGTTTGCAATTTGTGCGTTCTCAGTAAACCGTGTCGTGGTCACCCACATTCACGAGAATAATTTGTTGGTCTTGGAAGACCAAATAGAGTGTGATGCGATAAGAAATATTGATAGACACCGATTGCAATCCCACCAACTTACCTTTGAGCGCATGCATGCGCAAAGAAGGGTGGTGTGGATTAGCTTCTAACAACTGCAATGCCTTTAGATAAGGCATCCGCATATCTGGATGGCGTTTTAAAAACCGAGATGCGCGTTTGTTGTATTGATCGGTAAATACCAAGACATATGGCATCACATGGCATCCAAACGTGCCAGATGTGCCTCAGGGGACTCCTGAACAAACCGTCCCGCAGCCATGTCAGCGCGACTTTGCGCTAACGCAGCCTCTAACTCACATTCTCGTAAATAGTGATAGTGGGCCATATCCATCACCACAAACTTGTCTTTCCCGCGAACGGACAGAACCGCTTCGCTTGCATTGCTCAAAGCGTATTCAATTGACGAAATGCCTTTGGTCTTGAGTTCGTTGGCGCTGATATTTGACATGGCTAGCTCCGTTTAAGAATATAAAAGCACTATACATAGCACTTTAGTAAGATCTGCTAATCGTACTCTAAACCATACGATTTATCAAGCTTTTTCCGCTTCTGTCGTATCAAAAGCTCGTCTCGCCCTTTCCCAGACCTCGCGTGGTGGCAAAGGCTTTAGCCTGTGATCACTCCAAACTTGACGCCATAAACGGGCACCGCGTTGACCGTGATACAGGCCGAGCATGTGACGGGCGATGGCGTACCAAGGACAACCGTCTTCTTGGTGGGCGCGCTCCATGTAGGCGACCATGGCCTCTTCTATTGATTCACGACTGAGTTGCGTTGCGTTGGATTTCCAATACAACGCATCCCACTGCGTCATCAACCACGGGTTGTAATAAGCCTCGCGCCCCAACATCACACCATCTGCATGTTCCAAATGTTGTGCGATATCGTCTTGGGTTTTGATGCCACCGTTAACGACGAAGGTCAGTTGCGGGAAATCTTTTTTGAGCTGGTAAGCCAAATCAAATCGCAATGGCGGTACTTCGCGGTTTTCTTTGGGGCTCAAGCCTTGCAACCAAGCATTGCGTGCATGGACGATAAATACTTCGCACCCTGCGTTGCTAACAGTGCCCACGAAGTCGCGCACGAAGTCATAGCTTTCAATCTTGTCAATGCCAATGCGGTGTTTCACCGTGACTGGAACGCTCACTGCATCGCGCATAGCCTTCACGCCATCGGCAACAGTTTGGGGCTCGTTCATCAAGCATGCGCCAAATGCGCCGCGCTGCACGCGGTCACTCGGGCAGCCGCAGTTCAGGTTGATTTCGTCATAGCCGTATTGCTCACCGAGTTTGGCGGCGAATACTAAGTCTTCAGGCTCACTGCCGCCAAGTTGCAAGGCTACGGGGTGTTCTTCTTCGTTAAACCGTAAATGTCTTTTGACATCACCATGGCGCAGCGCCCCGGTGGTGACCATCTCTGTATAGAGACGCGTGTGCTTGCTTAAAAGACGATGGAAGTACCGACAGTGCCTGTCGGTCCAGTCCATCATGGGGGCAACAGAAAGCAACCACTTATTCGGTGCTTCGGGAAGGTAGGGGATTTCTTCTTTCAAAATAAACTGCAAGATCAATATGGGTTAATTTTTTAAATGCATGAAGGCAAAAATAAACTGCTCTCTTAAGAATTGCACAGTTTCTTTTAACGAACCGACATCTAGCTTGTTACGGCTGACAAAAGCGTTCCAAATAGCGATACGAGAACTATCCAGTGCAAATTTATCACTCAATCCATCTGGCACCTCTTGAAGCACTAGGGTATTTCTCCTCAAGAAAGTGGCCTGCAATGCCTTCTGAAGTATTTGATTATCAAGCGATCCATTTCGCAGCAGTACCCACAAATCGAAATAATCCTTCATGCGACTATTTGCCATACCTAATGAAACAATCGCTTCAAACTTTTCTGCAATGACTGTGTACTTTGGATAAACACGCAAATATGGCGCTGGCATGTCATTCAACATAACAGGGTAAGCAGCCATTTCAGGTGCGGGAGTTACTGCATCTCCATAACCAATATCTACCTGCACTGGACATTTAGCCCCATCGATGTCACCCAACAATCGCACTCGAGTCCCAGAGTAATTTGCATCTTTGCGTATTTCTTCAGCAACTAGGCTCGCAGAATCAAACTCAATGCCGTCATCGACCTCAATTGCGCATAGGTCCTCGAATACTTTATACAAATGCGGGATTTCGGCCATTCCAAAACCCAGTAGGTCAATGTCGCGTGTCGGACGCAATGGAACGTCATACCAAAGATCAAACAATAAGGCGCCCTTAAGCAAGAAGTCATCACGATGTTTTGAAATCGCTAAGCGATACAGCAATCGCTCCAGCGCGTACCGCGTCAGCAAGAACTGCGTGTTGACTTGGTCATGCTTTGCTTTGAGGTGTATGCGCGCACGAACTGACGCACTGATGTTTTTAACTGTCATACCAAACTTTCTAGGTAAGGGCGTATGACATTAGTAACTCGGCAATGTTCAGCGGCTACCCATAGTTCGTCCATGGTGACCCTCTTTTGTTGCCAAGCCTCTCTTAGTGCTTCAAGCGCAACATCTAGTCCGATCTTGTTTCTAAATTTAAAACAGTCTGCAATAGTTTTTGCAATATTTGTAACGGGTATTTGAGTAGATCCATCCACTTTTAAGCGTGTTGTCCCGTAATCAATATCTCCCATTCTCAGAACACGAAGCGGAGGATATGCAATCTTTGGCGAACGGGATTTTTGACCAATTGCAACCCAAACCTCATGCGGCGACTGCGTTGTCAATCCATGCACCTGCAAGGCTGTCAAGAGGCAAAAAACCAAGCCCTCATATTTGATTGCGAGTAACGACAGTTCGTCTAACCCAGACGATGAACGACTAGCTAGCGCGTACAGCCCTCTTTCAATCCTGACCAAGCACCCTTTTTGAAGGAGCTGCTGAAGGGTGGCGCCCTTGACTCCTAAGAGCGCCAACTCACGAGCGCGCACAACCCCTTTTACTTTGAGAAGGTTTATTACCTCTTGTGAATAGTTCGCATGCATGCATGCATTTTAAGATTTAGTCGGTAATTGTCAACAAATACCGACCAAATGAAACTATCCCATATGCAATCCACCATTACAAGAAAAGTCTGCACCGGTTGTAAAGCCTGACTGGTCGCCAGCCAACCAACCAACGATAGAGCCAATTTCATCGGGCGTACCTAGACGCTTTACAGGAATAGTCGCCACGATTTTGTCCAAGATGTCTTGACGGATCGCACGCACCATATCGGTCCCGATATAGCCAGGTGACACGGTATTCACAGTCACACCTTTGCTAGCCAACTCTTGCGCCAAGGCCATGGTGAAGCCATGCATGCCTGCTTTAGCAGCTGAGTAATTGGTTTGACCGGACTGGCCTTTGTTGCCATTGACCGATGAAATTTGGATGATGCGGCCCCAACCTTTTTCGACCATGTCTGGCACAACTTGTTTGGTGACGTTGAACATGGAGTTCAAGTTCGTGTCAATCACAGCGTCCCAATCGTCGCGCGTCATTTTTAAGAAGACACGGTCTTTGGTGATGCCGGCGTTGTTCACCAGCACGTCAATCGGGCCATGGTCGTTTTTCGCTTTGGTGAACGCATCAACGGTGGAGTCCCAATCGGCGACGTTACCTACTGAGGTGTAGAAGGTAAAGCCCAAGGCTTTTTGTTCGTCTATCCATTTTTTGAAATCACGCGTAGGGCCGCATCCTGCAATGACGGTGTATCCGTCGTTATGCAGCCGTTGGCAAATTGCGGTTCCGATACCACCCATGCCTCCTGTGACGTACGCTACTTTTTTACTCATGAGTTGTCTCCTGTTATGGTGGTTTGATTGCTTAAGTGAATTCGAAAATTAGGCAAATTAGGTCTACACGCGGTTTCGTGCATTAACGCTCTAGTGCTAGAGACACGCCCATGCCGCCGCCTATACACAACGCAGCCAATCCCTTTTTTGCGTCAAGGCGCTGCATTTCATGCAACAAGGTCACCAAAATGCGGCATCCGGATGCGCCAATGGGGTGACCAATCGCAATGGCACCGCCGTTGACGTTGACCTTTGCAGGATCAATGCCAAGTTCTTTGTTCACGGCGCAGGCTTGTGCAGCGAAGGCTTCGTTGAGCTCAAACAAATCTACGTCTGCGGCATTCCATCCGGCACGTTGCAATGCTTTACGCGACGCTGGTACGGGCCCCATACCCATGGTGGCGGGATCAAGTCCGCTGGTACCAAATGCGGCAATGCGCGCTAGAGGTTTCAGTCCTAGTGCCGCGGCTTTTTTTGCGGTCATCACCACGACTGCGGCTGCACCATCATTGATACCTGAAGCATTGCCAGCGGTTACAGAGCCTGCTTTGTCAAACGCAGGACGCAAGCCAGCGAGTGCTTCGGCAGTGGTTTTTTTGTTGATGAATTCATCGGTATTAAAAATAATCGGATCGCCCTTGCGCTGAGGAATAGAGACCGACACGATTTCATCTTTGAACTTACCTGCGTCTTGCGCAGCAGATGCTTTTTGTTGACTGCTAAAAGCTAGGGCATCTTGCATATCCCGACTGATGGCGTGCGCTTTGGCAACGTTTTCAGCGGTGATACCCATGTGGTACTGGTTGTAAACATCCCATAGACCGTCAACGATCATGGAGTCCACCATATTCCAGTTACCCATACGCTGGCCATCGCGTGAGCCCATCACAACATGGGGCGACGCGCTCATGTTTTCTTGTCCGCCTGCCACCACAATTTCGCTGTCACCCCAAGCAACGGCTTGCGCGGCCAACATCACGGCTTTCAAGCCTGAGCCACAAACAGCGTTAATAGTGAGACCAGGAACTTCTTTAGGCACGCCTGAATGCATTAAGGCTTGTCGTGCTGGGTTTTGTCCAGAACCTGCTGCCAAGACTTGGCCCATGATGACTTCGCCGACCATCGCTGGATCGACCTTGGCACGCGCCAAAGCTTCGCGAATCACGATGGATCCCAATTCGGTTGCTGACACTTTGGCCAACGAACCACCAAATTTACCTACCGCAGTGCGCGCAGCTGAAACAATAACGATGTCTTCCATGGGTTCCTCGTCTGTAAAAAAGTTGATTTTAAAAATTAGTTGCTGGCACGTGCCTTGACGTAACGGCCAGGTGCGTTTTCGATGGCTTTGTGTTTGACATTGCCGTAAGTCTTGGGCGCAGCGATCTGTTTGCCTGCATGCGTCTTGAGCCAAGCGGACCAATCAGGCCACCAGCTACCCACATGCTCAGATGCGGTGTCTTGCCATGCTTTTGCAGTCTTAGGGAATTTGCTTGCAGGACCAGTCCAGTAACTGCGCTTCTTAGCAGCAGGTGGATTGATCACACCAGCAATATGACCTGAAGCGCCCATGACAAAGCGTTTTTTGCCCGGAAACACCTGTGTGCTGGCGTAAGACCCACCGATGGGCACGATATGGTCTTCGCGTGAGCCGTAGATATACATCGGTATGTTGACTTTGCGTAGATCTAATTTTTCGCCACAGACTTCTGTCTTGCCGGGTTTGATCAAGTTATTCTCTAAATAGGTGTTGCGCAAATACCAGGCATACATGGGACCAGGCAAATTGGTGGCGTCGCTATTCCAGTAGAGCAAGTCGAATGGCGGTGGCGTTTCACCTTTGAGGTAGTTGCCAACCACGTAGTTCCAAACTAAATCATTGGGGCGCAGAAAACTAAAGGTGGAGGCCATGTCTTGGCCCTTCATCAAGCCACCATTCGCAAACTGGGCTTCGCGGTATTGGACAAATGCTTCATCAATAAAAACGTCCAACACACCTGTATCTTGAAAATCAACTAAGGTAGTTAGCAAGGTCGCACTAACAACAGGGTGTTCATCGCGCGCAGCCAATACACCCAAAGCTGTTGACAAAATGGTGCCGCCGACACAAAAGCCCAAGGCATTGATTTGTTCAGAGCCAGCGATCTCTTTCACCACATGGATAGCTTTGATGGCGACATGTGAAATCAGGTCATCCCACGTGGTGTAAGACATAGACGCATCTGGATTACGCCAACTCACCACAAAAGTCCTATGCCCTTCACTGACCGCATAGCGAATAAAAGAATTGGCGGGTTGTAAATCTAAGATGTAGAACTTGTTGATGCAAGGTGGGATCAACAAAAATGGACGCTCATAGACTTTGCCAGTCAATGGCTTGTATTCAAGCAGTTGAAAGTAGTCGTTCTCAAACACCACTTTTCCTTCAGACGTGGCCACGTTTTTACCAACCTCGAATACGCTCTCATCGGTCATCGATACGTGACCTTGCTGCATATCCTTGAGCAAGTTTTGCATGCCTTTGGCAATGCTCTCGCCTTGTGTCTCGATGGCTTTCTTTTGCGCCTCAGCGTTGAAGGCTAAAAAATTGCTAGGTGCCACCGCAGCAGCCCACTGTTCCACTGCAAAATGAATTCGCGCTTTGGTTTTGGGGTCTGTTTGCGCCGCATCGGTGAGCGCCATCAAGGTGCGTGTGTTCAACAAATAGGTGGCAGCAGCAAAAGCGGCCATAGGATCGGAGGACCAAGCATCGGCTGAAAAGCGCCGATCTTTGAAGTGGGATGTCCCTTGGAGGCTTTCATTCCAAAGCTCCGTGGCCTCGTTGATGTATTGGGTTTGCAGTTCTTTGACTTTTTCAGGGTCAAAACTCAACGAAGACGCACCACCATCGGCTTTACCCAAATGGCTAAATGCTGCTAAGGCTTTGCCCCAACTTTCTTGCGCTACCGACCAAAATTGGTGGGGATTTTGATCCATGGTGAGATTCCGTTACCTGATAATAGGATTGAGATATGGTTCAAGTATGTCAGTGAAACCCCTCCATTTCGTTGATAAAACTCAAACACAAGCGAAAACCCCTAGATGTATATTGTTTTGATCGCGTGGCTCTATGTGGCTTTGATGATGGCCATTGCGGAAGCGACCAGTCCGGTGGGCACTGTGATTGGGGCGTTTTTCACCTTCATCCTGTATGGACTGCTACCTATGGCGATAGTGGGGTATGTCATGGGCGCCCCCTCCAGACGCAAAGCACGACAAGCCGCAGAACAGAGGGCATCCGAGCCTTCAACCACTGCGCCAAATACAAGCGGCGAAGCGTCCAGTGACGCCGTCTCGTCTGTACGAAAAGAACCGTGACGCTTGGTGCACGGTGCACCATGCATCGCTGCTGTTGTTTCCTGCAATCGTTTGAACGCCTAAAGAATACAGACGCTTGCGCGCAAGCGCTGGCAAATCTGCCAAGTACTTATTAGGGTTATCTCGATGTGGTTTAAAGCAACTATCCGCCGTTTTGTCTTTTTGTAAGAAAGCCTGGCGCACTTCGGCGCCCACTTCAAAGGCGCTTGGGCCAATGCAAGGCCCCAACCACACCAGCAAGTCGCTTGGGAGCGCACCACTTTGCAGGCAAAGAGTTTTTACAGTGTTTTCAATCACCCCATGCGCCAATCCTCTCCAACCAGCATGGGCGGCTGCCACAGTCGTGCCTTTCGAATCGGTCAACAAAATAGGCAAGCAATCAGCGACCATGATGGTGCAAGCCAAATTGGTTTTTTGTGTCCAACACGCATCAGCAATAGCGCCATCCTGAGTCGACAGTTCTAGATTCAAAACATCTACGCCATGCACTTGTTTTAAAAATACGGGGCGCGCGCCATGGAGTTGTTGCTTCAAAAGGCTTCGGTTTTGCGACACATGTTGCGGGTCATCTTGAACATGGTCGCCTAAGTTCAAACTGGCGTAGGGCGAAAGCGATACACCGCCGATCCGTGTAGAACAAATAGCTTGAACGCCGGTTGGAAGTTGCCAGTCTTTTATCTGCATAAGCGGCAAGGATACTGCCACCGTAAATCTACTAAGAGTCCATGGCGCCTTACAGCGCTTCATAGCTGGCAGGCATTAGACTAGGCGGGTTTTATATTTAAATCCATCACTTCTCATCCATCCTTATCCCAACATGCAATACCTTTTTACGCCTCCTGCCGTTGTCAGCGTTCCCGTAGTCGGAAAAACAGAACAGTTCCCCGTACACCGTATTTATTGCGTGGGCCGTAATTACGAAGAGCATGCCAAAGAAATGGGTTTCACTGGACGTGAACCCCCTTTCTTTTTTCTAAAGCCCGCGGACGCCTTGGTTTTTGCGCCAAGTGGACAAACCGTCAATATGCCCTACCCCAGTTTGACTAAAAACTTCCACCACGAAATCGAATTGGTGGTCGCTATCGGCAAAGGTGGCAAAAATATTTCTGCCGCCAATGCCATGCAACACATCTACGGGTATGCCATTGGCTTAGACATGACGCGTCGCGATCTGCAAAACGAGATGAAGAAGCAAGGCCGCCCTTGGTGTATCGGAAAAGGTTTTGACCATAGCGCACCCATGGGTCCCATCACACCGGTTGCGCAAGCTGGCGATGTTGAAAATGCAGAAATCTATGTGCAAGTCAATGGCCAGGACCGCCAACGTAGCCATGTCAGCAAATTGATTTGGAGTATTGCTGAAACCATCGAACATTTATCCGCCGCCTGGGAATTGCAACCTGGCGATTTGATTTTCACCGGAACACCTGAAGGTGTTGCAGCTGTTGTGACTGGCGACACCTTGCTAGGTGCTGTCGCAGGTTTGGGCGAAATCAAAGTCCACGTTAACTAAAGCTCGCGTCTATGTTGCACCGCGCTCAGATCAAACATTGCAAGGCCTGCGGCGTTGCAGTGACTTATCGATTACCAGAAGACGGTGACACCAAGCTACGTGCGGTGTGTCCTGCTTGCCATGTTGTCCACTATGAAAACCCACTCAATGTAGTGGGCACAGTACCCGTGTGGGGCGACAAAGTTTTGCTGTGTAAACGCAATATCGAACCACGCCTTGGTAAATGGACTTTGCCTGCAGGTTTCATGGAACTCGGCGAAACACTAGCCCAAGGTGCCGCGCGTGAAACAGTAGAAGAAGCAGGTGCGCAGTTTGAAATGCAAGAGCTGCTTAGCATCATGAATGTTGTGAGCGTGGGCCAAGTGCATTTTTTCTACCGTGCCCGCCTCATCAGCGACGTATTTGATCCTGGGCATGAAACCATGGAAGCGCGCTTGTTTAGCGAACAAGACATTCCTTGGGATGAGATTGCATTTCGCACCGTTAAGCTGACATTACAGTGCCTTTTTGCAGATATGAAGTCAGGTAACTTTGCCTTGCATCAAGTCGATATCGAGTAAACCCTTGATTAAATGACCACTTGGTCGGATTACTATGCACAGGTTTCCCTCTTATTCCTCGGAGTTTTTTATGAAAAGAAGATTTGCTCACTTAGCAATTGCTGCAGCATTGTTAAGCCTTATTGGCTCTGCACAAGCAGAGACAATTGTTTTGAAGGTGCACCACTTTTTAGGCCCCACCTCTATTCAGCACACCACGATGCTGCGTACATGGTGCGACAACATCGCAAAAGACTCCAAGAACCGCCTGCAATGCCAGATCTATCCAGCCATGCAACTAGGCGGTACGCCACCTCAGTTGTTTGACCAAGCCCGTGACGGTGTTGCCGATGTGATCTGGACCATACCTGGGTATACCGCAGGCAGATTCCCAAAAATGGAAGTGTTCGAGTTGCCTTTCATGATGACAAACGCCGAGGCAACAAGCCGTGCAGCGTGGGACTATTACGAAAAATTTGCCAAAGACGAATTCAAAGACGTGAAAGTTTTAGCCTTGCATGTGCACGGTCCTGGCAATATCTTCACTGCAAAAAAGCAAATCAAAAACATAGCGGACATCAAAGGTTTGAAATTGCGTGGCCCGACGCGCTTGGCAACCAAAATGCTGGCGAGTATGGGGGCAACCCCTGTGGGTATGCCTGTGCCAGCAGTTCCTGATGCATTGTCTAAGGGCACGATTGATGGCGCTGTCATTCCTTATGAAGTTGCGCAAACCTTGAAGATTGAAGAACTTGCACGCTTCACCGCAGAGACCGATCGCAGCGAAAACGCGCTCTACACCACCGTGTTTGTGCTGCCAATGAACAAAGCTAAATATGAGTCCTTACCAGCAGACTTGAAAAAAGTGATCGATAAAAACTCGGGTCGCGAACTTTCCGCTTATATGGGCAAGACCCAAGCTGAAAACGATGTCCCAGGCAAGGCCAAGATGATTGCGGGTGGTCACACCATTACCGTCATTCCCAAAAGCGAATTGGATGTCTGGAAACGCGCATCTGCTAGCTTAAGTAATGAGTGGATCAGCGATATGGATAAGAAGGGCGTTGATGGCGCAAACTTAGTCCACGAAGCGCAAGGCTTGATTGCCAAGTACACCAAGTAATTACTAGGTGATAACCGAGACCAGCCAAAGGCAAATACCAGGAAAGAAGAGTATCAACAAAGTTCTGATGGTGTCACTCACCAGGAATGGCATGACACCACGATAACTCTCTGCAATCGGTATGTCTTTGGCCATACCGTTGACCACATACACATTAAGTCCTACCGGTGGCGCTAGTAAACCAAACTCGACCACCATCAACACCAAAATGCCAAACCAAATGGCAACAGACTCTTTGGGTAATCCGAAATCCATGCCCATCACAATGGGAAAAAAGATGGGGATGGTCAACAAAATCATCGACAACTCATCCATCACAGCGCCTAAAACAACATAGAACAACAAAATGCCAGCAACGACCATCAAAGGCGGCCATCCGAGCCCTGTGACCATTTCCGTCAGTTGCACAGAGGCTTGGGAAAGCGCCAACGCTCCGTTCATTAAGTCAGCCCCTATGAAGATCAAAAAAATCATGGCGGAACTGTCGGCCGTTGCATAGAAGCACTGTTTGAACTTGTCCCAATTGATTTCACCCTTGAACAACGACGCAACAAAAGTACTTGCCGCACCGACTGCAGCACCCTCGGTCGGTGTGAATAGGCCGCTGTAAATACCGCCGAACACAACGATAAAGATGGCCATGATGGGCGCTACGCCCCTAAATGATTGCCATGTCAAACGCGAAAAATCGTCATCAACTTCCGGCGCATGGCCCGGAACAAGTCGCACATAAATAGCAATTGCCGTCATATAACCCAACATCGCAATGATGCCTGGCACCATGGCTGCTGCAAAGAGTTTGGCAATGTTTTGCTCCGTCAAGATGGCGTAAATCACCAAAGGGACCGAAGGAGGAATCAAGATGCCCAAGGTGCCTGCTGCCGCCAAGGTACCAGTGGCCAAACGTCCTGAATAACCATGACGCTTGAGTTCTGGCAAAGCCACGCCCGTAATGGTGGCTGCAGTCGCTACAGAGGAACCGCAAATAGCACCAAATGCAGCGCAAGCTAGTACGGCCGCCATCGCTAAACCACCTTTGAAACGCCCCATCACGCCCGCAGCAAAATCGAATAAGGACTTACTGATACCCCCCTGCGTGGCGAAATGCCCCATCAAAATAAACAATGGGATGACCGACAAGTCATAACTTGCAAAGCGCGCGAAAGCTTGGTTATTTAAAAAACTAGCAAAAGGTAACCACCCTGTTTGCACTATGTAGCCGTAGGCACCCGCAATGAACATCGAAATAGCAATAGGAACTCGCACCGCCATCAGCACCAGCATGATGCCAAAAATAACGACTACAACTTCGATGCTGGTCATGCTGTGTCTCGCAATGAATCATCAAAGCCGAGTGCAACCTGGCCCAACGCAATCACGCAGGTCAAGGCAAAAGAAGGTGCCATACATGCATAGACGATCCACTCCGGAAAACCCAAGATCATGGTGCCGGAGTTAGAAATATAAGAACTTAATCCGCCCAACCCGGTACGCCAGGCAAGCGCACCAAAACAAAAGGCTAATAAGAGAGCACCAAAACGGTCTAAGACTGCATTGATTTTTGGGGAGCAGCCTGCAGTAAAGAAATCAACAATGATGTTGCCGCGTTTGGCTTGACACCAGGGCATGAACATCGCTATGGCAGCGCCTGTAGCAGCGCCAGAGAGTTCAAAATCACCTGTTATTGCGCTACCCAATAACTCGCGCCCCACAATGCTTGCGCATGTCATGACAGTGATGAAAGTTAGCAAAATTCCTGCAAGAACAGCAGAAATTTTTGCAAGCAAGACCAAGGCGCGCATCAGGTGCTGCTTATTTTTGACTCATCGTCCCTTTGAATTTTCCGCCGCGTTCAATCTCTATCTCGTGGTATTCCAGTTTTCCTGTCACTTTGCCCGTGCTGTGAATCAGCAAGTGCGAGCGGCAACTGATATCTTCATTGAGTTCGCCGTGCACATCTATCTCACGCGCTCGCACGATGCCAGAGACTTTGCCTTTTTGACCGATCAACAAATCGTCTGCAATTAACTCTCCTGAGACGACACCATTGATGATGGCTTTGCCAGGTGCGGAGATAGAACCTTTGAAAGTAACACCGTCTCCAATGACGAGGTTATTACTGGTTGGGCTGTTGTCTGCCATGATTTTCCTTTTCGTAAGAAATGATGGGTTGTGGATTAATGATTATCGAGTGCAAAACGAATCGCTTGGGTAGACATGTCTTCAAGCCATGCAAAGTCCATGTGCTGATGCGCTTCACAAATAAACCAAGGCTCGCGTGAATCAGGCTCAAGCATAACGCCAAGATCGATCAATTTCCAAGCAAAGCTTCGGTAGAGATCGCTATTAGTGACACGCCAATCACGGTAATTTTGGGGGACTGTGGGTGTGAAGTGAATGCCAAACATCGCGGGAGGCCCTGCAAAAGCATGCTCTACCCCTGCTTGGCTGAAAACCCGCCCCAATATGGCTTGAAGCCGTTCACCCACACCATCAATCGTTTGCAGGGCTGGTGTATGGGTCAAGATATCTAACGTTGCGTGGGCAGCACTCAACCCCACCAAGTTGGCCGTGTAAGTTCCACCATGCACTACACCACCAGCATGAGAACCCACTTTATCCATCACTGCAGCACGACCACCAAAAGCAGCTACCGGGTAACCATTGCCCATGGCTTTGGCGTAACTGGTTAAGTCAGCGTATATGCCGTAGAGCGATTGCGCACCACCTTTGGCAACACGAAATCCGGTTTTTACTTCATCGATGATGAGCATCGTGCCGTGTTCGGTACACAAATCGCGCAAGCGTTGAAGCCACGCAGGCGTTGCAGAAATACTGCCTGCGTTACCGATGATGGGTTCAAGAACTACGCAAGCAAGTTGCTCGTGTTTGGTGGCGAAGAGTTCTTCTAAGCCTTCAAAATCATTGAGCCTAAAAATATCTAGCAATGCCCGCGCACGTTCCGGCACACCAACACCAAATGGAATCACGCGCGGTGCGAGTTTGCTATCAGGGTCCCAAGCTTCGATGTCGGCCTTCCACATCATTTCGTCAAACAGTCCGTGGAAAGACCCTTCCACAATCGCCACGCGATCGCGTTGGGTAAATCCGCGTGCGGTGCGTATCGCACCCATCACCGCTTCTGTGCCCGAATTCGCAAAACGCACCTTTTCTATTTGTGGACACAACGCTTTGATTTGCTTCACCACTTCAATGTCGAGCGCGGTAGAAAAACCCGTCAGGGTGCCGCGTTGGGTGATTTGTTCCACAACAGCTTGGTCTACCCGCGCATCGCGGTAGCCCAAGATGATGGGGCCGTAACCTAAACGGAAGTCGACATAAGTTTTTCCATCACAGTCGGTAAAGCCACCGCCCTTGGCGTTCTCAACAAAAACAGTCTGGTCATCGCCCCAATAGCGGTAGTTCTCTGCTACGCCCTGCGGCATATGCTGATGGGCTTCCATCATCAATTGTTGTTGCTTACTACTTGTCATATTGCGTATTTTGCAAGAACTTGTGGAATGTATTAAATGGCCTGACCCAACGGAGGGCGAAGCAAAAGACCCACGCGTTCTTCGAGCAAGCGCACCACATGCAATTCACCGGCATCTGCGCCATAGGTTTGCATGGCTTCTTCAAACAAAGACTTGGCCAAGCCACCCATTTTTAAATCGTACCCTTGCGATTGGGCAACTTCATTAATCAGTGTGAGATCTTTCACGCACAGCGCTAGAGAAAAACTTGGGTCATAGTGCCCAGCAAAAATTGATGGCACGTCGTGTTGCGCTACCCAACTGTTACCCGCACTCGATTTGATAGCTTCCCACACGGTCTCTAGAGGAATGCCTGCCTTTGCACCCAACATCAGACCTTCACCAATCGTTGCAGCACTCACAAACCACAACAAATTGGTGAGTAGTTTGATGGTGGCGCCATTTCCTGGCGCACCTACAAAAAATATCTTTTCACCTATGACTTCAAACAAGGGCTTGTGTTTGTCAAAACACGCTTGCTTACCACCTACAAAAATAGATAATTTGCCAAGGACGGCGAAGTCCACTGCATTGGTAACAGGCGCTTCCAAGAAATCAACACCTTTTGCATGGGTCAGCTGAGTGAGTTCTTTGACTAAATCTACGGCGCTTGTAGATGTGTCAATGATGGTCGCGCCTGCATTCACATGCGCAATAAGTCCTTGATCGCCCAACATGACTTCAAGCACTTGCAGAGGACCAGGTAGTGAGCACATCACCACATCCGCGTTTTCTGCGCCTAGTGCCAAGCTGTCAGCCCACTGCGCGCCTTGTGCGAGCAGGTTCTCTGCCTTGTCATGAGAAACGTCAAAAACGGTAGTGGGGTATCCGGCTTTGATGAGGTTTGCCGCCATGGGGTTACCCATATTGCCCACACCTACAAAAAACAGTCGTGGCTTAGACAGCATGCAAACTCTTTCTTTTCTCAAAAACGTTCATCTCGGAATTCATAGGTTTGCGGGTGCGAATATCTTTTAAGCCTTACTGAACCGCAAAAACAGTTTGTTTTCGCGTGCTTCTGGAACGTAGGAGAGCCCATAGGCAGACAACATATTTTTGGCTTCTTCAAAACTGTAGGTCCTGTATTTGACAGTTTGCGCCATCAATGTTTGGGGACCATCGGAAAGGTAGTAGTGCTTGGTAAATCCAATATCTGTTAGGTCAATTTTTTGGGAATACTTCATGCCATTGGAGATGACAGTTTCGTAGTCATGGTGCGGGCCTTGAATGCCCAACAACAGAGTGCCATGTGGCGCAATGTGTTGCGCCATTTTTTCGAACCCATGCAGATTGGCCCCATGGTCAGAAATGTGACTCACCAAGAAGGGTTCTTTGTCGCCATCGATGACAAAGTACCAAACACCACCGTAGGAAAAGGCTAGGTTGTGCGCACTGGGCAAACTTAAATTGCAAACATCTTGCTCAGATAGGGCAACGTTTTTAAAAGCTTCTAGACGTTTTTTGGCAATGGCCAACATAGGCGCCGTTAAATCAATGCCTGAGATTTGAATATTGGGTTTACGCCTAGCCAGTTCCTCCAAAATCAAGCCAGTGCCGCAGCCAATTTCTAAAACTTTTTCGACACTGTCTTGTAGAACTAAGCTGTCAACAATCTTGGCGTAGTCGTAATAACCTGACGTCATGATCACATCGTAATAACTTGCCATGTTCGAATAATCGCCCATATTCTGTCGAACCTTTTTATAAAATGAAAAAGGGTTAGTAACTTACGTTGCTACTAACCCTCGTATTCATTGGTCGGCGTGGCGGGATTCGAACTCGCGACCCCTTGCACCCCATGCAAGTGCGCTACCAGGCTG
>JBBAOY010000021.1:0-29819 GCA_040401095.1 Limnohabitans sp.
TTAGTTTTGAAATCGGGAATAAAGCTCGTTGGGGGCTTATTGGCGCGCAACTTGCGGCGATTGTAAGACCCCCTTTTGTGCTTATTCGCACTCGATACGTCAAGCTAAGCAGTAGGGGCTTAATGTGGCTCCTCGCTTCGCTCTTGATGTCTCCACATTAAGCCCCTACTGCTCAGCTTGACTTCTGGGGGTTGACAATAGGTCTTTATGGCAATCGGTCACTACATCAAAGAAATTGGGCGCGGACGCGATGGCGCACGTCCTTTAGACCGAGCGCAAGCTGCCAACTTGATGGGTCAGATCTTGGATGCACAAGTCAGCGATCTGGAAATAGGTGCTTTTTGCCTGGCAATGCGTATCAAAGGTGAGACACCTGATGAGATGGCAGGTTTTTTAGATGCGGCACATGCGCGTTTGCATCGCATACAAGCTCCTGCTGATAAGTGGACAGTTGTTTTGCCTAGTTACAACGGCGCGAGACGACTACCTTTGATGACGCCGTTACTTGCGCAATTACTGGCACGCGAGGGACTTGCGGTGGTAGTGCATGGGTGCACGACCGAATCAACGCGTGTGACCAGCGAACAAGTTTTTGCAGCCATGGGGGTGAATGCTTTTAGCGCACCTCGCCCAGTTAAGGCGGGTGAGGCAGTATTTGTCCCAACCGAAGTTTTGTCACCTGGATTGAAGCGTTTGCTCGATGTGCGACGCGTGGTGGGTTTGCGCAATCCTGCGCATAGCTTGGTCAAACTGATGAACCCCGTGGTCGGCAAAACTTTGTTGGTTAGTAGTTACACACATCCCGAATACGCGCTGTCAATGGCCGCGACGTTTGAGTTGACCGGTGAGCGCGCGCTTTTGTTGCGCGGCACGGAAGGCGAAGCGGTAGCAGATGCGCGGCGTTGCCCACCGATGGAAGCATTTGTTAACGGGCAGCGCACAGCTTTGGTCGAGGGACAATCGGGGCCGCTGACGCGTTTGCCTGATTGGCCTAGCGCGATTGATCCTGATACCACTGCGCGTTACAACGCAGCGGTTTTGAATGGCGAATTAGCGGTTCCTGAATCTTTGACGCGGCAAGTGCAAGCGGTTTTGCAAGCTATAAAACTATGACTTCTTTTTCTTCTTCACAACCTCACGTCTATTTAGTTGGTGCTGGTCCAGGCGATCCTGAGTTACTGACGTTCAAAGCAGCGAAAGCCATTGCTGCCGCGACTGTGTTGTTGGTCGATGATTTGGTGAGCGACGCTGTGTTGGCGCATGCTGCGCCCTCGGCGCGCATCGTCCACGTGGGTAAGCGTGGTGGTTGTCAATCCACGCCCCAAGCCTTTATCCAAAAGCTGATGGTGCAAGAGGCGCTTGCGGGCGAGTGCGTGGTGCGTCTCAAAGGTGGCGACCCGTTTATTTTTGGGCGTGGTGGCGAAGAGGTCGAATATCTGCAAGCCCACGGTGTGGCAGTAACGGTGGTCAACGGCATCACAGCTGGACTGGCTGGTGTTAGTTCCTTGGGCGTATCTCTGACGCACCGCGAGCATGCGCATGGCGTGGTGTTTGTTACTGGGCACGCCAAGCCAGGCGATGGGGTAGATTGGGTCACCCTCTCTCGCACTGCTGCACAGGCCAAACTCACTTTGGTGATTTATATGGGCATTCGGGGGGCCGAGCAGTTGCAGGCTGATTTGTTGCAGGGACTGCCTGCTGATACGCCAGTGGCTGTGATCCAACAGGTTAGCTTACCTGCGCAGCGCCATGCGGTTTGCACTTTGTCGACATTGCATGAGACTGTCGTGCGCGAAGAATTCACCAGTCCTTCTGTGATTGTGGTCGGCGATGTGTTGATGGGATTAGCGTCTGTTCAGTCCGACGCCTTCACGCACAACTTGCACAGCGCGCAAGGCTGATTTCTCGGCCTGTCACCCTCAAGATAGGCGCCTCGCCCAACTTGTGATCAGATCACGCCGTTTATTACACAAGGAGACAACATGACAACATCTTTAAAAGGCCAAGTCGCGTGGATCACGGGCGGCGGCAGCGGTATTGGTTTGGCAGGCGCTATCGAGTTGGTGAAAGCCGGTGCGCATGTGGTGATTTCGGGACGCACTGCTGCAACCAATGCCAGTGCCCTCGCCCATTTGCAAACTTTGGGTAGTGCCGAGTCCATCGTGCTCGATGTGGCGGACAAAGCTGCGGTGAATGTTGCAGCACAGCAGATTGTTGCGAAGCACAAGCGTATCGACATCTTGGTAACCAGCGCAGGTACCAATGCCACCAAACGCAACTTTGACGTCTTGACCACCGATGCGTGGGACGACGTGGTCAACATCAACCTCAACGGATTGTTCTACTGCGTGCACGCGGTTTTGCCGACCATGCGTGCGCAAAAAGGTGGTTTGATCGTCAACGTGTCGTCTTGGGCCGGCTTGTATGCCTCCAAACTCACAGGGCCCGCTTACAACGCCACCAAGCGTGCAGTGCTAGCTTTGACGGAATCGATCAATATGGAAGAGTGCGGTTACGGCATTCGCGCAAGCTCAGTCTTGCCTGGCGAAGTGGCTACACCCATCATGGAAAAGCGTCCGGTGCCGCCATCCAAAGAACAGCGCGAGCGGATGGTTCAACCCGAAGACATGGGCCAAGCGATTTTGTTCTTGGCCACCATGCCAGCACGCACCTGCATCAACGAGATGATTGTGTCGCCTACTTTCAATCGCTTCTACATGGGTGGCTTGGAAACGCCCCCTGCAAAATAACGTGCTTTACAAAAGCCACGGTTGCAGTTTGCGGTCGATGGCAATGTCGCTTCCTATTCGAAAGAATTAACGCTTGCATTCATACGATGTCGCCATAGTCGGTGCTGGCGCAGCCGGCCTGTTTTGTGCGGGCGTGGCAGCCCAGCAGGGCTTGCAGGTGTTGGTGATCGACCATTACGAAAAGGTGGCGGAGAAAGTCCGCATCTCGGGTGGTGGTCGTAGCAACTTCACCAATACAGACATCGATGCACGCGCACCGCATAAACATTTTTTGGGTCAAAACCCACAGTTTTGTCGCAGTGCGTTGTCCCGGTACACACCACAAGACTTTGTGGCGTTGGTGCAAAGCCATGGGATTGGTTTTCATGAAAAGCACAAAGGCCAATTGTTTTGTGACCGCTCATCCGAAGACCTGATTCAGATGCTGTTGCGCGAGTGCGATGCAGGCGCGCAAGGGGGGCATGTGACCCGTTGGCAGCCTTGTAGCCTCAAAGCACTGCGCTACTCAGATACTGACGCCAACGGCATGCCGTACACCCTTGAAACCAGTCAAGGCGAAGTCAGCGTTGGCGCGGTAGTGGTGGCGACAGGCGGTTTATCGATTCCAAAAATTGGCGCTACCGATTTGGGTTACCGCTTGGCCAAGCAATTTGGCATTCGGATGGTGGAACCCCGACCCGGCTTGGTGCCTCTGACTTTTGATGCCGAGCAATGGGCGCCATTTGCTGAACTCTCAGGTTTGTCTTTGCCCGTCAGCATTGAGACGGGGGCTTCCAAAGCCGCGCATAGTTTTGACGAAGATTTGCTTTTTACCCACCGCGGCTTGTCGGGGCCTGGAGTTTTGCAAATTTCAAGCTATTGGCAAGCGGGAGAAGACATTCGCATCAATCTAGCCCCTACCCTCTCGCTGGAGGCGGATTTGCTAGAAGCCAAGCAGCGCTCCAAGAAACGTATTGCCAACGAACTCGGCACTTGGCTACCAAGTCGTCTGGCGGATGTGTGGACACAACACCATGACGCGTGGCAACGACCCATCATGGAAGCCAGCGACAAAGCGCTCGCACAACTGGCGCAGGCGCTCAACCGCTGGTCTCTTACCCCATCTGGAACCGAGGGCTACCGAAAAGCCGAGGTCACCGTGGGCGGGGTAGATACGCGGGATTTGTCCCAACAAACCATGGAATCGCGCCAGCCAGGGCTGTATTTCATTGGGGAAGTGGTCGATATCACAGGCTGGCTAGGCGGCTATAACTTCCAATGGGCTTGGGCCAGCGCCCACGCATGCGCCAAGGCTTTGGCGGCGGCCAAAAAATAGTTATAATTCTTGGCTTTGCTGGTTAATACTGCGCCAGCGCAACTATTTGGAATACTTGGTCATGACAACCATTCGTGTAAAAGAAAACGAACCCTTTGACGTAGCACTGCGTCGCTTCAAGCGCACTATTGAAAAGTTAGGCCTATTGACCGACCTGCGCGCTCGCGAGTTCTACGAAAAGCCAACCGCTGAGCGCAAGCGCAAAAAAGCTGCTGCAGTGAAGCGCCACTACAAGCGTGTGCGTAGCATGCAGTTACCCAAAAAGATGTACTAATTGCTCCCGCAGCTGGGCTTTTAGCCACAGCTAGCGAACCAGCTCGCGAGGGACACTCTCTTTCGCGGGCTTTTTTTATGACCCTTCTCTCTGGAGACACCCCATGAGCCTCAAAGCCCACATCACCGAAGACATGAAAACCGCCATGCGCGCCAAAGACAGCGTGCGTTTAGGCACGATTCGCTTGCTGCAAGCGGCCATGAAGCAAAAAGAGGTGGATGAGCGCATCGAACTCGACGACGCCCAAGTCATCGCCATCGTTGATAAATTGATCAAGCAACGCAAAGATTCTGTCGCGGCCTATGAATCCGCCAAACGCGAAGACTTGGCAGAGGTAGAGCGCAATGAAATCAAAGTACTCGAGGTGTATTTGCCTCAGCGCTTGTCGCCCGAAGAAATCATCACAGCCGTGCAAGCCATCGTGAAAGACGTGGGTGCTACCGGTGCGAGCGATATGGGCAAAGTGATGGCCGCTGTCAAAGCCCAATTGGCGGGTAAAGCCGATATGGGCTTGGTGTCTGCTGCGGTCAAAAAAGCGCTAGCTGGTTAAGTTCTAAACGGCTAAGTTTTGAGCGGCTGAGTCTTGGCTGGCGAAGCTTTTGCAAGCTTGGGGTTAACTTCCAGCTACCTGCATACGATTCACCAAGACCGAGCCAATGGTTTTTGCGCCAGTGGTGTAAGCATCTGAACCAATGGCTTGAATGCCTTGAAACATGTCTTTCAAATTGCCTGCAATCGTGATCTCGTGCACGGGATAAGCAATACGGCCTTTTTCGACCCAAAAGCCACTCGCGCCGCGTGAATAGTCACCCGTGACGTAATTCACACCTTGGCCCATCAACTCGATCACAAACAATCCTGTACCTAAGTAGCGCAACATGGCATCTAAATCGTCGCTGGTTTTGGTGAGGCGCGATTGCATGACCAAGTTGTGCGAACCACCTGCATTACCCGTCGTTTGCATACCAAGTTTGCGCGCGGAGTAAGTGCTTAAGAAATAACCTTCAACGCGTCCACCATCGACTACACGCCGTGCGCGGGTGGTAACACCTTCTTCGTCAAAAGGTGAGCTGCCTTTGCCGCGCAACACATGCGGATCTTCCAAGATATCGATATGTTTGGGGAAAATGGTCTTACCCAAACTGTCTAATAAAAATGTGCTTTTGCGATAGAGCGATCCACCGCTCACTGCTTGGACAAATCCACCTAACAAGCCAGCAGCAACAGGTGCGTCGAACAACACAGGGCATTGCACGGTGGCAATTTTGCGTGACTTTAAACGGCTCAAAGCACGTTCTGCGGCAAAACGTCCGACTTCCTCAGGTGAAGACAATTCGTCGGCACTGCGCATCGAGCTATACCAAGCGTCGCGCTGCATGCCATCGCCCTTGCCTGCGATAGGTGCGACCGACATGCTGTGGCGGGAGCTGGCGTAACCGCCGCGAAACCCATGGGTATGGGCGCTGAAAAAATGGCTTTGCTGCGCCGATACCCCAGCACCTTCACTGTTGGTGATGCGCTTGTCTGCTTGGAGGGCTGCTGCTTCGCAACGCAAAGCGATTTGCGCTGCTTGCTCACTGGTGATTAACCAAGGGTGGAACAAATCTAAATCAGGTTGCGTCTTAGCGATATCTTTTTCGTCAGGCAAGCCAGCCACTGGGTCTTCTGCGGTGAAACGCGCGATGTCGTAGGCGGCTTGCACTGTCCGTTCTAAAGCTGCTTCTGAAAAATCCGAAGTACTGGCATTACCGCGTCGGTTGCCTAAATACACCGTGACACCCAAAGATTTATCGCGGTTGCGTTCTACGTTTTCTAACTCGCCTTTGCGCACCGAAACGCTTAAGCCACAGCCCTCAGAGGCTTCGGCACCGACATCGGTGGCGCCCAATTTTTTGGCGTGCGCGATGGCGTAGTCGACCAAGTATTCAAACTGTTGTCGTGTGTGGCTAAAACCGTGTGCGGGGTGGGCGTGCGATGACGCCGATGGTTGGGGTGTGTGATGCATAGCGAGGGCTATGATACTTGGGCACTCTCCCCTTCAATTCTCTATGTCACGTAAACCCAAAAAAGGTTATTTCGTCCGCGGCCAATTTGTGGCCGAAGGCAGCGAACTCGATCTCGAACTCAAACGCGAACTCAAAGGTACCGAAGGCACCAGCCGTACCGATAAAAAACGCGAAAGCGACCAATTACAAGATATTGGCGTCGAACTTTTAACGCTGCGAAACGAACTCGCCGAGCGCTTGAACACGCAAGGACACATTACCGATTTGTTGCGCGATGCATTAGCCGATGCACGACGTATCACCAACTTCGAAGGCAAGCGCCGACAAATGCAGTACGTCGGAAAACTGATGCGCAAACTCAGCGAAGAATCTGTCACGGCTATTCAAGATGCGCTCAACGAACAAAAAATGGGTAGCACGCGTGACACCTTGGCGCTGCATTTGGCAGAGCAATGGCGCGACCGCATGGTGGCAGATGACGAAGCAGTCGCCGAGTGGATGACGCATCACCCACACACTGACAGCCAACAACTGCGCGCCTTGGTGCGCCAAGCGCGTAAAGACGACACCACCTCTAGGGCTGATGTTGCAAAAGGTTTGCTACCCAGACAAGGCCGCGCGTACCGGGATATTTTTCAACTCGTCAAAACACAACTCAACGCCTTGGAAGATGCGGCGCATATCCCGCCAGAAATCGAAGAGATTTACAAGCCATGACCGAGGCTCAAAACCATGCGTGAAATTCAAAGCCCCGACCTACGCTGCGACACCATCCGTATAGGCATTGTGTCGATCAGCGACCGAGCTTCAACAGGCGTTTATGAAGACAAAGGCCTGCCAGCCTTGCGCGACTGGTTACAAGAAGCGCTTTACAACCCCTTGGCTTTCGAAGAGCGTTTGATCCCCGATGAGCAAGCCACCATCAGCCAATCATTGATTGCCTTGGTCGATACAGGTTGCCACTTGGTGTTGACCACCGGTGGTACTGGTCCGGCTAAGCGGGATGTAACGCCAGAGGCGACATTGGCAGTGGCACATAAAGAAATGCCAGGGTTTGGGGAACAAATGCGGCAAATCAGTTTGCGATTTGTACCAACAGCGATTTTGTCGAGGCAGGTAGCGGTGATTCGCGACAACTGCTTGATCATCAACTTACCTGGTCAACCAAAATCGATCCAAGAAACTTTGGGGGGTTTAAAGGATGCTGAAGGTAAGCAGTTAGTCGACGGCGTGTTTGCAGCAGTGCCTTATTGCGTGGACCTAATCGGCGGACCTTACATGGAAACGCGCGATGCGTTTTGCAAAGCGTTTAGACCCAAAACTGCCATCAATAGTAAACGTATTTAGCCTGATAAATGGTTGGCTAGGACTGGCTGCAGGTTGGTTGAATCAACCAGTGGATTAATCCAATAATTGGTTAATGCGCGCAGCAGCAAAGTTTTCTTGCTTGGCTGCGTCTGAAGGAATGCAATCGGATTTAGATTGCGCGACAGACAATTCTTCTATTGTTTTCCAAAGCAAAGCGATTTGATGCTCTTGGCTTGCTGCGTTATCTATCAACCCGCGCATGGCTTGGCTGATAGGGTCATCGTTTTGCGTGACACCATAAGCAGAAAAACCCATCTTAGAAGCTGCGGCCTCGCGAATAGCATCAGAATTTTCTTGAATGATCCGCGCTGGATTTCCCACTGCGGTAGCTCCTGCTGGCACAGGCTTGACGACAACCGCATTGCTGCCAATACGTGCGCCGTCTCCTACAGTGAATCCACCTAGGACTTTGGCGCCCGCACCGACGACTACGTCTCTGCCCAAAGTAGGGTGGCGCTTGACGCCTTTGTAGAGCGATGTGCCACCCAGTGTCACGCCTTGGTAAATGGTGCAACCGTCGCCAATTTGCGCTGTCTCTCCTACCACTACACCCATGGCATGGTCGAAGAAAACGCGCTCGCCAATGAGTGCAGCCGGATGGATTTCGATGCCCGTGAACCATCTTGAGAAATTAGAAACAAAACGGGCCACCCATTTGAAACCAATATTCCAACAAACATGTGAGAAACGGTGCAACACAATGGCATGCAAACCGGGATAGCAAGTTAAAACTTCCCAACCCGATCGGGCAGCAGGGTCGCGGTCCAAAATGCATTGGATATCAGAGCGTAGGCGAGCAAACATAAGCATTGATTATCGTTTGAGTGAGGCGGCTTGCAGGGTCGCCTTGGCAATACCCCGCAAGATGTGAACTTCCTCTTGCGTCAGGCCTGCACGGTTCAAAAGTTGGTTGAGCCTTGGCATTAGTTTTTTTGGGGAACCAGGGTCTAGGAAATCGATCGCGGTTAAGGCCTCTTGCCAGTGCAATAAGAGCCCGGCGATTTGTTGGGCATCGGCAGGTCCTGGCGTGGTTTCGACGTCGCCTTGATCGCTAGTTGCAAAGCCGCCAAGCGCGAGTCGCCATTCGTAGGCCAACACTTGTACGGCAGAGGCCAGATTGAGTGAACCGAATTGCGGATTCGTTGGAATACGAATGCAGGCGTGGCAACGGTAGACGTCCTCGTTGCGCATGCCGTAACGCTCGGATCCGAATAGAAAAGCTACGCCTTTTTGTGAATGGAATTGTTGTAGTGCGCTGGGGTCGTTTTCTACCAGAGCGGCAAAGTGCCCGCGTGGCTCTAAAGTGGGTGGCCCAAAATCTCTGGGTGTCATTGCAGTGGCACACAAATGCGTTATTCCTTCTAAGGCATCGTCCAATGAATCAACGATATGCGCGTTATTGAGAACATCTAAAGCCCCACTTGCGCGTTGGATAGTTTCTTCGCGCCGCAAGACGTTACTCCAGCGGGGCTTGACCAAGACCAAATCATCAAAACCCATGACTTTCATGGCACGCGCTGTGGCGCCTACGTTGCCGGCATGGCTGGTCTCTATCAAGATAAAGCGGGTGTGCATCAAGTGTGAAAGCAGGGGCGTAAAATGGTTCTATTGTCGTTGCCTATATCTATGGGTGGCATTTCTGCCCTTTGGGCTTGCTCTTACCCACAATTTATGTCGTCCTCCACCCTCCACCCCATGCTCAACGTGGCCGTCAAGGCCGCACGCGCCGCAGGCGCCATCATCAACCGCGCAGCACTTGATGTGGAAGCGGTACGAATTTCACAAAAACAAGTCAATGATTTTGTGACCGAGGTCGACCATGCCAGCGAGCAAGCCATCATCGAAAACTTGCTCACCGCCTACCCAGACCACGGCATCTTGGCCGAAGAGTCGGGCAGCCAACACGGCAACCCCAACGCAGACCATATCTGGATCATCGATCCACTGGACGGCACAACCAACTTCATCCACGGATTTCCTGTCTATTGCGTGAGCATTGCTTTACAAGTGCGCGGCAAGCTCGAGCAAGCCGTGGTCTATGACCCCACACGCAACGATCTATTCACCGCCACCAAAGGCCGTGGTGCATTCATGAACGAACGACGCATTCGCGTGAGTAAGCGTGTGCGCTTAGATGAATGTTTGTTGTCGACAGGTTTCCCCTTCCGTCCTGAAGACGACTTTGATAAATACCTTCGCTTGATGGGCGACATGATGCAACGCACAGCAGGTTTGCGGCGCCCTGGTGCAGCGGCGCTTGACTTAGCGTATGTAGCCGCGGGCTTTACAGATGGATTTTTTGAAATTGGTTTGCAAGCTTGGGACATGGCAGCTGGCGCTTTGTTAGTCACCGAAGCAGGTGGCTTGGTAGGTAACTTCACGGGTGAAGCCAACTACATAGACCAAAAAGAATGTATGGCTGCGAATCCTCGTATTTATGCGCAGATGGTTCCACTTTTGCAGAAATATTCCAAATTTGCATCTGCCGCTGAAAAACACGAAGTCGCTGAAACCACCAAAACGCTGCGCTTGACCTCAGCTTCTGAAACCAAGTAATTTTTATTTCAAGGACATCGTAGAAACTCAGTGTCGCGCCTGAATAGTTTTTATATGAACGCCAGCTAAGCAGCATGTCAGACTTATCAGCCCACACGCCCATGATGCAGCAGTACTTGGGCCTCAAGTCCGAGTACCCCAGCACGCTGCTGTTTTATCGCATGGGCGATTTTTATGAGTTGTTTTTTGAAGATGCTGAAAAAGCCGTTCGCTTACTAGACATCACACTCACGCAACGCGGACAGTCTGCCGGACAGCCTGTGGTGATGGCCGGCGTTCCTTTCCATTCGGTAGAAACCTATTTGGCGCGCTTACTCAAACTCGGCGAATCGGTCGCGATTTGCGAGCAAGTTGGTGATGTAGCCACAAGCAAAGGCCCTGTTGAACGCAAAGTGGTGCGCGTCGTCACCCCAGGCACTTTGACAGACAGCGCTTTGCTGAGCGATAAATCTGAAAGCTTTGTGTTGGCGGTGCACCAGAGCGAGCGCGCAGGTATGGGACTGGCTTGGATGAGCGTGACGCAAGGCGTGGTGTATCTGGCCGAATGCGATAGTGCTGAATTAGCGCAATGGGTGGCCAATGTAGCGCCAAGCGAATTGATCTTTAGTGCAGAAGTTAGTCCACTCTTTGAAAAAAATATTCAAGCCTTGGCTGACGGTATGCACTTGCCTATTCAACTTCGTCCAGCTTGGCAGTTTGATTCTGCATTAGGTGCGCGTGAACTCCTTGCGCATTTGCAAGCAGCATCATTGCAAGCTTGGAATGCGCAAGACGTGGCACAAGCGCATGCCGCCGCGAATGCTTTGCTTGCCTATGCTCAGCACACCCAAGGCCGTGCATTGACGCATGTGCATAAAGTGGTGGTGGTGCGTAACGACGCACTGATCGATTTGCCTTTGAGTACGCGTCGTAATTTAGAGCTCACCCAAACCTTGCGCGGAGAAGAATCTCCCACGCTGTTCTCTTTGTTAGATACCTGCATGACTGGTATGGGAAGCCGGCAACTCAAGCAGTGGTTGCTGTCCCCAGAACGTGACCGCACCCATGCCACCCTGCGCTTGAATGCCATTGCTGCGCTGCAAGACACAGCACTGCATGCGCCCTACAAAGCGTTGCGCAACGCGCTCAAAGGTTCTGGCGATGTGCAACGTATCAGTGCCCGTATTGCCTTGCGTCAAGTTCGACCCCGTGAATTAGTGGCTTTGGGTATTGCTTTGCAAAAAGCTTTGCAAATGCAACCGCTTCTTCCTAAGAGTCCGCTCCTGCAGACCTTGGTGAAAGACATGGCTGTCAATCCAGAATGCGGCGTCTTAATTACACGCGCTTTGCTTCCAGAACCTGCTGCATTGCTCCGCGAGGGCGGGGTGATTGGAGACGGTTACGACAGTGATTTGGATGAGTTGCGCGCTATCCAAACCAATTGCGATGATTTTTTGCTCGCCCTAGAAACGCGTGAGCGAGAGCGCACTGGCATTACCAATTTGCGCGTGCAGTTCAACAAAGTGCATGGTTTCTACATCGAAGTTACGCAAGGACAAGTGAATAAAGTTCCAGAAGACTATCGACGTCGCCAAACGCTGAAAAATGCTGAGCGATTCATCACCCCCGAACTCAAAGCGTTTGAAGACAAAGCCTTGAGTGCCCAAGAACGCGCATTGGCACGTGAGAAGTTTTTATTCGAGCAATTGCTTGATTTGTTACAAGCGTTTGTGCCAGCGCTTACGCATCTGGGTAGCGCTATCGCCACGCTTGACGCTTTGTGCGCACTGACGGAGCGCTCTATCACCTTGCATTGGTGCGCACCCACTTTTGTGAATACGCCTTGCATTGACATCACGCAAGGGCGTCACCCTGTAGTGGAAGCTAGACTTGCCGCGACCCATGGACGCACGCACGACGGATCTGCCAAGACCTTTATTGCCAATGACACGCATTTAGGCCCTAACCAGCGCATGCAAGTGATTACCGGACCGAACATGGGCGGCAAATCCACCTATATGCGACAAGTCGCGTTGATTGTGTTGTTAGCGAGCATGGGTAGCCACGTACCCGCTAGTGCTTGCACACTAGGGCCGATAGATGCCATTCACACCCGCATTGGTGCTGCAGATGATTTAGCCAATGCGCAATCGACCTTCATGCTGGAAATGACGGAAGCTGCACATATCTTGCACAACGCTACCGCGAACAGCTTGGTTTTGATGGATGAAATTGGTCGCGGTACATCAACCTTTGATGGATTGGCCTTGGCAGGCGGTATTGCTTCGCACTTGCATGACAAGTCGCAATCCTTCACCTTGTTTGCCACCCATTATTTTGAGTTGACCGAATTTCCAGTGAAACACCGCCAAGCGATGAATGTGCATGTCAGCGCAGCGGAGTCTTCTGCTGGGAGCGGCAACAGCGGCATTGTGTTTTTGCATGAAATACAAGCAGGTCCTGCCAGTCGCAGTTACGGCATACAAGTGGCACGATTGGCTGGTGTACCCAATAGTGTTTTACAGCATGCCAAGCACGCACTATCGGCATTGGAATCAGGCGCAGCCTCTGGCAAAGCGCAAGTAGATTTATTCGCTATGCCACCTGAACCCTTGGACACTGGCCCCTCACCGTTAGAAGCCAAGTTATCTCAGATAGATCCAGATACTTTGAGCCCCAGAGATGCTTTGGATGCTTTGTACCAACTTAAAAAGTTGCTGTAGGGTTTAATGTTAAAAATTAAGCATTTTTCTTTGGCAGCAGTTTTGCCAAGAATGAACCCATTAACCTGATTTTTTGATGGCTCTCTTTTTGATCTTGGCAATAACGTTCTTGGATACTGGGGCCAAGTAATTATCAGAAGTGATAACAGAACGACCCGTTTGTCGCTCAAGTTGCTGTCGCGCTTGCTTAGCAATTCGTCCGCCAACAACAGCAACGCCTTTGTTTTCATCCAAGCCCGAGGCTTGCTGCGTTTCAGCAATTTGGCGGGTAGAGAGTTCCGCCAATGCTGTGAAGATTAGCTCAGCCTCGCTCATATGGTCACGTAGTTTGTGAGTTTTCAGGCCCTTGATACTCTTATGATCCTTCACGCTGATGCCAGCCCATTCTTGGTGAATGATGTTTGTGAGAATGGCAAAGTCATTACGACTTTTTACATCATGGTCGGCCCAATAATCGGTCAGCTTGTTGCGGGTTTCTTGACCCGTCATCCGTTGTTGAATCCACTTAGCACTTCGGCCGTGTTGTTGCCAAGTCTTTCGGGCTCTCTCTAACGACATGGCAGGGTCAGCCATCTCCTGCATTCGTTCATAGCCCACTTTTGCTAGCCATAGCTTGATGGGCTCAGCTTTAGGGCTAGGGATCGTTTGAACCAATCGAAGTAATGTTTCAGCAGTAGCTACGTCAGTGAGGTAATTTTTGCCATCGGCGGCAGGTAATTTCAGTCGGTTACAACTTATAACCGACTGACTTCCTTCCTTAGCTAACCGATTTTTCAATACCTTCCAGTAGTTTCGAGCGGCCTGATAGTCGGATTGCTGAATCAAGATCTGCACTACATCCACAACAGAAAACCACCAATTCTCACTAGCCTCGTCATAGACGCGACGAATGTCCTTGCTGTCGAACTGCGAAGCAGTGATATTCATAATTTTGGAGTGGCTATGGCTAGATCTATATAGAAATTAGATTTTGTGTCTAAGTTAAGTTTTAGTTTGAAAGAGATAGTTTCAATGTGCTTAAGATTTTGTTCAAAATTAACTCCATGTCACTAAACCTGTATAGGCCGTGCCCCAAACCGCTATTCCAAACACAATACGGTACCAAGCAAACGGTACAAAGCTGTGGCTCGCGATATAGCGCAGCAACCAGCGCACGCAGACCCAAGCACTGATGAAGGAAAAGACTAAACCAACTGCAAAGGTAGGCGCATCCGCCAAACTCAAGAGCGCACGTTCTTTATAAAGGCTGTAGGCGCCCGCGCCGATCAGAGTAGGAATCGCCAAATAAAAAGAAAAATCAGTAGCGGCTTTGCGGGAAAGGCCTAAAACCATTCCACCAATGATGGTCGCGCCACTTCGGCTTGTGCCTGGAATCATGGCTAAACATTGCACAAGGCCGACTTTTAAAGCGTCTAAGGGCGTCATGTCATCTACGTTGTGAACACGCGATGAGGATTGTCCTGCTTGAGAAGAAGTTGCAACAGCATCAGCGCCATCACCATGGGGCACTTCTGAGGGTGAATACGCTTTTAATTTACGTTCGACCCACAAAATAAGCAGCCCACCCACAATGAATGTGCTGGCCACCACTTCAGGCGTGAACAAATACAACTTGATTTGCTTACCAAACACCAATCCCAGCACAACAGCAGGCAAAAAAGCGATGACCACGTTGGCAGCAAAGCGTCTTGCAGTTATGTCAGTCGGCAAATCCAAGACAGTTCTTGAGATTTTTTGCCAATAGACCAAGATCACAGCGAAGATGGCGCCTGTTTGAATGGCGATATCAAAAACTTTACCTTTTTCATCATCTAGTCCCAATAACGCGCCCGCCAAAATCAAGTGACCCGTACTTGAAATAGGCAAAAACTCGGTCAAGCCTTCCACGATTCCCATGACTGCGGCTTTGAGCAAAGCAACAAAATCCATACAACTCCTTGTGAAGCGCAAATTATCACGTTAGTAGACCCCTAAAATCAGGTGATGACGACACCTGCCAACTCTGCGACTGAAAATGATCACAAGCCAAGTAATTTTTTACGCCAGATCATTGAAGCCGACTTAGCGCAAGGCACCTATGCCAACCGTCGTTGGGCAGGGACGCCAGGTGACGCAGCGCATCAGGCCAAAGGCAGCCCAGACCAGGCAAAAATTCGTACCCGTTTCCCCCCAGAGCCCAACGGTTATCTTCATATAGGACATGCCAAAAGCATTTGCATCAATTTCGGACTGGCACGTGACTATGGCGGCGTTTGCCATTTGCGCTTTGACGACACCAACCCAGAAAAAGAAGACACCGAATACGTCAACTCCATATTGGACGCCGTGCATTGGCTCGGGTTTTCTTGGGAAACCAACGGCATATTGCACCAATACCAAGCCAGCGATTACTTTGACTTCATGTACGCGGCCGCTGAGCGTTTGATTGAAGCAGGACATGCATATGTCGATGAACAAAGCGCAGAAGAGATGCGCACCAACCGCGGTGACTTTGGCAAACCCGGTGTGAATAGTCCCTTCCGCGCACGCAGTGCAGCGGATAACTTGGCGCGGTTTCGTAACATGCGCGCTGGCAATCTCGCAGATGGTGCCGCTGTACTACGCGCCAAAATTGATATGGCCTCGCCCAATATCAATATGCGCGACCCCGCCATTTACCGCATCCGTCGCGCAACACACCACAACACGGGTGACGCGTGGTGCATTTATCCGATGTATACCTTCGCCCATCCGATCGAAGATGCGCTGGAACAAATTACCCACAGTATTTGCACGCTAGAGTTTGAAGACCAAAGGCCTTTTTATGACTGGCTGATGGATAGGCTGTGCGAAAAAACCACCTTGCTAGATGGACGCGAAGTCAATGGCCTTCTTGCTGCACCCGCCCCTAAACAATACGAATTCGCGCGCCTCAACCTCACTTACGTCATCACCAGCAAACGCAAATTAGCGCAACTGGTCAACGAAAACAAAGTGAGCGGCTGGGACGATCCACGCATGCCCACAATCGTGGGTTTGCGTCGTCGCGGCTATACGCCTGAGAGTTTGCAATTGTTTGCCGAACGCATTGGTGTTACTAAAAGTGATAGCTGGATTGACTACAGCACGCTCGAAGGTTGCTTGCGAGAAGACCTCGAAACCAAAGTACACCGCGCTATGGCAGTTCTCAACCCAGTGAAGTTGGTTCTCACCAATTGGGATGAAGTGATGGGCGCAGGACATATTGAATCTTGCGAACAACCCGCACTCCCCCACAAAAACGACGAGACTGATAACAGTGCGATTCCTGTTCGCCACTTCACCATCGGTAAAGAAGTGTGGATTGAACGCGAAGACTTTGAAGAGGTTCCACCTAAAGGCTACAAAAGGCTGTTCCCAGGCAATAAAGTGCGGCTCAAGGGCGGTTACATCATTGAATGCACGGGTTGCGTGAAAGATGCTTCAGGAAACATCACACACATTGAAGCAACGGTCATCCCAGACACCAAAAGCGGCACCCCCGGAAGCGCGACGGTAAAAGCCAGCGCGGCCATAACATGGGTCGCGGTAAATGATGGCCTGCGCGCTGAAGTACGCATGTACGACAGGTTATTCAATGACCCGCATCCAGATGCTGGTGGCAAAGACTTTTTAGCTGCTTTGAATCCAGACAGCCTGAAGGTGATCACTGCTTACGTGGAGCCTTCTTTGGCCAGCAGCACAGCGGGGCAACATTTTCAATTTGAGCGCCACGGTTACTTTGTTGCAGATCGTATGGACCATGCGCCTGGCAAATTGGTTTTCAACAGAGTCACAGGTCTCAAAGATACTTGGGGCAAGTAGTGCAAACAGTTATCGCCACTTAGTAGAAACGTGATTTACTCTTAATCCGTAACGCCTACTCGGGAGTTAAAAACTCCCATGCGAAATTTAATAAACTCCTTGATGGGCGTTAGCAAATATGCTAATATTTCTTTTGGTCAGCAATGGCAAATCGTCTATTTCAATGATCGCGTTCAAAAAGATGTTTTGTCTATGCCTGCAGGCATATTGGCTGACTACCTGAGATTGACAGAGGCCATGACCTTGTACGGGGCAGACCTTCGTATGCCACATTCAAGAGCACTTGGCGCTGGACTGTTTGAGCTTCGTCCCAAAGGAACAGAAGGAATTGGACGCGTGTTTTACTGCACGCAAGTGGGAAGAGTCATTGTCATATTGCACTCTTTCATTAAGAAAACACAAGAAACGCCAGATGCAGATATGCGTTTGGCACGTAAACGATTAAAGGACACCAGAAATGGCTAATACCGAATACAAACCCGTTGCACACGATGCTGCTTTTAAAAAGAAAATACTCGCCAAACCCGGCGTTAAGAAAGCCTATGAAGCGCTCGAAGAAGAATACGCCGCACTTCACGCCATGCTTGACGCACGCTTGGCCGCTGGCTTAACCCAAGCGGATGTCGCCAAGCGCATGGGGACCACAGTTTCTGCTGTTTCACGTTTAGAGGCTTCTTTGCGAAGCGAGAAGCACTCTCCTTCCTACGCCACACTAAAAAAATACGCGCAAGCGTGCGGCAAAAAATTGCTGGTACAAATGGTCTAGTACCATGCAAACTATCTCGCTTTGAGATATTTACAAAGAAGGTGATATGGCCAAAGGCGAACAACACAGCAACAAGATGACCAAGAAGCCTAAAAAGGACACGTCACCTCCCAAAACATCTACCTCTGACAGACCGAACCCACCAACGACGTATGTCGCACCGCGCGGAAAAATCAAAAACAAATAAGTTTCTTTGACGTGACCCCTGTGTATTTTGACGAGCATATGCTCGTTCTCAACAAACCCAGTGGTTTGTTGTCTGTTCCAGGCAGGGGGCCTGAGAAACAAGATTGTTTGTCTAAGCGCGTGCAGGCGACATACCCTGATGCGCTGGTAGTGCATAGACTTGACCAAGATACGTCAGGCTTACTCATCATGGCGCGCGGCATTGAAGCGCAACGTCGAATCAGCAAAGCTTTTGAAACAAGACAGGTTCATAAACGCTATACGGCGGTAGTGGTCGGCAAGCCAAAACCACATGAAAAAGACACTGATGGTTGGGCCTTGATTGAAGGCGCGATATTGCTAGATTGGCCTAATAGACCATTGCACATCATCCATCCAGATGGCAAACCCAGTCAGAGCCGTTGGCGTTTGCTTGAGTCGAGCGACTCAGCTAGTCTGATAGAACTTGAACCCGTCACTGGTCGTACTCACCAACTCCGCGTCCATATGCAAAGCATTGGCCATCCTATGCTGGGAGATTCTTTGTATGCGCCCCCTGAAGTCCGTGCTTTGACATCCAGACTCATGCTGCATGCCAAAAGCATCCAACTGGCGCACCCATTTACAGAAGAACCCTTGTCTTTTGATTCATCGCTTGCATGGTCTGCATTCCCGCCTTTTACAAGCCTTGCCCAGTAAGGCATGCGCATAAAATTTTCATGACTTACCGGACTTGAATCCGACGCCCATTATTTTTTATTTTTCACAAACCTAATCAGGAGATATCTATGCGTGAAGTAGTCGTTATCAGCGGTGTGCGTACCGCGATTGGAACCTATGGTGGTAGTTTGAAAGATACACCCCCAACAGAACTTGCGGCTCAAGTCGTGCGTGAATCACTCGCGCGTGCTGGCGTAGAAGGCAAAGACGTTGGTCATGTGGTTTTCGGCCATGTTCTCAACACCGAACCCAAAGACATGTATCTATCACGCGTAGCAGCGATCGACGGAGGATGCACAGAAGGCACACCTGCGTTCAACGTCAACCGCCTCTGCGGATCAGGTTTGCAAGCGATCGTCTCTGCCAGCCAAGCCATCATGCTCGGAGATTGCGACATCGCCATTGGTGGCGGCGCAGAAAACATGAGTCGCGGCCCATACGCATCGCTTAGCGCGCGCTGGGGCGCACGCATGGGCGACAGCAAAATGGTCGACATGGTGGTCGGCGCACTGCACGACCCTTTTCACACCATCCATATGGGCGTCACCGCTGAAAACGTTGCTGCCAAATACGGTATCACCCGTGAAATGCAAGATGCCTTGGCAGTACAAAGCCATAACCGTGCACAGCGTGCAACAGAAGCAGGTTACTTTAAAGACCAAATCACACCCGTTATGCTCAAGAGCAAAAAAGGCGAAGTAGCGTACACACTAGACGAGCACTTCCGTGCAGATTGCAAGCTAGAAGACATGGCGAAGTTAAAGCCAGTATTCATCAAAGAAAACGGCACGGTAACGGCGGGCAATGCATCTGGCATCAACGATGCCTCAGCCGCTGTGGTCTTGATGGAAGCTAAAACTGCACAAGCACGCGGCGCAAAACCTTTGGCGCGTTTAGTTGCATATGCACACACTGGACTCGACCCAAAAATTATGGGTATGGGCCCTGTCTCTGCGTCACGCTTAGCTTTACAAAAAGCAGGTTTGACCACCAACGATATGGACGTGATCGAAGCCAACGAAGCGTTTGCTGCGCAAGCTTGTGCAGTGACTAAGGAGCTCGGTCTTGATCCAGCCAAGGTCAATCCCAATGGCTCTGGTATTTCTCTTGGACATCCTATTGGTGCTACTGGTGCTTTGATTACTGTGAAGGCTTTGTATGAACTGCAACGTATCAAAGGGAAATATGCTTTGGTCACTATGTGTATTGGTGGTGGGCAGGGGATTGCTGCTATTTTTGAGCGCCTCTAAAAGCTTCTCTTCTTTAATTATTTAGGTTTTCTAGTGTGGGTTTTTGCGTTGCACGGCCCATACGACTTGGGCACCTTGTTACGCTCATGTCCCCCGAGAGGCGCTAAGCGCCTCTCTCCTCCTTTACTTCGCTACACAAGACACCCAAGCCGTATGAGCCTTTTGGTGTTTAGGGAAATTTAGCCGAGATGCATAAGTTTTAAACACGCACTTACTACCGCTATGAATATTGCGAGAGCCGTGCATTCTTGGTTTGCAAAGCCAAAGGCGAGCAAACACCCCTCAATGCGACAAGGGATGGGGTTGGGTATCTGTTGTAGCGAAGTAAAGGAGGAGATTCAGGCGTAGCCTGAATCGGGGGACATGAGCGTAAACAGATGCCCAACCCCATCCCCCTAAGCCAAAGAAGTAAAAAGTAAAACCTAGGCGTAACGAAGACGCGCCAAAGCAGCCCCATCCGCCAACGCCTGCAACTTCTTCATAGCCACATCACGACCCATAGGCGCCAACCCACAATTGGTACATGCAATCAACCTATGCTTAGGCACAAACTGCAAAGCCTTGCCAATCGTGTCAGCTATTTGTTCTGGTGTTTCAATTTCTTCGCTGGCCACATCAATCACACCAACCATCACATCTTTGTCTTTGAGCAAAGCCATCATCTGCGGTGGCACATGCGAGTTAAAGCACTCCAAGCTAACTTGCTTGATACTGCTCTTGGCCAATGCGGGGAAAACTTTTTCGTATTGACGCCACTCGTCGCCCAAAGTTTTTTTCCAATTGTTGTTGGCTTCAATGCCGTATCCATAACAAATGTGGACAGCTGTGGTGCAAGTCAAGCCTTGGGCGGCGCGTTCCAAGGCTTGGACGCCCCAGTCTGCGGCTTCGTCTAAGTAGACGTTGAAAGCAGGCTCATCGAATTGGATGATGTCTACACCATCCGCTTGCAATGCCAATGCTTCTTGGTTGAGTAATTCTGCGAATGCAAACGCCATATCAATGCGACCTTGCACGGGGTCTTTGTGTTTGCCGTAAAAACGGTCGGCGACGGTATCGACAATAGTCATGGGGCCAGGCAATGTGAATTTGAGTTTTTTCTTGGTGTGGGCTCGCGCGAGTTGCGCTTCGAATGCGTGTACGCGGCCTTTGAGTCGCAAGGGTGCGATGACCTGAGGCACTTCTGCGTCGTAGCGATTGTTGCGAATTCCCATGGTGACTTTATTTTCAAAGTCGATGCCATCAACTTGCTCGAGGAACCCATGGACGAAGTGTTGGCGTGATTGTTCGCCGTCACCAATCACATCTAAGCCAGCATCTTCTTGCGCTTTGATCCACAACAGGGTTGCATCGGCCTTGGCACGCAAGAGTGCATCACCTTCGGCTTGCCATTTGGGCCAAAGTTTGTTGGTCTCAGCGAGCCATTCAGGCTTGGGCAAACTACCAGCGATTGCTGTTGTGAACATAGAAAACTCCAATGGGTTAGTTTTTAAAAAATTTCTTGTGCAAGCAATTCATACGATCGCGCTTGCGCAGCAGGGTCGTGCGTCCAAGTGATGACAACTATTTCTTCAATTTGCAAACGCTCTGCAAGCGCGCGCAATTTGCTAACGACTTGTTTGGCAGTTCCTACCAAAGCCTTGCCTTTTAAGTCTGTCAGTGCACATTGTTCGCCTGCAGAGTAATCGCGCACCGCTTCTTCAGGTGGCAATATGGCGTCGATGCGTCCGAGGTTGCGGTCCATCTTCCAACGCGCACGACTCTCAAACAATCTCCATGCTTCTTCTTCGGTCTCAGCCGCCAAGGCCCAAACGCAAGCGACTGCTTCGGGTTTTGGTCTATCTTCGCTCGGACGGAAATTGTTGCGATACAAATGCATCGCTTGCTCAGCGCCTTGGCCATCAGTAATGAAATACGCAAAGGCATAGGGCAAACTCAAATGCGCGGCGAGTTGTGCGCCATAGTCTGAACTGCCAAGCATCCACACGTTGGGAGAAGTGGGGCCTCTTGGATAGGCAAATACGCCGTGACCGGGATGGCCAGGCGGGAGTGGCTCGCCAGTCACCCAGGCTTGCAACTCCATCACTTGTTGTGGGAAGTTATCACTTGCATAGCGATCGGGATTGAGCAGTTGCGCCGTACGTCCGTCGCTTCCTGGGGCGCGACCAACGCCTAAGTCAATACGGCCGGGTGCCAATGCGTCAAGTACACGAAATTGTTCGGCTACTTTTAGAGGTGCGTAGTGCGGAAGCATCACACCCGCGCTGCCCAAACGTATTCGCGTGGTCTGCGCAGCAATCGCCGCCATCAAAACTTCAGGTGCTGTTCCAACAATGCTGGGATGACTATGGTGCTCACTCACCCAAAAGCGTTTGTAGCCCCAAGCCTCGCATTTGGATGCGAGCGAAAGGGTTTGACGGATGGTGACGTCTTGTTGGCGGCCAGCGCCAGCAGCAGATTGATCAAGAACTGAAAGTTTTAACACGGAAGTAGCTTAACTGCAATGCAAGTCTCGCGCTGTCACGCGGTTAACCGTACTAAATTTCTTAGATTTTGTAGAACAGCAGTTTTAGCTTACTTTAAAACCTAGCCTCATGAGAGAACTGTTGTTAGTTGCGATCAGGCATTCGCTGTAGCGGACTCGGTGTTGGATACAGCCTCTGCCTCTTGCAAAGCCCGCCACATCACTTTTCCGCTGCCACTTTTTGGTAGCGCATCGGCAAACTGCACTTGCGTCGGCGCTTTGTAGATGGCCATATTTTCACGGCACCAGTCGATGATGTCTTGCTCATTCAATTGGCCTTTGTGCGACGCACGCAAAACAACCACAGCTTTGACAGTTTCACCTCGATACGCATCGCGGGTAGAAATAATGCACGCTTCTTGAATAGCAGGATGCTTAAACATCAACGCTTCTACTTCAGCGGGCCACACCTTGAAGCCCGAAGCATTGATCATGCGTTTGAGTCTGTCGGTGATGAAGAAATATCCGTCTTCATCGACACGGCCTAAATCTCCGGAGCGGAAAAAACGCTTGCCGTCCATATCAAAAAACGCAGCCTCGGTTGCATCAGGGCGTTTCCAATATCCGTTGAATATTTGCGGGCCATGCATCACGATTTCACCAGACTGTCCGGGCGGAACTTCTTCGAGAGTCTCTGGATCAACCACCCGTGCATCGACGCTCATAAACGGAATACCCAAACACTGCTGCTTAGGATTGTCGGGCGGATTGTTGTGCGAGGGGGCGGCTGTCTCCGTCAATCCATATCCTTCGGAATAACTCAAGCCATATAAATCGAGCAAACGTTGCGCCACAGCTTGCGGCATGGCCGCACCACCGCCGCCAATGTGCACCAAACTCTTCAAGTTGAACTTATCGAAATTGGGACTGCCCAACAAATCAATCACCATGGTGGGAATATTCGTCCAATGGGTAACTTGCCATTTAGAGATCAAGCGGCCTGCCAACTCGCGCTCCCAGCGCGGCATCAATACCAGCGTTGCGCCTAAATAAATTCCCGAATGCATCACGCTTGTCATGCCCGTGATGTGAAACATGGGAACAACCAAAAGACCTATGTTTTCGTGGGTGCCATTTCCCCAATAGCCCGAGGCCATGGCGTTATGCATGATGCTTCGGTGTGGATGCATGCACCCTTTGGGCAAACCAGTGGTGCCACTGGTGTACGGTAGCACTGCCAAGTCTTCGATACCTACCGTCAGAGGTCCCAATGCAAACTGATTTGCCAAAGCATGTGGCCAATCGAGTACTTCGCCACCTTGCAGTTGGGGCAACGCATGCTGCGTAAAAAGCCAGTCATGCCAAGCGACAGGTGGGGCATCTTCGCCTTGCACATCTGCATGGAATGCATCTGTGAAGTGCGTGACCACCATATTTTTGAGTCCTTGACCCGTTGGCAATTCATTACTGGCTTTGGCTAAATCAGCTGCCAGATCTGCCGTGGTGATGGCAACGCGTGCATCAGGGTCGGTGATGTAATGCTTGAGTTCTTCAGAGCGGTTCATCGGATTGACCGGGACCACCACTGCATTGGCGCGCAGGATTGCAAAATGCGCAATCACCAACTGCGGGCAGTTTTGCATATTCAAAATAACGCGATCGCCTTTTTGCACGCCCACACTTTGTAAATACGCCGCCAATTTTTCAGTTTGGCTACGTAAGTCAGCGTAGGACAGGCGATTACCTAAAAAAATCAATGCGTCTTTATTAGGAAATCGGCGCGCACTGATGTCTAAGTTGTCCCATAAAGTAGTCTCTGGCAATGAGAGTGAATGGGGCACTCTTGCGGGCCAAAATGAGTAATGCGGTTTCATGGAGGCTAGGTTAACGGGCAGAAATACATTTGCCCATTCGGGAAGCCCCTATCGGTATTTATGTCAGGTAGTTGCCGGGTTTCTTTCTGCTTGAAGACGTTGGTTGATTTGTCGTACCGAAAGAATGGCCCCAAAAAACCCCCGTAACCACTCGAGGTCAATCGGTTTATGCAATAACTGCACGCCCTCAGGCAACCCGCCTTTTGCTTTGACCTGTTCAGGGCGTAGGCCCGTCATGGCAACAACCGCCACACTTTTAAAGCTGATATGTTCGTTCAGGGTTTTGATGAAATCAAAACCGTTGACACGCGGCATCACCAAATCTGTCAACAAAACTTGTGGATGCAGGGTAGGCATGTCCAACATGGCCTCGATGGCGGAGGCGTACATCATCACATTTAAGGGTAAACCCCAGCTATCAAAATTAGTTTGCAGCATCAAACGGGTGGCTTCATCATCTTCGACCACCATCACTCGCACGTGATCTTCGACGTACATCAGCACATTAGGGTGAAGTTTGTGGCGATGCTGGTACTCTTGTACCGATTTCAAAGAAATGCGACGATGACCGCCATTGGTTTTCCAAGCCCGCAATTCGCCTCTCTCCACCAAGCCTTGAACAGTCCCAACCGATATCCCCAACAATTTGGATGCGTAACTTGTCCCGCAATAACTTTCGTAGCCTTTTGAGCCAAACGCAAAATCCATCGCAAACCTCCTAAAAGACAAAAATCAAAATTAATACATTATTATTAATTTTAACTCCTTAAATTGATGAAAGCAACACATAACAATTCTTTGACTTCTCTGCAAGGTATCTTGGTTGGCCACTACACCGACCAACGAAGGCCAACAGGTTGCACGGTCGTGCTTTGCCCAGAAGGCGCGGTAGCTGGCGTGGATGTTCGGGGCGCCGCGCCTGGAACGCGAGATACGGATGTTTTGTCTCCGTCCAACACCGTGCAAGAAGTGCATGGGGTTTTGTTGACGGGCGGAAGCGCTTACGGCTTGGACGCAGCGGGCGGCGTGATGCGCTGGCTTGAGGAGCGCGGGCACGGCTTTCAATTGGGGCCCGCGGTCGTGCCCATCGTGCCCGCCGCAGTTATTTTCGATTTGTGGGTGGATGATTTTTCAGATGCGTTAACCAAGTCTGCAAAACATCCGCGTATTCGCCCAGACCTTGAGGCGGGCTACCTTGCGTGTCAAGCCGCCAACTCAGAACCCGTGACACAAGGCAATGTAGGTGCAGGGACAGGCGCCACGCTGGGAAAACTCAACGGCCCAGATTGCGCTATGAAAGGAGGCATTGGCAGCGCCAGCCTCTGCGTCAACGGCGTGACGGTGGCGGCCTTGGTAGTTTGCAATGCGCTGGGCGATGTCATAGATCCGCTAACAGGCCAATTGTTGGCCGGCGCCCGCGTATCCGCGGATAGTCGCAGCCTGCTGGATATCCGCCAAGCCCAACTCATGGGCCATAGCATTACCAAGCCTCAAGCGGGAGGCAACACCACCATTGGCGTGGTGGCCACCGACGCTGTTCTCACAAAACCCCAAGCACATCGACTCGCCCAAGTAGCGCACGATGGTTTGGCACGCAGCATCCGTCCCGTTCACACGCCCATGGACGGCGACACCTTGTTTGCTTTAGGAACAGGTACTAGTGGTCAAGCCGCTGACATGATGTTGCTCAGCACCTTAGCAGCAGAAGTCACCGCCATGGCGGTGGTCAATGCTGTGCGTGCCGCCAAAGAGTTGCGCTTTGGCCAAGGCTGGTGGCCGGCGATTACTTAAGTGCCTTAAACCGCGTGCGCTTAGGCTTGGCGCCTTCTTCACCCAAACGTTTCTTCTTGTCGGCTTCGTACTCTTGGTAGTTGCCGTCAAAAAACGTCCAGTGCGAATCGCCTTCGCAAGCCAAGATGTGTGTGGCAATGCGGTCCAAGAACCACCGGTCATGGCTAATCACCATGATGCTGCCGGCGAATTCCAATAGCGCATCTTCCAAGGCGCGCAAGGTTTCCACGTCCAAGTCATTGGACGGCTCGTCGAGCAACAACACATTGCCGCCCGCAATCAGGGTTTTGGCCAAATGCAAGCGTCCGCGCTCACCACCTGAGAGCGTGCCCACACGTTTTTGTTGGTCGCCGCCGTTGAAGTTAAAGCGTCCGCAGTAAGCGCGGCTGGCCATTTCAAACTTACCAACGGTCAAGATGTCGTGGCCGCCAGAAACGTCTTCCCACACGGTTTTATCGTTGGATAGATCGTCACGCGTCTGGTCAACAAAGGCCATTTGCACGGTTTGGCCAATCTTGACTTCGCCGCTGTCAGGCTGTTGCTGGCCCGCAATCATGCGAAACAGCGTTGACTTACCAGCGCCGTTCGGACCGATGATGCCGACGATTGCGCCAGGCGGCACTGTGAAGCTCAGGTTGTCGATCAACACACGGTTGCCAAACGACTTGGTCACGTTGACAAACTCGATCACCGATTGCCCTAAGCGCTCCGCCACGGGAATAAAAATCTCCTGTGTTTCGTTGCGTTTTTGATAGTCGAAATCAGACAACTCTTCAAAGCGGGCGATACGTGCCTTGCTCTTGGCTTGGCGGCCTTTGGGGTTTTGACGCACCCAATCGAGCTCTTTCTTCAGCGCTTTGGCGCGGGCGTCTTCGCCTTTTTGTTCTTTCTCGAGTCGGTCTTGCTTTTGCTCTAACCAGGTGCTGTAGTTGCCTTTCCATGGAATACCGTGGCCGCGGTCAAGTTCCAAAATCCATTCGGCAGCGTTGTCCAAGAAGTAGCGGTCGTGGGTAATCGCCACCACCGTGCCAGAAAAGCGGGCGAGGAATTGCTCTAACCAATCGACCGATTCAGCGTCCAAGTGGTTGGTAGGCTCGTCCAGCAACAACATGTCGGGCTTCGAGAGCAACAACTGGCACAAAGCCACACGGCGCTTTTCGCCGCCAGATAAGTTACCGATCACGGCCTCCCATGGGGGTAGTCGCAAAGCATCTGCGGCGATTTCAAGTTGGTGTTCACTATCGGTGCCGGCAGATCCAATAATGGCTTCGAGTTCGCCCTGCTCCGCAGCTAGCTTGTCAAAGTCGGCATCAGGTTCTGCGTACGCCGCGTAGATTTCTTCTAACCGGTTCTTCGCCGCTAGGACGTCGCCCATACCGCCCTCAACCGATTGACGCACAGTGTCAGCATCATTGAGTTTAGGCTCTTGCGGCAAATAGCCAATCTTGATACCAGGCATGGGCGTTGCTTCGCCTTCAATCTCCTTGTCGACACCGGCCATGATCTTGAGCAAGGTGGACTTACCCGAACCGTTTAAACCCAACATACCGATCTTGGCGCCAGGGAAAAAACTCAGGGAAATATCTTTCAAGATATGGCGCTTAGGCGGCACGATCTTGCCGACGCGGTTCATGGTGAAAACGTACTGGGCCATGGGGTGTGTTCTTTCGGGTAGCAAAGCAATAAAAGCGCGATTATCCCCGCACCCACGTTCCATGCCACAATACACTCCGTTGCCGCCGCCAGTTGCCGCAACATCAGCACTTCTGCTGGAGCAGGCCCCAAACGTCTTTTTAGTTTGTGGGTCGCACCGCTCACCTGTAAACACTGCCGACCTCGACTGGGTGGCCCTCGGGCCAAGCGGGTTGGTGCCATGCGCTCGGACAAGAGCGCCCTACCATGAACTTTGAAGAATTGAATTTGGCTCCAGCCATCCTGAAAGCCGTACTCGAACAGGGCTACGTTACCCCCACCCCCATCCAAGCGCAGGCCATTCCAGCTGTTTTGGCGGGTCAAGACCTATTAGCAGGCGCCCAAACCGGCACCGGCAAAACGGCAGCCTTCACCCTGCCCATGTTGCACAAGCTCACCATGAGCCGTAGCACCGAGAACAAATTTGGCGTCTACGGTGTGCGCGCCTTGGTGCTCACCCCCACCCGTGAACTTGCCGCGCAAGTCGAGGAATCTGTCCGCACCTATGGCAAATACTTGCAACTGACTTCTGCCGTCATTTTTGGTGGTGTCGGCATGAACCCCCAAATTGCCCGTATCCGCAAAGGCATCGATATTTTGGTGGCCACCCCAGGCCGTTTGCTCGACTTGCAGCAACAAGGCGAACTCGACCTCTCTACGGTGCAAATGCTCGTGCTAGATGAGGCCGACCGCATGCTCGATATGGGCTTTTTCCAAGACGTCAAAAAAATCTTGAATCTAGTACCCAAAGACAAGCAAAGCTTGTTGTTCTCTGCCACCTTCAGCGATGACATTCGTGAATTGGCCAATGGCTTGTTAAAAAATCCTCAAAGCATTCAAGTCACGCCCAGCAACACCACGGTGCAACGCATTACCCAAATGGTTCACCCCGTGGGCCGTGGCAAAAAGAAAGCCCTGCTCGCCCACATCATCAATGAACACAACTGGAGCCAAGTGCTGGTGTTCACCCGCACCAAATTTGGCGCCAACAATGTGGCCGAATACCTCACAAAGAGCGGCATCAACGCCATGGCCTTGCACGGCAATAAAAGCCAAACCGCTCGCACCCAAGCATTGGCAGGTTTCAAAAGCGGCGACATCCGCGCCTTGGTGGCGACCGATATTGCAGCTCGCGGAATCGACATCGACGAATTGCCCCATGTCGTGAACTACGAAATTCCCAACATCAGCGAAGACTATGTGCACCGCATTGGCCGCACCGGTCGCGCAGGATCGAGTGGCGAAGCGGTGAGTCTGGTGTCGCTTGATGAAGAAGGCTTTATGAAAGAAATTGAGCACTTCACTAAACAACAAGTGCCCGTCGTTGTGGTGGAGGGCTTTGGCCCTGAGCCAGGCGAAAAAGCCGAGCCAATTGCCATGGGTCGTCAAACCTTGTGGGGCGGCTTAGGCCATCCACCCGGCCGCGATGTGATGGCTGCTGCCGCCCGCGCCGCCCGCCAAGAAATGATGGAACGCATTCGTGAATCCAAGGCCACAAACGGCGGCGGCGGTGGTGGCCGCGCGCCACGCCCCAACGGCCATGTGAGCCGCGACCGCAACGGCGAACGCCCTCCGCGCCAAGGCGATCGTCCTGCCTTTGCTGGCGAAAGACCTCAGCAAGGCGGCGAACGCTCAGAATTTTCAAACGATCGCCCTGGTTTTTCAGGGGAGCGTCCGCCAAGAAACGGCAACCGTCCCCTAGGACAGCGCCCACCCAGACAATTTGACAACCGCGGACCGCGCCCAGAAGGTCAACGCCCCCCAAGAGATTTTGAGGCACGTCCTCCGCGCGAACATGAAGCCCGTCCACCGCGTGAGCACGAGCCTCGCGCTCCCCGTGGTGATGACGATGACTTCCAACCCCGCGCCAATGCGCACTTAGGCACCCAAAGTGGGGTCAATGCCTTTGGCCATAAAACCCAAGGTGGCGGTCAACGCCAACCTGATCCCACACGCACCAGCGTCGACATGATGACCGAGCGCAAACGCGGCGGCGGTGGTGGCGGAGGTTACGGTCGTCGCGCTGGTGGCGGTGGCGGTGGCGGTAGTGGCGGCGGTGGCGGTCGCAGTGGCGGCGGCCGAAGCGGCGGCGGCAGCGGTGGCGGCGGATTTAAACGCTGATAACGGACGCTGACACAAAAAATTAAAAGCCCGCTGACTGAACGTGTCCAACTGAGTTGGGTGCGCTCAATCAGCGGGCTTTCTTGCTTAAAAAATCAAAAATGATCTATTGGCATTCCGGAATCAAAGTCAACAAAGGCTGTTCATCAAAGAACGCCTTTAAATTCGCCAAAGCTAAATCGGCCA
>JBBAOY010000021.1:29919-31589 GCA_040401095.1 Limnohabitans sp.
AACAAAGGCTGTTCATCAAAGAACGCCTTTAAATTCGCCAAAGCTAAATCGGCCATCGCGCGGCGTGTTTCGTGGGTGTTACTTCCGTTGTGCGGCGTCAGCACCACGTTGTGAAGTTTGAAAAACTGGGGGTCGATATTGGGCTCATCCCAAAACACATCGAGACCCGCACCAGCAATGCTTTTGTCTTTCAACGCTTGGATCAAAGCTGTTTGGTCAATCACACTGCCACGCGCAATATTGATCACAATGCCTTTGGGTCCTAAGGCCTTGAGCACTTGGGCGTTGATCATATTTTTGGTCTCATTGCCGCCAGGAACGGCGACTACCAAATAGTCTGAATTAGCTGCCAATTCGCTAGCCGTTGGGTAGTACCTAAAAGGCGCATTGGTTTTGGCGCGACGGCCGGTGTAGGCAATCGTCATATCAAAAGCCGCGGCACGCTTGGCAATGGCTTGGCCAATGCGCCCAAAACCCACCACGCCTAAACGTGTACCTGTTACCTTGTGCGTCATGGTGTAGGGTTCGCTGACCCAGTCACCGTTACGAACAAATTTGTCTGACTGCGGAATGCGTCGGCCTATCGACAGAATCAAACCCATGGCCAAATCTGCCACGTCATCGGTCAAAACGTCGGGAGTATGGGTGACTTTTACACCCCTCTCTTGGGCAGCGGCCACGTCAATACCGTCGTAACCGACGCCAAAAATCGAAATCATTTTGACGTTGGGAAACATCGACAGCAACTTACGGTCTACCTTGGACGTGCTGCCCACGCCCACAAAGGCGGTGACTTTGGTGAATGCCTCGGGGTCAAGAATGTGCGCATGGTCATGCAGCACGTACTCTTGCTGCAAATCGTTCATCATGAATGTGGGCACCGATGACAACAACATAATGTCTTTGGACATGGCTTAAATCTCCGGGAAATATTGAAATTAGGCGCAACTCTACTCTTTCATTCGTTAACATGCCTGCTGCTAGAGAATCGGATTCAATAGGAGTTTTTAACCATGCGTCTTCTACACACCATGCTGCGCGTCGGCGACCTGCAGCGTTCCATCGACTTCTATACCCACGCTATGGGTATGCAATTGCTGCGTACCACCAAACGCCCTGAACAAAAGTACGACCTTGCGTTCGTCGGCTACGCCAGCAACCCCGACCAAGCTGAAATTGAGCTCACCTTCAACTACGGCGTCACCTCCTACGAAATAGGCACGGCTTACGGCCACATTGCCTTAGGCGTGACCGATGCGAAGGCTACTTGCGAAAAAATCCGCCAAGCGGGCGGCAAAATCACCCGAGAAGCTGGCCCCGTAGCCGGTGGCACCGCCGTGATCGCCTTTGTGCAAGACCCAGACGGCTACAAAATTGAGCTGATAGAACGCGACTTTTAAGTGCGCTAGAGGGTATTTCCTTACCAAGTAGCACCTAAAAAAGTTGTCTACTTTAGTGTCTTTAATGCGCTTAATGGGCAGCGTGACCTGCGTTGCATAAGCACCAAAAAACCATATTTTTTGTCTCAGGAGACCATTTCCCATGCAAACCCATCTCACCGTCAACGGCAAGTCAGTCACTGTTGAGGCGGCACCCAATACTTTGTTGGTGCAAGCCTTGCGTGAAAATCTCCACCTCACCGGCACCCACGTGGGTTGCGATACCGCCCA
>JBBAOY010000021.1:31689-37420 GCA_040401095.1 Limnohabitans sp.
CAGCCAATGAAAGAACCCGCCCACCCTATCTTGGCCCAAGGCAAGGTGCGCTATGTTGGCGACCACGTCGCCATGGTGGTCGCGGAAACTCTCGAGCAAGCGCGTAATGCTGGCGAGTTGGTCCATGTCGAATACGACGTGTTGCCAGCGGTCGTAGACGTGCGCGATGCCGCCAAAGCCACCGCTTTGCACGAAGTCGCACCTGACAACCATTGCTACAAATGGGCGATCGGTGACAAAGCACAAGTAGACGCTGCATTTGCCAAAGCGGCACACATCACCAAACTCGACCTGATCAACAACCGTCTGGTGCCCAACCCGATGGAGCCGCGCGCTGCGATTGGTTCCTACAGCCGCGCCAACGACGAATACACCTTGTATGTATCCAACCAAAATCCGCACGTCGAGCGCTTGCTGATGACCGCTTTTGTGATGGGCTTGCCCGAGCACAAAGTGCGCGTGATCGCACCCGATGTCGGTGGTGGATTTGGCGCCAAGATTTATCTTTACGCCGAAGACGTGTGTCTGACTTGGGCATCCAAGAAACTAAACCGCAATATCCGCTGGACCTGCGACCGTTCTGAAGCGTTCCTGTCAGACGCCCATGGCCGCGACCATGCCAGCCACGCCGAAATGGCCATGGACAAAGACGGGCATTTCTTGGCATTGAAGGTGCATACCAACGCCAACCTAGGCGCCTACTTGTCAACCTTCTCTACGGCCGTGCCAACGATTTTGTATGCCACGCTTTTAGCTGGCCAATACAGCACTCCGCAGGTATATGTTGAAGTCGATGCATGGTTTACTAACACCGCACCTGTTGACGCTTACCGCGGCGCGGGTCGTCCTGAAGCCACCTATTTGCTCGAGCGTTTGGTCAGCCGCGCAGCTTGGGAAACCGGCCTAGGCCAAGACGAAATTCGCAAACGCAATTTCATCAATGCTTTCCCCTACCAAACCCCAGTGGCTTTGCAATACGACACAGGCGACTTCCACGCGTGCATGAACGAGGCACAAAAACTGGCAGATTCAGCGGGCTTTGAAAAGCGCAAAACCGCCAGTGCGGCTAAAGGCTTATTGCGCGGCATTGGTTATTCGAGCTACATCGAAGCCTGTGGCATTGCCCCTAGCAATATCGCTGGTGCATTGGGTGCGCGCGCAGGCTTGTTTGAATGCGGCGAAATTCGCGTGCACCCCACTGGCAGCGTGACGGTGTTCACCGGTTCACACAGCCATGGACAAGGCCATGAAACTACGTTTGCACAAGTGGTTGCAGCGCGTTTGGGCATCCCAGTTGAGAACGTCGACATCGTCCACGGTGACACCGGTCGCGTGCCTTTTGGCATGGGCACTTACGGTTCGCGCTCTATCTCGGTGGGTGGTGCGGCCATCATGAAGGCCTTGGACAAAATCGAATCGAAAGCGAAAAAAATCGCTGCCCATTTGATGGAAGCCGCCGACACCGACATCGAATTCGCCAACGGTGAGTTCTCTGTCAAAGGCACAGACAAAAAAATCCCATTCGGCCAAGTGGCGCTCACCGCTTATGTGCCCCACAACTACCCCCTCGACAAACTCGAACCTGGCTTGAACGAAACCGCGTTCTACGACCCGACCAACTTCACTTTCCCAGCAGGCACTTACATCGCTGAGGTGGAAGTCAACCCGAACACGGGCGAAGTGAAGTTAGACCGCTTCACGGCAGTGGACGACTTTGGCACCATCATCAACCCGATGATTGTGGAAGGCCAAGTCCATGGTGGTTTGGTCCAAGGTATTGGTCAAGCTTTGATGGAGCGTTGCGTGTACGACCGCGAAACTGGCCAGTTGCTCACAGGCTCGTTCATGGACTACGCCATGCCACGAGCGGATGATTTCCCAGAGTTCAAGATTGGCCATGTCTGCACACCTTGTACCCACAACCCTTTGGGCACCAAAGGTTGCGGCGAAGCCGGTGCAATTGGCTCGCCCCCTGCGGTCATCAACGCCGTGCTCGACGCATTGGCACCATTGGGCGTCAAAGATTTGGATATGCCGGCCTCTCCCCACCGCGTGTGGGAAGCGATTCAGGCGGCCCACGCTTAATCAAAATTAGAAGGAATTAATATGTACGCATTTACCTACGAACGCCCCTCCGCCACAGCGGATGCCGCCAAACTCGTCAAAGCGGGTGGGCAAGCACTGGCGGGTGGTCAAACGATGTTGGCCGCGATGAAACAACGCCTGATGCAACCAGAACAACTGGTTGATTTAGGAAAGATTGCTGAACTCAAAGGTATCAAAAAAGACGGCAACAACATCGTCATCGGCGCCATGGTGCGCCACCAAGATGTTGAGAACAACGCTGACGTCAAAAAGCACATCCCCGCACTCGCTGCGCTGGCCGCTGGCATTGGCGACAAGCAAGTGCGTGCCATGGGCACCATGGGTGGCTCTGTCGCCAACAACGACCCTGCAGCTTGTTACCCCAGCGCGGTGATGGCCTTGGATGCCACCATCCACACCAACCAACGCACGATTGCGGCAGACAAGTTCTTCAAGGGCATGTACGCCACGGCATTGGAAGCTGGCGAACTCATCACCGCCATCAGCTTTCCGATACCTAAGCGCGCGGCCTATGCCAAGTTCAAACAACCTGCCTCGCGCTTTGCCTTGGTCGGCGTGTTTGTAGCTGATACTGATAGCGGTGTGCATGTCGCGGTTACGGGCGCTGGCAACGGCGTGTTTCGCCACGCTGGGCTTGAAGCCGCATTGAGCAAGAGCTTTACGCCACAAGCAACCGAGGGCGTAAGCATTGACGCCAGCAACCTCAATGGCGACTTGCACGCCTCTGCAGCCTATCGCGCCCACTTGATCAAAGTACAAACCCAACGCGCGGTACAACAGGCGATCGGATGAGCGCAAGCCCTGCGTTAAATTCCATCGACGAAGTGATCCACGCCTTAGCGGGCGTGGGCTATGCAGCAGAACGGCGGCTAGCAACCGCCGTTTTTTTGAGTCTTAGGCTGCAACGACCTTTGCTGTTAGAAGGCGAGCCTGGCGTCGGTAAAACCGAACTTGCCAAGGCCTTGGCGAAAGTGTTGGCGCGTCCTCTCATTAGGTTGCAGTGCTACGACGGCATGGAACAACGCGAAGCTTTGTACGAATGGAACCATGCCGCACAACTCTTGCACATGCGCGCTGCGCAGTCGCGCACCGATACCGATGCGGTGGAGCAAGAGGTCTACCAAGAAAAATATTTGATCCGTCGCCCACTGTTGCAAGCCTTGCAAGCGCCAGCCCCTGGTGCGGTCTTGTTGATCGACGAGGTCGATCGTGCGGACGAACCTTTTGAAGCTTTTCTGTTGGAATATTTAGGCGAATACCAAGTCACCATCCCCGAACTCGGCACCCAACGCGCCACGGCGATGCCCGTTACCATTTTGACCAGCAACCGCACGCGTGACTTGCACGATGCGGTGAAACGCCGTTGCCTTTTCCACTGGATGGATTACCCCGAGCGCGAGCGCGAACTCGCGATCGTGCGCGCCCAAGTGCCCGAGGCAGGTGAAGCATTGGCCAACCAAATTGCCACCTTTGTGGGTCGCTTGCGCAGCCAACCTTTTGCCAGCGCGTTTCAACGCGGGCCTGGCATTGCAGAAAGTGTGGAATGGGCCAAAGCCTTGGTCTCGCTCAACACCTTGGAGCTGGACCCCGAAGTCATCCACGACACCGCGGGCATTTTGTTCAAGCAACGCGAAGACGTGGCGGCATTGGCGCCACTGGTCAACGACTTGTTGACGCCTGAAGAAACTACGTAAACCCCGTTAGAAGTCATGCAACTCGGTGACGTACGCAGCGGCAAGATGGCCGACAACCTGACAGGCTTTGCCCGCGCATTGCGCCGTGCGGGCGTGCCTGTGGATAGCGCGCGCATGGCCTTGGCCACCACTTCCCTTCTAGAAGTAGGTATTGCACGCAAAGACGATGTGCGTCATGCGCTAGAAGCTGTATTTGTCAGTCGCACACAAGACCGTGAAGTGTTTGGGCAATTGTTTGACGCGTACTTTCGCAATCCAGAAATTGCGCAGAAATTGCTCTCGCAAATGTTGCCCAAAGCGGAAGGTGCCATGCCGCCGCCTAAGCGACGCGCTCGGGTGCAAGAAGCGCTCACCGCTGTGCATAAAGCTGCAGACACCGAGAAGAAAAAAGACATAGAACTCGACTTAGACGCCGCTATGACAGCAAGCGACAGCGAACGTTTGCGCCATGCAGATTTTCAAAGCTTGAGCGCCAGCGAGTTTCAATTGGTCGAGCGTTTGGCAAAACAAGTTCCGCTGGACTTACCCACTATCTTGGGTCGGCGTGTGGGTAGCCATACGCGCGGCCAACGACTAGATTGGTCGCGCGCTTTGCGTGACACGCAGCGCTTTGGTGGCGAACTGCTGAATTTACCGCGCTTACGTCGCAAGCCACAACCTTTGCCCTTGCTGGTTTTGGTCGATGTATCGGGTTCTATGGAACGTTACGCCCGATTGATGCTGGCCTTTTTGCACCAAGCCACACGCTCATCTCCACGCTCGGTATTTGCCTTTGGCACGCATTTGAGCGATTTACGACCTGCTTTCAAACTGCGGGACAGCGATGAGATGCTTGAACTCGTCAACGCCACGGTCGATGACTTTGCCGGAGGTACCCGTTTGGGAGACGCTTTAGGCGAATTACAACGCGACCATAAACGCCTGTTGGTGGGCAGACGCACTGTCGTGATGTTGATCAGTGATGGCCTGGATACGGGCGTGCCAGAGACCCTGAATAAAAATTTGCAATGGCTCAAGCTCCACAGCCGGCGTTTGATCTGGCTCAATCCGCTTTTACGCTTTGACGCGTATGCTCCGTTAGCGCGAGGCGCGGTGGAATTGCACCGCCACGCCGACGCCATGCTGGCGATCCATAATTTGTCCCGACTCGAAGATTTGGCGCAAGCCATTTCGCAATTGCTAAAAAACCGGATGTGACCATTACCTAATGTGACCCACCATAGTTTTTGATACTTTCAATATAACTTTTCATTTATCAGCAAGGACAGACCCATGGACATGCAAGGCTCCCGCGTTTTGAACGCCACCCAAGAACAAGCTTGGCAAGCGCTTAACGACCCAGACATTTTGAAAGCTTGTATTCCAGGATGCGATAAATTTGAGTTGGCTGAACCCAATGTCTACGCAGTAGGCGTGGCCATCAAGATCGGCCCTGTTGCAGCCAAGTTCACTGGCAAGGTGAGTTTGATGGACATCGTGCCACCCAATTCCTACGCATTGCAGTTTGAAGCGCAAGGCGGTATCGCAGGTTTTGGCAAAGGCGAGTCCAAAGTTGAACTCAAACCTGTAGATGGTGGTGTGGAACTGAACTACACCGTGCATTCACAAGTCGGCGGAAAAATCGCGCAACTTGGGCAGCGCTTGATCGACGGCGTTGCCAAAACATTGGCCGAAGACTTCTTTACGCGATTCGAAGAACAACTCCAAGCCCGTCATGGTGGCTCAGAGACAAATGCTGCATCCGATTCCAATAACGCAAGCACTGAGGCCACTGGCGCAACACCCACTTGGGTCTGGGCTTTCGCCATCGTGATTGCTGCAAGTGCTGTGTGGTTCATCGCCCGTTAATGCATGGATAACTTAGACGTCATGGTGTTGCGAAGCTTGCGCGATTGGCGCAAGTCGGGCCACCGTGCGTTGTTAGCCACTGT
>JBBAOY010000022.1:0-3477 GCA_040401095.1 Limnohabitans sp.
GCCAAATTGCTAAGAATGTGAGCAACGCATCACAAAAATTTATGTCTATGTGTTTTTACATCTCTATTTGATTCATAAACTGAATTATTTATTACTTCTCGACATTTCTTTTCAGTAAATCCGTCTGCAATTAAGAAAAAATTGCTCGCCAAAAAACTATACTTTATATAGAATTATGTTTTCGTTTGGAGTTTTCAATCCCAAGCTTACGGCAAGCGTCAGATCTTTGGTTCTTTCTAATTCCGCAGCAGTTCGTTTTACACGACATGCTGAAGCGGAAATGGATATCGACGGATTCGACCATGCAGACGTGCTCAGATGCCTACAAAAAGGAAACGCATTTGGACCCGAGATGCAGAACAACCAATTGCGTGCAAATGTGTTGCATCGCGGTTTACGCATTCGGGTAGTGATTGCAGGTCTTGACGGCATACAAGAGGACTGGAATAAATTGGAAAAGATCAAAGTAATAACGGTAATGGTGGCGAAATGAAACAACATCACATGACAGGCGTTGGGCTTTCAAACGTTTATCTTCGTAACGGCTTCACTGTTGAAGATAGTGATGGAGACGAAACTATCTCTTATGAAAATCTCACTGGGCTCTATTTCGAAATTAGCCGCGCTATTGCATCAACCCCTTTCACTATGCGCGCAGAAGAGTTTCGCTTTATGCGCAAGCAATTACAAATGTCGCAAGCTGACATCGCAGTTTTATTTGACAAATCCGATCAAGCTATTGCCAAATGGGAAAAAGGACTGCTGCCCGTACCCAAAGCTGAGTCCACCTTATTGAAAATATTTTGGTTGAGCCAAAAAGTGCGGGCAAGTGAGTTTAAAAGCATCGTGTTGAGCTTCAATGCATCGGTTAACGCACAGGACCAACCCTATAGATATACATTCTCTTTTAATGATGGCATTTGGCAACTTGCATCCTTAGCGGTGAAAGGCTTAACCAAATCACGCCTGTGCCTAATTGGTACTTCGCAATCCTTGTAAGTTTTGTTTTGGCACAATCAGCCGGCTGTTTCAATAGTCAACACTGAAACAGTTTCCACATGCTCCAATACGAAACAATCCCCGTCACCCCTTTCCAACAAAACTGCTCCGTGGTGTGGTGCGATGAAACGATGCGCGGCGCCATCATCGATCCAGGTGGTGACTTAGACATGTTGATTAATGGGTGCAAGCAACTTGGTGTCACCCTTGAGCAAATATGGATCACGCATGCGCATATTGACCATGCGGGCGGCACAGCAGAATTAGCCGAACGCTTAACGCTTCCAATCGTCGGACCACACGAAGACGACCAATTTTGGATTGATGGCTTGGCACAAGCAGCGGCAAACTATGGTTTCCCTCCATCACGCGCTTTTACACCTACGCGTTGGTTGCACGACGGCGATACCGTCACCCTAGGCCAACACACTTTGCAAGTTCGCCACTGCCCAGGACACACACCAGGCCACGTGGTGTTTTATTCACCTGAAATTAAACGCGCCTTTGTTGGCGACGTCCTGTTTGCCGGAAGCATTGGCCGCACAGACTTTCCGCGTGGTAACCACCAAGACTTGATCGACAGCATCACGCAACGCTTGTGGCCCATGGGGAACGATACGGTGTTTATTCCAGGGCATGGGCCCGAGAGTACGTTTGGGCGTGAGCGAGTGAGCAACCCGTATGTGGGTGGCACCTAAATATTTATCGAACGACTTTGGCGCGTTCGTACAAGGGCATTACTTTGGGCAAATTAGCTTGAATCTCTTGAATACGTGAATTACCCGAAGGGTGCGTGCTCAACCATTGCGGTGGCGCACCTTTATTCGCCTCGCTCATTTTTTGCCACAGCGACACACCAGACTCGGGGTTGTAGCCTGCGCGTGCGGCGAGTTCCATACCGACCAAGTCTGCTTCCGTTTCGTCATCACGGCTAAATTTAAGCGAGAGCAAGTTGGCGCCTTGCCGCGCTACAAAGTCTGTCAAATTAGGGTTGATGCCAAATGCTGCTGCCGCAATGGTGCTACCGATTCTCGCAAGGCCATCCGTTGCAACTGACTTGCCCATGCGTTCACGTGCATGCTCGCGCAGAGCATGGGCTATTTCATGGCCCATCACCATCGCCACTTCGTCATCGGTGAGTTTGAGTTGGCTCAAGATGCCGGTGTAGAAAGCGATCTTGCCGCCAGGCATACAAAACGCGTTAATTTGGTTGGAGCCAATCAAGTTCACCTCCCAGGCCCAGTCTTTGGCGCGTGGGTTCCATTGCAAGGCGAACGGTATGAGTTCTTTTGAAATGCGCCGAAGTCGTTGCACCTGCGGATGGTCATCAGGGCCTAAAGCGTTTTTACTAGCGGCTTCTTTGAGCATTTGCGCATACTGCTGACGCGCCGATTGCTCGACCTCAGCGGCCGGCACCAAGTTGGCGAACGCAGACTCTTTGCCCACTTCAACGCCTTCGCGCGCGAGCACAGGCGCGCCAGCCAAGGCACTGGCAGACATCAAAACAAAATAAAGCAAGGCGCGTTTGAAGAGCATACAAATTCCTCTGACCAATACCCTCAAAATAGGGGCTATGAACGATACAACAAGTCCAACCTCTGCAAACCCCACCCAAACCAGTTGGCGTGATGCATGGCGCGTCTATTTAGAACCTGCTTCTTGGCGCATGTTGTTTTTGGGGTTTTCTGCAGGTCTGCCATTGTTGCTGGTATTGGGCACTTTGAGTTTTCGTTTGCGTGAAGCCGGAATTGACCGCAGCACGATTGGTTTTTTGAGTTGGGTGGGATTGGTCTACGGCTTTAAGTGGGTGTGGGCACCTTTGGTCGACCGACTCCCACTGCCATTTCTAACCAAACTACTAGGGCGCAGACGCAGTTGGTTGATGTTTGCGCAATGCTTGGTCATAGCGGGTTTGATAGGCATGGGATGGTGTGACCCTCAACTAAATTTAGAGTCCGTCGTATGGTTCGCATTGTTGGTGGCGTTTGGATCGGCCACCCAAGACATTGCCTTGGATGCATTTCGCATAGAGTCGGCCGACACACAACACCAAGCGGCATTGGCTGCGACTTACCAAACGGGGTATCGCTTGGCGATGATTTGGGCGGGTGCGGGTGTGTTGTGGGTGGCGGCGCGTGCTTCTATTGCGCCTATTGCGCCTGCATATGCGATCGCGGATGTTTATCAACATCTAGCGTGGCAAACCGCTTACTGGGTAATGGCTGTATCCATGGGTGTTGGCTTACTCACTGTATTGTTTTCTGCAGAGCCTGCGGTTATCGAGTTGCCCCCTGCGCGCAATGCTAAGGAATGGTTGCAATCTGCATTGGTCGAGCCATTTGCAGACTTCATCCGCCGCTACCAATGGCAAGCAGTGATCATCTTGTTGTTGATCGCCATCTACCGCATCAGCGATGTGGTGATGGGCATCATGGCCAATCCGTTTTATGTCGACATGGGCTACACCAAAGACGAAGT
>JBBAOY010000022.1:3577-6640 GCA_040401095.1 Limnohabitans sp.
GCATTCATTGCGTATCTATCAGGACTGACCAATGTGAATTACTCAGCTACGCAATACGCCTTGTTTAGCTCGATGATGTTGCTGGCGCCTAAATGGTTGGCAGGATTCTCTGGCGTTTATGTAGACGCCCATGGTTACGCCGCATTTTTTAATAGCACCGCATTGCTTGGCTTGCCTGTTTTATTGCTGGTGTGGCTCGCAGCGCGTCAAAGCAAAGCGTAAACGCGCTCAGCTTGCACGTCTTCTAAACACCGCGTGTGTCCTAATGGGCATGTGCGTTCGTAACAGGGCGCACAGGCTAATGGCGGTTGGTATTTGGGGTCCACACGCAACCACACCACGCGCGCTTTGTCATTCAAAGGTGGCGTGTGGTCTGGGCTCGATGATCCAAACACTGCTACTTGTGGAACACCCATAGCTGCTGCAACGTGCATCAAACCCGAATCATTACTCACCACACGAAACGCACCGCTGATTAATGCAAAGACTTGCATCAAATCAGTCTCGCCAGCTAGGTTATGGCAGTGGCCACTTTGTTTGGCATTGGCTGTTTCTGCGATGTCTGCACAAAACGCGCGGTCTTGAGGGCCACCTAATAAGATGATCGGGCTGTCGACCATGCCTGCCAATTCTGCAAAGTGTCTGGCGGGCCAACGCTTAGCCGGTCCGTATTCAGCGCCTGGCGCAAACACCACATAGCTGTTGCGCGCCAAGGTCGGTAAATCAGGGCGCTTGGCCAGTCGCTCTAGCGCTGCGTCTATCGCTTGCGGGGGCACTTGCAACACGGGTCTTAAATCGCCCGTGAGTTTCATAGGCTGGTTGTTTTGTCCGACCAAACTCAATGCGGCGTACCACTCCACCATCGGAGGGCGCGCTTCAGAAGAAGGGTTGTCAAGCCGATCGGTCAACACGCCATAACGCGCTTCGCCGGTATAGCCAATACGCTGAGGGATATTCGCCATCCAAGGTATGAGCGCGCTCTTGAATGAGTTGGGGCAAACATAGGCTTTCTCAAAGCGCCCACGTAAAGACCGTGCAAGTTTCCAACGCTCGAACAACTGCAATCCGCCATGCTGAAAAGGCAACTCCAAGATTTCGAACACACTGGGCATGGCGCGGTAGACCGGCGCGATGGACGACATCGCTGCAACGGTTAAGCGTTCACCGCGCGCTGCGAGGCGGCGCATAAGGGGTTCGGTCATCACCGCATCCCCAATCCATTGGGGGGCAATGACTAAGGCTTGTTTAGTGGTGGTTGCCAACGTGTTCGCCGGCTGCGAGTTTGAAAGTGGTGCCGCAATAGGGGCACTTGGCTTCGCCAGATTTGGCTACGTCTAAATAGACCTTGGGATGGCTGCTCCACAAAGCCATGTCGGCTTTGGCGCTGGGGCAAAACACGCCGCCATGGCCATTGAGGTCTTTGGCTAAAAGCTCGACGGTGTTACTCATGGCTTAAACCTTGGCCAACCAATGTGCGTACTTGGGATTGCGACCGTTGACGATATCAAAGAACGCACTTTGGATTTTTTCGGTAATCGGTCCACGGCTACCGACGTAATCGTCTTTGCCCATGGGAATACGGTCGAGTTCGCGAATGGGCGTGACTTCAGCGGCCGTGCCGGTGAAGAAAGCCTCGTCAGAGATGTACACCTCGTCACGCGTGATGCGCTTTTGCACGACTTCAATGCCGAGGTCTTGTGCAATATGAAAAACAGTGTTGCGGGTAATACCGCTCAAAGCGCCAGCAGAGAGGTCGGGCGTATAAATCACGCCGTTTTTGACCACGAAAATGTTTTCACCCGCGCCTTCTGAGACAAAGCCCGAACTGTCCAACAACAAAGCCTCGTCATAGCCTTCGTCCGTCACTTCCATATTCGCCAGAATCGAATTGGTGTAATTGCTCACCGCCTTGGCTTGCGTCATCGTGATATTCACATGGTGGCGTGTAAAGCTAGATGTCTTGACACGAATGCCCTGCTTCAAACCTTCTTCCCCCAAATAAGCGCCCCAAGCCCAAGCTGCCACCATCAAATGGATGGTATTGCCCTTAGGGCTGACGCCAAGTTTCTTGTCGCCAATCCACACCAATGGGCGGATGTAGCAACTCTCCAAATTATTGGCGCGCACCACATCGCGTTGCACTTCCATAATTTCTTTCTGGCTGAAAGGAATGTGCATACGCAAAATCTTCGCGCTGTTGAACAACCGCTCGGTATGTTCTTCTAAACGAAAGATCGCGGTACCGTTCACTGTGTTGTATGCGCGAATACCTTCAAACGCGCCGCATCCATAGTGCAAGGTGTGCGTGAGGACGTGAATCTTGGCGTCGCGCCACTCGACCATTTTTCCGTCCATCCAGATTTTGCCGTCACGGTCTGACATGGAGGGGATTACGACGCTCATGGGAATTCCTTTGGGATATTTAGACTGTAGCCAATTAAGAGTATGGGGAGATTTTAGCGATCAGCTGTTTGCCGCTTCGCCGGGCGTAATGTCGGTGGCCTGAAAAGGCCTGTCCAAGGTCCAACTCTGCAATTTACCCGCCACAAACACCGTGCGTACTACCGACTGGCTGCCATCGCGCCAGCTAAAGATTTCGGGTTGCGCGTCTTTGGCGCTTTCGGTCTGCCCTAAAGCGCGGGTCATGGCGATGACATGCATGAGGTTCATGCCGGGTTTGAGTTTGGCGTTCAACATCACTGCGCTATCGACAAAGCCAATAGGGCGCTTGCTTGCGCGTTTCATGGTTTGCACAAGCCTGGTGAAATGGAGCAAGGTCCACATCACGCCACTCGTGACGACCATTGCCACGCCTAACCAGCCCCATGATTGCCAAGCCCAAGCGGTGAGAACTACGGCGGCTAAAGGTACTACATATCTTTGAAAGTTCATCAGGGTATTGTCTCAGGCAAAACTTTGAATTTGCCTGCAGAAAAGACATTACGAATGGCTAAAGATTTAGGCGCGCATAAACGTAGCAAAGGTGATATGCCAGTAGCCCATATGGCGACATCAAGAGCGAAGCGAGGAGCCATATGGGCTACTGGCGTAGCGCCTTTGCGG
>JBBAOY010000022.1:6740-17939 GCA_040401095.1 Limnohabitans sp.
AGTGGCTTACCCCGCAAACTGCTTTGGATAGAAAGCATGACTGCCAAGTCTGCAGCGGGTTCGCTAATGCGTACCCCGCCAACGGCGTTAACAAAAACGTCTTGGTCCATGCAGGCCACCCCTGCATGGCGATGCAAAACCGCCAACAACATCGCCAAACGATCCCGGTCTAGACCAACACTCAAGCGCCGTGGTGAAGGGCCACCACTATCTACCAAGGCTTGTATTTCTACCAGCATGGGTCGAGTTCCTTCAAGCGTCACCAAAACGCAACTACCTGGTACAGGCTCAGCATGCTGGCTGAGAAAAATCGCGCTCGGGTTGCTCACGCCTTTAAGTCCTTTTTCGGTCATTGCAAAAACGCCGATTTCGTTCACGGCGCCAAAGCGGTTTTTTATCGCGCGCACCAAGCGGTAAGTGGAGTGGGTGTCGCCTTCGAAGTAGAGAACGGTGTCAACCATATGCTCCAACACCCGTGGGCCAGCTAAAGCGCCTTCTTTGGTCACGTGTCCGACCAACACCACCGCCGTGCCTGTAGCTTTGGCCATGCGGGTGAGATGCGCGGCACATTCGCGCACTTGCGCGACGGAGCCTGGCGCGCTGGTGAGTTGGTCTGAATACACGGTTTGGATGGAGTCCATGACCACCACTGCGGGTTGCAGTTTGTCGACGGTGGCCAGCACTTTTTCGAGTTGCGTTTCGGCCAGCACTTGCACTTGCGATTTGTCGAGTCCCAAGCGGCGCGAGCGCAAGGCCACTTGGGCGCCAGACTCTTCGCCCGTCACATATAAGGTGTTCCAGCCGCTGCGTTGCAAACCGTCCATCGCTTGCAACAGCAAGGTCGATTTGCCAATGCCTGGGTCGCCGCCGATCAAGACTACGCCGCCTTGGACCATGCCGCCGCCCAAAACGCGGTCGAGTTCTTCTTGGCCTGTGGGTGTGCGAGGTACTTCTGACGCTTCAATATCTGAGAGGGTGGCGACTTCTGAGGCCGGCACCAACGCCGCCATTCCGGCATAGCGATTTTTGACCGGCCCGCCCGACTCCACCGCGCCTTCAATGAGGGTGTTCCACGCATTACAACTTGGGCACTTACCCAGCCATTTGGGGCTAGTGCCGCCGCATTCGGTGCAGGTGTATTGGGTTTTGTCTTTGGCCATAGCCCAAATGATACTGGATAAACAAACAGTGTTTTGTAGCGTGAGGCTTGTTATTTTTCAAGCGCTGAGAGCTTAGAGCCGAGGAAACGCTGCTAATCCTGCGTGAACCCCACGCGCGCAGCCACGGCGCACATCAATTCATAGCCGACGGTGCCAGCGGAATGCGCTACTTCATCAATCGGCAAAACGGCACCCGTGTGTGACCTTCCCCACAGCGTGACTTCGCTGCCAAAGCCAGCTTGAACACCGGCTTGCTCGCAAGGCGAGAGGTCAACGGTCACCATGTCCATGCTGATGCGCCCGACTGTTCGTGTTCGCACACCTTCCACCAACACCGGTGTTCCTGTGGGGCAATGGCGTGGATAGCCGTCGGCATAGCCACAGGCCACTACACCAATACGCATGGCTGTGTCCGCACGAAAGGCAGAGCCATAGCCGACCGTTTCCCCCGCTTGCAAGTTTTGCACGGCAACCAATTGGCTACGCAAACTCATGGTGGGCTCTAAATTCCAATCTGCAATCGAATGTTGGGGGAAATCTGGCGCGCCGCCATAAAGCGCAATGCCAGGGCGAACCCAATCAGCGGCGACTCCAGCCTCTACCCCATGCAGCAGGGCAGCTGCGCTATTGGAGGTTGTGCGCTCTCCCGGTAAATCTTGGGCGGCTTTTTCGAACACTTGCATTTGTGCGGTAACGCCCGTGGGGCCGTCTGCATCGCTGAAATGTGTCATCAATGAGATTTCATCGACTTGCGGCAAATGGTTCAAACGTGTCCACGCAGATCGAAATGCGTCTGGCTTAAAACCCAAACGGTTCATGCCGCTGTTGAGCTTTAGAAACACGCGGTGCGCTTGTTGGGTTTTATGTTGGCTCAGCATATCGATTTGCTCGGTGCAATGCACGGTGTGCCACAAGTTAAGGCGTGAGCACAACTCCAAATCGCGCGCCTCGAACGCACCTTCCAGCAACAAAATAGGGCCGCGCCAGCCTAAATCACGCACACGTTGGGCTTCGTTTAAATCAAGCAAGGCAAATCCGTCGCATCCGCGCAAACCTTCGAACGCACGCTCAATGCCGTGCCCGTAGGCATTGGCTTTGACCACGGCCCAAATGCGTGCATCTGGGGTGCAATCTTTCATGCGCTGCAAGTTATGACGCAAGGCGTCACTGTGCACAAAGGCTTGTATCGGACGGGGCATAACTCTATTGTGTCATCGCGCGTGTTATAACCATTTGTCTTATTTTTTCGATGTTCCCATGAAGCGCGGTTTCTACACCATCATGTCTGCCCAGTTCTTTAGTTCGTTGGCAGACAACGCCTTGTTTGTGACGGCGGTTGAGCTACTCAAGTCCGAAGGCACCGCTGAATGGCAAAGAGCCGCACTGGTTCCCATGTTTGCTCTCTTCTATGTGGTGCTAGCGCCTTTTGTTGGGGCCTTTGCAGATTCGCGCCCTAAGGGCGACGTGATGCTGATGAGTAACAGCATCAAAGTGGTGGGTTGCTTGATGATGCTTTTTGGCAGCCACCCTTTGTTGGCTTATGCCGTGGTGGGTTTGGGCGCCGCCGCATATTCACCCGCCAAATATGGCATCTTGACCGAGCTGCTGCCATCGTCGCAATTGGTCAAGGCCAATGGTTGGATTGAAGGCTTGACCATAGGTTCCATCATTTTGGGTGTCTTATTGGGTGGGCAATTGGTAGGGCCACAGTTGTCTTCCATCTTGCTGTCATTGGATGTACCGTTTATCGATACGGGCTTTGACACACCCGCAGAAGCAGCCATTTGTTTGCTGGTGTTGTTTTACGGTTTGGCCGCCTGGTTCAACACGCGCATTCCGCACACGGGGGTTGCATTGATACCGATGCGCAGCCATCCCGAATACAGCATGGCGCGCAGTTTGTGGATTTTGATTCCAGAGTTTTTCCGATGTAACAAGCTGTTGTGGCAAGACAAGCTTGGCCAGATTTCTTTAGCCACCACCACCTTGTTTTGGGGGGTCAGTGGTAATTTGCGCTACATCGTCTTGGCTTGGAGTGCCGCCGCACTTGGCTACAGCACGACTCAGGCATCGAGTTTGGTAGGTGTTGTGGCTATTGGTACAGCGGTAGGTGCAGTCGTTGCCTCCATGCGCATGCGTTTAGAGCACGCCACACGCATCATGCCTCTGGGAATTTTGATGGGCATCGCTTTGCTTGTCATGATCTTCATCAGCGATTTGTGGCTGGCGGTGCCTTTCTTGATTTTGTTGGGGGGTTTAGGCGGATTTTTAGTGGTGCCGATGAACGCGCTGCTACAGCACCGTGGTCACAACTTAATGGGTGCGGGTCGTTCAATTGCCGTACAAAATCTCAATGAACAACTGTGTATCTTGCTTCTAGGCGGTCTCTACACTTTGTTCACCGGCATGGGCTTAACGGCGTTTGGCGCTATCACCGCGTTTGGCACTTTGGTGGCTTATGTGATGTGGCTGATCAAGCTGTGGCATGCTTCCAACCAACGTCACCACAGCGAAGAGCTGGCTAGGCTAATGCGTATTGCTAGCCAAGATGATGCGCATGGTTAAGGTTGCAAGACAGCGTCAAGCACTTCCACCCAGTGCTTGACGGGTACATCTGTTCCGCTTTGCAAGTGGGTGATGCAGCCCACATTGGCACTCAAAATGGCTTTGGGTTGCATCGCTCCTAAATTGCCTAACTTGCGATCGCGCAAGGTGTAGGCGATATCGGGGTTCAATACCGAGTAAGTTCCTGCTGAACCGCAACACAAATGCGCTTCGTTATTAGCCACTTGAACATCAAAGCCTAAGTCGCCCAAATGTTTTTCAACACCACCTTGGAGCTGTTGGCCATGTTGCAATGTGCAGGGCGGATGGAACGCTTGCTTACCCATTTGTTCTAACGCTTTTGCGTTGATTTTTGGTTTTAAAGCGGTGACCAGTTGTGGCAACAACTCGCTGAGGTCTTTGGTCAAAGCGCTTATCTTTTGGGCTTTGTCGGCATATTGCGCATCATTAGCCAACACATGGCCATAGTCTTTCACCATGACACCACAACCAGACGCATTCATGATGATGGCTTCAACGCCTTGCTCTACATAAGGCCACCATGCATCGATATTGGCGCGCATTTGAACAGCACCGCCTTCTTGGTCGTTGAGGTGAAACTTCACCGCGCCGCAACAACCGGCACTTGGTGCCAGCAAGGTTTGAATTCCTGCCGCATCCAAGACGCGCGCAGTCGCGGTATTGACGTTTGGCAACATAGAGGGCTGCACGCAACCCGCGAGCATCAACACTTTGCGTGCATGTGTTTGCGTGGGCCATGTCACACCGTTGCGATGCGCCACTTGTGGCGCGGGTACTTTGGCTTTTAGGCTGGGTGGCAATATGCCTCGCACAGCTTGGCCTAGCTTCATGGCGGGCGCAAAGAGTGGCGAAGGCAGTCCTTCTTTCAATGCCCAACGCAACATGCGCTCACCCATGGGGCGCTCCACTTTGGCATCTACCAATTTGCGACCGATATCAATCAAATGGCCGTATTGCACGCCACTCGGGCAAGTGGTTTCACAGTTGCGGCAAGTTAGGCAGCGGTCGAGGTGTTGCTGCGTTTTACGTGTGGGCGTTTCACCTTCCAATACCTGTTTCATCAAATAAATACGTCCGCGCGGCCCATCTAACTCGTCGCCCAATAATTGGTAGGTGGGGCATGTAGCAGTACAAAACCCGCAATGCACACATTTGCGCAAAATTGCTTCTGCAGCTTTGCCGTCTTCTGTATCTTTATATTCAGGGGCTAAATGGGTTTGCATAGGTTAATTTAAAGCTGTGCGATGGGGATTGAAAATTCCCACTGGGTCAAATTGTTGTTTGAGTTGGTTTTGTATGCGCTGCTGCACATTGTTCAATGGTGTGAACACGCCGACGCGCTTGTCTGCATCGCCATGGACTGCGCTGGTTTTAAACAAGGTGACATGCCCGCCCGCTTTGTCTGCAACTCCACGTAAATGCACAGCTTGTGACGATGGCGCCCACAACCAACGCTGTCCGCCGTGCCACTCTATGTATTGCGCATAGGGCAGTTCTAGCTCAGGCGCGGTTTGTGGCATAGAAAAGCGCCATAGGCAATCTTCTTCGCTAGGCGCATGTGTAAAAAACGGCAACTGGTGTTCGTTGCAGGCTCGCCAATCTTGCGTAGCTTGTGCGTTGTCCATTTGCACCACCTCCGCACCCAACGCTTGCACTTCTTTACGGATACGTTCAACACCCGTTTCGACGGCGGCTACCGCACCGCGCAAACGTAAAAATAAGTAGTTCTGTGCGGGTGTGGCTGTGTAGTCATACACCCAGGCGCTGGCATTCAAGGGCAGGGGCTGGCCTCCCCACTGATGCAAACATGTGAGCGCTTGCGTTTGCGACAAACCAGCGCATTGCAATGTGGCTTCACCAGGCAGAACAGGCAACACCTTCAGCGACAACTCGGTAATCAAACCCAGTTGGCCCATGCTGCCAGCCAACAAACGCGAGATGTCGTAGCCGGCTACGTTTTTCATGACCTGTCCGCCAAAGGTGAGTTGCTCGCCTTTGCCGTTGATCATCTTGGCGCCCAAAACAAAGTCGCGCACATTGCCTACATTGGCGCGTGAAGGTCCGCTCAATCCTGCGGCAACCATCCCGCCCACTGTGGCACCTTCGCCAAAATGCGGTGGCTCAAAGGCCAGGCATTGGCCTTTTTCTGCTAGCGCAACTTCTAATTCTTTCAACGATGTGCCCGAGCAAACCGTGACCACTAATTCACTAGGCTCGTAACTCAAAATGCCCGCGTAAGCGCGTGTGTCAAAAACCTCACCCTCAAGGCTTTGGCCATAAAAATCTTTGGTGCCGCCACCGCGAAAACGTAACGGTGTTTTTAAGGACGTGGCGCGCTGTATGCGTTGCGTCCATTCTTGAAGGATGTCAGACATAACGGGCAATGGTATCCGCTCATATAAATAATTCTTCGCCCAAGAAAAAAGCCCGCCGTGAGGCGGGCTGAAAGTCCAAGAAAACTTTTTTAAATCTATGAAAGATTAGCTGTGATAAGCCGTCTCGCCGTGTGAAGAAATGTCGAGGCCTTCGCGCTCTTCTTCTTCCGTAACGCGCAATCCGATCACTAAGTCAACCAATTTGTAGGCGATGTAAGAGACTACGCCAGACCATACGATGGTGGTGATAACCGCTTGGAGTTGAATCCACACTTGGTCCATGATCACGTATTCTGGGTTAGCAGCGTTGGCAACGTAGTCGAACAAGCCCACCCCACCCAATGCTGGGGCGGCGAATACACCTGTTAACAAGGCACCGACGATACCGCCGACACCGTGCACACCGAACACGTCGAGCGAGTCATCAGCACCCAACATACGCTTGAGGCCATTAACACCCCATAAGCAGAGGAATCCAGCAACTACACCGATCACGATGGCACCCATAGGTCCCACATATCCGCAAGCTGGGGTAATAGCCACCAAACCAGCCACGGCACCAGATGCAGCACCCAGCATAGAAGCCTTGCCTTTGGCTAAAGCCTCACCAGTGATCCAGCTCAATGTGGCAGCAGCCGTTGCGACGAGAGTGTTGACGAATGCCAGAGCAGTCACGCCATTAGCTTCTAGGTTAGAGCCGGCGTTGAAACCGAACCAACCCACCCACAACAAAGATGCACCCACCATGGTCAATGTCAAGCTGTGTGGGGTCATGGCTTCTTTGCCGTAACCGAGGCGCTTGCCGATCACGAATGCGCCTACCAAACCGGCCATCGCTGCGTTGATGTGCACCACAGTACCGCCGGCGAAGTCGAGTGCGCCCTTGGCCCATAACCATCCGGCAGCAGCAGTCACTGTTTCGAGGGTGGCTGCATCAGTGATCGCATCAGGACCGTCCCAATACCAAACCATGTGGGCGATAGGCATGTAGCTGAACGTGAACCAAATGGTGCAGAACAACAACACAGCAGAGAACTTGATGCGCTCAGCGAATGCGCCGACGATCAAGGTACAAGTAATAGCAGCAAAAGTGGCTTGGAATGCAGCGAACGTGAGTTCAGGGATATACACAGCCTTGCTGAACGTAGCAGCCACAGATTCAGGCGTGATACCTTTGAAGAACAGCTTGTCCATGCCCCCAATAAATGGATTGCCCGCCGTGAAGGTGAGCGAGTAGCCGTAAAGCACCCACAACACATAAATCAGCGACGACACCACAAAAACTTGCATCAATACAGACAACATGTTTTTGCTTCTGACCAAGCCACCGTAGAACAGGGCTAAGCCAGGAATCGTCATCAAAATCACCAAGACAGTGGCAACTGTCATCCAGGCGGTATCGCCTTTATTGCACTTTTCGGAACACAGAATAGATGTTGCTTCAGCAGGGGCGGCAGCTTCAGCTTTAGCTTCTGCAGCAGGGGCGGCTGCGGGAGCAGCAGCGGTCTGCGCCATGGCGGCAGTGCCGCCAAGCATCAGGCCTAGCCCTAAGGCTAGGGAGGCAAGGAGTTTTTTCATCATGGTCTTCTTCTTTCTTAAAGTGCTTCCACCCCGGTTTCGCCGGTGCGGATACGAACAACTTGTTCGAGGTCGTAAACAAAAATCTTGCCGTCACCGATTTTTCCGGTGCGTGCGGCGGCTTCAATTGCTTCAATGGCGCGGTCAACGTGTTGTTCATCGACAGCGGCTTCGACCTTAACTTTAGGCAAGAAGTCAACCACGTACTCAGCACCGCGATACAGCTCTGTATGGCCCTTCTGTCGTCCAAAGCCCTTGACTTCGGTCACTGTGATGCCCTGCACCCCAATCTGGGATAAGGCTTCACGGACTTCGTCCAGCTTGAAGGGTTTAATAACTGCGGTGATAAGTTTCATGGGTGCTCCTAGAGAAGGCTGTTTGCTTTGATTATTTAGAAGGTGTACTTGACGCCTGCAACGACTGCAGCTTTGGCCGCGTTATAAGATGTGAGATTACTTAGAAAGTTGGCGTTTGTTTTTGCATTAGTTGTTATGTATGCAAATGATGCGGATAGGCCGTCACCCAAATCCTTAGCGAATGTGACTGAATAGTCCGTGTAGCTAAGTCCGCCTGGGTAATAGCTAGAAGATGTTCCTTTAACCATTTGATGTCCAACGTGTGGAGTTAAAGTGATACCATTTCCAAGGTCGTAATTAGCAGAAATATCTGTATAACCGCTACCACTAGAGTTCAAATATCCAAACAAAGTTGATGTGGCGTAGGAATATTTCAACGTATAAACGCCAGCGGTTGCTGCGGCATAAACTTCATCTGTATTCGCATTTGCGAATGCGGCTGTCGCTTTGTCTAAATCGTTACCAGTGTATTGATAACGTAGATAACCAACATCAAAGTTAACTCCTGCCTTTTCGAATTTGTACCCTCCATAGAGGTCTAATTCAGTGTTACCGGTGTAAGTTGTTGTCGAGGCATAGCTTCCTTTTCCAGCGTCTTGGATCCAACTTATGGTCGAAGCCCAAGTTCCAAGGTAAAAACCATTTGCGTTCGTGTAATCCACCCCGCCCTGGAGTGCAGGGGATCCCTTCGTTTGAGCCAAACCACGGTAACGGTACTGATTTACAAGGCCAATGTTGTAAGCGATCGTTGTTTCTGCTGCCGCTGGTTCTGCGATAGTTGCAGGCGCTGTTTGGGCAAAAGCTGCTGAAGAGGTGGCTAGCAAAGCCAACAAGATTTTGGACTTGGTTTTCATTTTTAATACTCCGTTAAAGATTGATTAAGGTTTGTAATCTGTTAGCAAGGAGCACGCCAATAGTGGAAGTTACTTAAATGTTAACTTTTTTACCCACATGGCGTCCTCCACACACGTTAGTCTAAGGACAATCAGATTTTTACGCACAAGTTAGGTGCGGCTTAACTATTCAAATCCCTATTTTGGGGCTTCCAATTTTTGAAAGTTATCTTTTGTCTTTAGCTTCAATTCATAGTCGTGCATTACTGGGCATGCACGCACCCTCGGTAACAGTTGAGGTGCATTTGGCAAATGGCTTGCCAAGTTTCACCTTGGTCGGCCTCGCTGATACAGAGGTGAAAGAGGCGCGGGAGCGCGTTCGGTGCGCTATTGAGAACGCTGGCCTTGCGTTCCCCAACAACAAACGCATCACGGTGAACTTGGGTCCTGCTGATTTACCAAAAGACTCTGGTCGCTTTGATTTACCCATCGCTTTAGGAATCTTGTCGGCCCAAGGACTTTTAGACGATGTTGCATTGGCGCAACATGAATTCGCTGGGGAGCTCTCTTTATCTGGAGAGTTACGTCCCGTGCATGGCGCTTTGGCGATGGGCTTAGCTATGCATGACGCCAAAGTCCGCGTCCGCTTGGTGCTCCCGCCCATCAGCGCACAAGAGGCGGCTTTGGTGCCAAGCATGGAGGTGTATTGCGCGCGGCATCTGCAAGATGTGGCTGCTCAGTTTGCAAAACCTGGTGTGGCACTTTTTGTTAAAAAGCCTTCTTCTTCAAGACCTATCTCTATTGCCCCGAGCCCAACAACAAAAGAGAAAGGGAACGGCACCAAACTCATAGGCGAGAGTAGCGCAGGCTGGCAACGCGTGCTACCTTCCAATTTCAAAAACGCCTCTCGTACTCAAAGCAACCAGATAGACCTCTCCGACGTCAAAGGCCAAGCCACGCCCAAACGCGCACTAGAGATTGCCGCTGCAGGCGGACACTCTCTCTTATTAGTCGGGCCACCTGGAACGGGAAAGTCCATGTTGGCGCAGCGCTTTGCAGCGCTGCGACCAGATATGTCTTTACAAGAGGCACTAGAGTCTGCAGCGATCGCAAGTTTGAGCGGACGGTTTGATATTGCGCATTGGCAGCAACGCCCTACCCGCAGCCCACACCACACGGCCACCTCGGTCGCCCTGGTTGGAGGCGGCTCGCCGCCAAAGCCTGGAGAAATTTCTCTTGCGCATAACGGCGTGTTGTTTTTAGATGAGTTGCCAGAGTTCCCGCGTCGAGCGCTTGAAGCTTTGCGCGAACCTTTAGAAAACGGGCGCATCACTTTGTCGCGCGCGGCAACGCAGGCAGAGTTTCCTGCACAGTTTCAATTGATTGCTGCCATGAACCCATGCCCTTGTGGCTACCTAGGGTCGCCGTTGAAAGCCTGCCGATGCACGCCAGACCAAGTTGCGCGTTACCAAGGCAAATTGAGCGGGCCTTTGTTAGATCGCATTGATTTGCAAGTCGAGGTCGCCACGCTTAGGCCAGAGGAGTTGCTACATGCGGCTGTTGGCGAGTCAACTGCGTTGGTACGTGCGCGGTGCGTGGCAGCGCATACGCGCGCTATAAATAGGCAAGGCGTTGATAACCAGCATATAGCTGGCGCGAAGTTAGAGAAGTTGGTCAACGCATCCGCACAAGCCCTGCATTTTTTGAGTAAAGCCGCATCACAACTTGGCTGGTCTGGTCGCAGCACGCACCGCGCTTTGCGGGTGGCACGCACGATTGCTGATTTAGCAAACTCAGAAGCAGTTGAAACAGCGCATATCGCTGAGGCCATCCAATATCGAAGGGTGTTGGTGGGTCAATAAAGCCCTCGTCAAGCTGATTACTTTGCAAAGATTGGTGTTGGTTGAAAACACTTGATCCTTGAGGCAGAGTGGCGCCAAGACTGTGTGGCGCTGAAATTTTTTGCTTTCAAACTACCAAACTTTGTTACTGCGACCCAACCACTCAATAGACACATTTCTCAAAAATACCTTTGGTCGTTTTGACAGCAAACACATCGTTGTCTGCATAACTTCCATTTGTTCGTATCAACCGTATTAATTGAGGAAGGAAATTGAATGAAGGCGTTTACCTACCTGCTAGGGTTTGGCTTGGCATTCGCCCTAAGCGCAGTCCACGCAGAGGACGAGAAACCTAAAAAACCCAATCGCATGGCCACGTGCCATAAAAACGCAGAAGGCAAAAAGGGCCAAGAGCGTAAAGACTTTATGAAGGAGTGTTTGAGTACTAAAAAACCGGCTTAGGTTTGGTT
>JBBAOY010000022.1:18039-30335 GCA_040401095.1 Limnohabitans sp.
AGGTTAGGCGCCAACAATCTCTGCAAGTCTTTCACTTCCACACCTTGGCGTTGCGCCAAATCTTGGACTTGGTCTTCACCAATACGGCCCACATTGAAATAGCCCGCCTGCGGATGCGCCAAATAAAAACCGCTCACGCTAGCCGCCGGAGTCATCGCCAAACTTTCGGTCAAAGCCATGCCAATATCGCCACATTGCAAGACATCAAACATCGCGCGCTTGGCGCTGTGGTCTGGGCAAGCAGGGTAGCCAGGGGCAGGGCGAATGCCTTGGTATTTTTCTGCAATCAATTCTGTGTTGGTGAACGATTCATCTGCCGCATAGCCCCACAAGTCTTTACGCACGCGCTGGTGCATGCATTCGGCGAAGGCTTCTGCCAAGCGGTCTGCTAAGGCTTTGAACAAAATGGCTGAGTAGTCGTCATGCGCATCGATGAAACGCTTTTCTTGTTTCTCGCTGCCAATGCCTGTGGTCACCGCAAACAAACCGACGTAGTCAGCAGCTTGGGTTTGGTCTGCGACAAAATCTGACAAGCAGCGGTTTGGATTGTCATTAGGTTTGACGGTTTGTTGGCGCAAGCCATACCAAGTCATCACTTGCTGTTGGCGCGCTTCATCTGCGTACAAAACGATATCGTCCCCCACGCGTTGCGCGGGGTACAAACCCACCACCGCATTGGCCGTTAACCAACGGCCTTCTATGATTTTTTTCAACATCACTTGGCCATCGACGAACACTTTTTTGGCTTCGTCGCCCACTACGTCGTCTTCCAAGATCGCGGGGAAAGGTCCTGCCAAATCCCAAGTCTGGAAAAACGGAGCCCAATCGATAAACTGTTCTAGTTCTGCCAAATCGAAGTTTTTGAATACGCGCTTACCAATAAATTTGGGCTTGGTGGGTTTGTATTTATCCCACTCAACCACAGCGGCATTTGCGCGTGCTTCGTACAACTTAACCAAAGGCGTTTGTTTTTTATTGGCGTGTTGCTCACGCACCTTGACGTAATCGGCGTTCAACTCGGCAATATATTTCGCTGCTTGTTCTGACAACAAGCCTTGCGCCACACTTACGCTGCGAGAGGCATCAGGCACATAAACCACTGGCCCTTCATAGTGCGGAGCAATTTTGACGGCAGTGTGTACGCGACTGGTAGTCGCACCACCAATCATCAGCGGCATTTTTTTGCCACGGAAATATTCGTCTTTTTGCATTTCGCCAGCGACGTATTGCATTTCTTCCAGCGACGGGGTTATGAGGCCAGACAGGCCAATCATGTCAGCGCCTTCTTCTTTAGCTTTGGCCAAAATTTCGTGGCACGGGACCATCACGCCCATATTGACCACATCAAAGTTGTTGCACTGCAAGACGACGGTGACGATGTTTTTGCCAATGTCGTGCACATCGCCTTTGACTGTGGCGATCACGATCTTGCCTTTGGCTTTCACATCCTCGCCGGCTTGCGCTTGCAAGCGTTTTTCTTCTTCGATGTACGGCACCAAATGCGCCACGGCTTGCTTCATCACGCGCGCGGACTTCACCACTTGCGGCAAAAACATCTTGCCTTGGCCAAACAAATCGCCCACTACATTCATGCCGTCCATCAACGGGCCTTCGATCACATGCAAAGGTCGACCGCCCTTTTTCAAAATCTCTTGATAAGCCTCTTCGGTGTCGTCGGTAATGAATTCAGTGATGCCGTGTACCAATGCGTGGCTTAAACGTTGCGCCACGGTTACTGGCATCTCCAGTGAGCCACGCCACGCAAGTTTTTGACTGTCATCTTTAGCCGCGCCTTTGGCGCTTTCGGCTACTTCAATCAATCGCTCACCTGGGGTGAGGTGTTCTTCGCCTTCTTTGTATTTGGGTGTTCTATTGAGCACGACATCTTCCACGCGCTCACGCAAAACAGGCTCTAGGTCGTCATACACGCCGACCATGCCAGCGTTGACGATGCCCATGTCCATGCCTGCCGCAATCGCGTGGTACAAAAAAACCGTGTGTATGGCTTCTCGCACTGGGTCATTGCCGCGAAATGAAAAGCTCACATTCGACACGCCGCCGCTGACTTTCGCGCCTGGCAGGTTTTGTTTGATCCAACGCGTGGCGTCAATAAAGTCCACTGCATAGTTGTTGTGTTCTTCAATGCCTGTGGCAATCGCAAAAATATTGGGGTCGAAGACGATGTCTTCAGGTGGGAAGTCGACTTCATCGACCAAGATGCGATAGGCCCGCTCACAAATTTCTTTCTTGCGCGCAAAGGTATCGGCTTGGCCTTTTTCATCAAAAGCCATCACTACGGCTGCAGCACCGTAGCGCTTGACCAAAGTGGCTTGGCGTTTGAACTCTTCCACGCCTTCTTTCATGCTGATCGAGTTGACGATGCCTTTGCCTTGTATGCAACGCAAGCCTGCTTCAATCACCGACCATTTGCTCGAGTCGACCATGACCGGCACGCGCGCAATGTCGGGCTCCCCCGCCATCAGGTTTAAAAACCGGACCATCGCTGCTTGGCTGTCGAGCATGGCTTCATCCATATTGACGTCAATGATTTGCGCGCCGTTTTCAACTTGTTGACGTGCCACTGCAAGCGCTTGCTCGTAGTCGCCATTCAAAATCATGCGGGCAAAAGCTTTGGAACCGGTGACATTGGTGCGTTCGCCCACATTGACAAACGATGCGCGCTGCGGGTTGCCGTCCACATCAGGCTGTGGCGCACCAATCATCACAGGCTCTAGACCTGAGAGTTTCATCGGCGGCACGGACGTTGGATACATGGGGGGTTCTCTCACCTGGGCAGATCATTCAGGTGAGCGTCGTTGCAAAAGAATCTTCCCAAGCCTGACTTTGCGCACGGTGGCAAAGCTGCAACGCTCCTTGTGAAGATAAGTATTTTAGACCACGTATGTATTGACTTGAGCGCACCTTGAAGTGGACTTAGTGAGCTTAGTTTTGACTTCGGGTTTTTAAGCGCCACTTACAAAGTTTGTGAGCAGCAAGTCAATTGCTAGGAAGTTAAAGAAGCAAAAATTTCAATCTTGCTTGGCTTCTTTAGGAATTTTGTGCGCATCCCTTCTGTCTCTCTGCATTGCACGTCTTATGCACAACCGGCCGCATACACACCCAAGCCAAGCGGCTTGTCGTATCTGCCCTCACACGAGAGCAGCGCATGGGATATGTATCTGCAACAAATCGACCGCGTTACGCCATTTCTCGGCGATTTATCGCGTTGGGTGGACACATTACGCCGTCCCAAGCGCGTGTTGGTCGTCGATGTGCCCATTCATATGGACGATGGACGCATTGTGCACTTTGAGGGGTTTCGCGTGCAACACAACACATCGCGAGGCCCAGGTAAAGGGGGTGTGCGTTTTCACCAAGATGTCACCTTAGCTGAAGTGATGGCGTTGTCAGCATGGATGTCGGTGAAAAACGCAGCACTCAATTTGCCATTTGGTGGCGCCAAAGGCGGTGTGCGTGTCGATCCTCGCCTTTTGTCAGACGGCGAGTTAGAGCGCATCACACGTCGCTACACCAGCGAGATAGGCGTCATCATTGGTCCACACAACGATATTCCTGCGCCAGATGTCAACACCAATGCGCGCGTGATGGCTTGGATGATGGACACCTATTCAGTCAACCAAGGCAGCACATCCACAGGCGTTGTGACTGGCAAACCCATTGCGCTCGGTGGTTCTTTAGGCAGACGTGAGGCAACGGGGCGAGGTGTATTTGTTGTCGCCATAGAAGCAGCGAAACAACTAGGCTTCGAGATTGCGAGCACCCATATCGCCATTCAAGGCTTTGGAAATGTAGGAAGTGTTGCAGCGGAATTGTTTGCCCAAGCAGATGCACACATCGTCGCAGTGCAAGACCATACGGGCACGGTTTATAACCCCGCAGGGCTCAACGTGAAAACTTTAATTGCTTACGTCACAGTCCATGGCGGCGTGTTTGGTTTCAAGGACGCACAAAGCATGGACAAAGACGCATTTTGGGATGTGCCTTGCGATATCTTGGTTCCTGCTGCGCTCGAGACACAAATCACTTCGCTCAACGCACCACGCATTCAAGCGCGACTAATTGTGGAGGGCGCCAACGGCCCCACAACACCGCAAGCGGATGACATCTTGGCCGAACGCAATATCTTGGTGGTACCAGACGTGATCGCCAACGCAGGCGGTGTAACCGTCAGTTACTTTGAATGGGTGCAAGATTTCTCCAGCTTCTTTTGGAACGAAGACGAAATCAATGCCCGCTTAACGCAAACCATGCAAGCGGCATTTGCATCCGTTTGGCAAGTGGCCGAAGACAAACGGGTGAGTTTACGGACCGCCGCGTTCATCGTGGGCTGCACACGCATCTTGCAAGCGCGGGCTTTGCGCGGGCTTTACCCTTAAAGAGATTGCGGATGGTTTAAGAAATATGCTGGTGCAAGGCATGTGCCGCTGCTAACGTCAATGCGTCACTTCCAACTGGGCCGACCACTTGCAACCCTATAGGCATGCCGGTTGCGCCCAGCCCCGCAGGCACGTTGATGGCAGGTGTGTGCAACACCGTCCAAATACGACAAAACACAGGATCGCCCGTGTTGTCCAAACTGTTCGGCGCTTCGCCTTGAGCGCTGGGCGCAAGCAACACATCAACGTCTTGAAATACGGCTTGCAGTTGCAAGCGGCATTTGGCAATGTGTTGCTGCGCTGCATCGTATTGCGCATGCGTGATGTCTTTGCCGCTTTTCAAAATGCCTTGCAGACGCGGGCTTAATTCTGCGCAATGTGCAATGTGTTCATGCGCCAAGTTATGCGCTTGCTCAAACAATTGCACTTGCGTTTGCGCATGCGCTAAGGTTTGAAAGTCTGCGGGTAACTGCACGTTTTTCACTTCAAAGGCTGGCGCATTTTTGAGCGCTTGCTCTGCATTTGCCAATGCATTCTGTGTGTCAATTCCCGCATGGCCCCACTCATAGGTTTTACAAATACCCACGCGCAATGGCCTTGACAGCACATCGCCCAAAGGTTTTACCAACCAATCATGGCGGCCGCTCATGCCAGCTGCAAACAATGCTGCATCTGGGACTGTGCGCGCCATCGTGCCAACCGTGTCCAACGTGTCCGAAAGCAACTTTGCTCCCGCGCGTGCAATGCATCCAAAGCTCGGCTTGAAAGCAACGATGCCGCAATACGAAGCAGGACGAATCAACGATCCCGCCGTTTGCGTACCAATCGCCAAAGGCACCATGCTGTCTGCGACAGCCGCAGCTGAACCAGACGATGAGCCGCCAGGTGTGTGGGTCAAGCGCAAGGGGTTACGGGTTTGATTGGGATTAAACGTGGCGAACTCGGTACTCACGGTTTTACCCAACACCACGGCGCCTTGTTGGCGTGCAACCGCGACGCATGCCGCGTCAAACCCAGGGCGGTAATTGGCGTAGATGCGCGAGCCGTAGGTGGCTGGCATATCGGTTGTAGCCAGCAAATCTTTGACGCCAATCGGCAAGCCATGCAACGAGCCACGATGCGCGCCAGCATCTAACTGCTTGGCATGCGCAACGGCAACATCGCGTTGCAAATACGCCCACGCTTGCACCTCGGGTTCTCGCGCATCAATGTATTCAATACATGCGCGCACCAAGTCTTCCGAACGCAAAGTGCGTTGGGCGAGTTGGGCGGCAGCGTCACACGCGCTGAGTTGGTGGAGCGCAGTCATATTGATACCCGTCTTTTAAAAGTTAAGTTGTACAGCGATATCAGCCCATTAATCAGGCCGCTTCGCGGTAGAAAGGGCCCGCACTGATGTCACGTGCTTTTTGGTCCATCACCGCATTGGCAATAGCGGCGATATGTTCAGGCGTCGTTCCACAACAGCCGCCCACAATATTCACCAATCCATCCGCCGCAAATTCGTGCAACAGGCGTGATGTGTCAGCAGGTGTTTCATCAAAGCCTGTGTCACTCATCGGATTGGGCAAGCCTGCGTTGGGATAGCAACTGATAAACGTGTCGCTTGCTACGCGCGCGAGTTCTTGCAAATAGGGGCGCATCAAGGCGGCGCCCAATGCGCAATTCAAACCAATTGCCAAAGGCTTGGCATGGCGCACGCTGTGCCAAAACGCCGTCACAGTTTGTCCGCTCAGAATCCGACCCGATGCGTCGGTCACAGTGCCGCTGATGATCAAAGGCAAACGCTCACCGCTGGCCTCGAAATATTCTTCAATGGCAAACAGCGCGGCTTTGGCGTTGAGCGTGTCGAAAATCGTTTCAACCAGCAGCAGATCGCAACCGCCCTCTACCAAAGCTTGGATTTGTTCGTAGTAAGCCTGTCGCAACTCTTCAAATGTGACGTTGCGCGCGCCAGCATCATTCACATCCGGGCTGATGCTCGCGGTCTTGGGCGTGGGGCCTAAGGCGCCAGCTACAAAACGCGGCTTGTCGGGTGTGCTGTATTTGTCACACGCCGCACGCGCGATTTCCGCAGAAGCACGGTTCATCTCGATGGCCAACTCCGCCATGTCGTAATCGGCTTGTGCAATGGTGGTCGCACCAAAGGTGTTGGTTTCGATCAGGTCGGCGCCGGCGGCCAAATAGCCTTCGTGGATATCGCGAATCACGTCGGGGCGGGTCAAACTCAATAACTCGTTGTTGCCTTTGACGTCTTTATGGAAATCTTTGAACCGCTCACCGCGGTATTGCGCTTCGTTCAATTTATAGCGCTGGATCATGGTGCCCATGGCGCCATCAAGCACGGCGATGCGCTTGGCCAAAATGGCGGGCAATTGTTGCGCGCGCGTGAAAGTGTGTGATTGCATAAGCCTTGCATTGTAAAAACACTTGTGGCACTTACCTAAATAAGCCTTTTGCCGTGGCATAGTTTCGCCTTTGCTGTTTTTCAGCAGTTCTCAGGTTTTTGTTTGTCTTATCTCCCCATATTGCGTGAAGTATTTGGCTACGACGCCTTTCGTGGTCCGCAAGAAGCCATCGTGAACCACGTTTGTGCCGGTGGCGACGCTTTGGTGCTCATGCCTACGGGCGGGGGCAAGTCTTTGTGCTACCAAATTCCTGCCATTGCGCGTCAGCGCGCGGGCCATGGCATTGCGGTGGTGATCTCCCCTTTGATTGCGCTGATGCACGACCAAGTCGGGGCTTTGCACGAGGCAGGCGTAGAAGCCGCTTTTTTAAATTCCAGTTTGAGTGGCGAAGACGCCAATGCGGTCGAGCAGCGTATGCGCCGTGGCGATATGACCTTGCTCTATGCCGCCCCGGAGCGCGTGACGACAGCACGCTTTTTGGCACAACTCGATGATTTGTATGCGCAAGGGCATTTGAGTTTGTTTGCGATAGACGAAGCGCATTGCGTCAGCCAATGGGGCCATGACTTTCGACCCGAATACCGCGCACTAACTGTTTTGCACGAACGCTACGCTGGGGTACCGCGGATTGCACTCACTGCCACAGCAGACGCTACAACGCGCGCGGACATCGTCGAGCGATTGCAGTTAGAAAACGCCCAACAATTCGTCAGCAGCTTTGACAGACCGAACATCCGCTACACCATCATCGAAAAGAAAGATGCGTCGACGCAGTTGCTGCGCTTTATTCAGCGCGAGCACACTGGCCCCTACGGACAAGACAGCGGCATCGTGTATTGCCAATCGCGCAAACGGGTAGAAGAAGTTGCGCAATTGTTGTGCGATGCAGGCATTGCTGCTTTGCCTTACCACGCAGGATTGGTGCAGGCAAAGCGACAAAACAACCAAAACCGCTTTTTACGTGAAGAAGGCTTGGTGATGGTCGCCACCATCGCCTTTGGCATGGGCATTGACAAGCCCGACGTACGTTTTGTCGCGCACTTAGATATGCCTAAAAACATCGAAGGCTATTACCAAGAAACGGGCCGTGCTGGGCGCGACGGCCAAAGTGCTGACGCTTGGATGGCCTATGGCTTGAACGATGTGGTCAACCAACGCCGCATGATCGATGAAAGCCCTGCGGGCGAAGACTTTAAACAAGTGATGCGCGGCAAGCTCGATGCCCTGCTCGCGCTGGCCGAAGCCACCGACTGTCGTCGCGGGCGATTGCTGGGTTATTTTGGGGAAACCTACCCCAAGATGACATGTGGCAATTGCGACAACTGCCTGCAAGCTCCACAAATTTGGGATGGAACCGAAGCGGCCCGCATGCTGCTCTCGACCATCTACCGTATTCACCAGCAAGACGGTAAAACCTTTGGTGCCGGCCATGTGATGGACATATTGCGCGGCAAAGACACAGAAAAAGTCCAGCAATATGGCCATGCGCGCTTGAGTACTTTTGGCATTGGCGCGCAATTCACAGAACAGCAATTGCGGGGCGTGTTGCGCCAACTCATCGCCTTGGGCGCTTTGGGCGTGGATGCACAAACTTTCAGCACACTCTATCTAACCGAAGGTTCGCGTGCAGTGCTTAAAGGTGAGATGTCGATTCGTCTGCGCGCGTCCGTATCAACGCCAGCAGCCAGCAAATCGAAAAGCCGCGCCTCTGGCAGCGTCCACAAGCCCACGCCCACCCCGTTGGACGCCACCGGCCAAGCGCGGTTTGATGCACTCAAGGCCTGGCGCGGCGAAGTGGCCAAGTCACACAACTTGCCGGCTTATGTGATTTTTCATGACGCGACCTTGGCTGCAATCGCCAAAGCGGGGCCTGCCGATTTGGACAGCTTGCAGGGAATTGCTGGGATTGGCGTGAAAAAGCTCGAGGCTTACGGACAAGAAGTGTTGCGGGTGGTGGCCACTGTTGAATAAATAATAGGCAGGTGGACTAAAATCTGTGGATTAATCAATCGAGGAGTTTCCATGTCCAAAGAAAACGACCAATCGCAAGACGGCGAACAAGATGTGGTCGAGTCCATCGTCCCCTTGATGCCGATCGTGCTCCCCCTTGCTGGTGGCATTTTGATTTTCTTGCTGGCCTTTATTGCTGTTTTTATGGCGTAGGGCTCAGGTTTTTCAAAAACTTTGACTTTTTAATTGTCTGACATTACTTCTTAAAGCGACTTGTGGGCGCTTTTTTTACATCCTTTTTCTACGCATCTACTGGTTTTTTTTATTCATTAGGATGCATAAGGGTGTTGAAATTCTTAAAATGCCCCACCCGCCCCAAAAGCGGCCCATCGATTGAGGCCAAGGTCTTGGCAAAGCCCCGCAGAGGACCTTGACCTCAATTTTTAACTTTGGAGTCTTTGATGAACGCACCCGCTTATGTGAAAAATCCCAAACTGATTGCTTGGGTGGCTGAGATGGCCGCCTTGTGCAAACCAGATACCGTCTATTGGTGCGATGGCAGTGAAGAGGAATACCAGCGCCTGTGCCAGCAATTGGTAGACGCCGGTACTTTCAAAAAGCTCAACCCCGCTAAGCGCCCAGGCTCTTACCTCGCGTGGTCGGACCCCAGCGACGTAGCACGCGTAGAAGACCGCACCTACATCTGTCCTGAGAAAAAAGAAGACGCAGGCCCCACCAACAACTGGATGGCGCCCGCCGAGATGCGCGCCACTTTGCAGCCTTTGTTTGACGGCTGCATGAAAGGCCGCACCATGTATGTGGTGCCTTTCAGCATGGGCCCCATGGGCTCACACATTGCACATGTCGGCATTGAACTCTCAGACAGCGCCTATGTGGCAGTCAACCAACGCATCATGACCCGTATGGGCAAAGCGGTGTATGACGTGATCGGCACCGACGGCGCTTTTGTGCCTTGTGTGCACACCGTAGGCGCTCCTTTGACCGCTGGCCAAGCCGATGTGAAATGGCCTTGCAACAAAACCAAATACATCGTGCATTACCCAGAAAAACGTGAGATCTGGTCTTACGGTTCTGGCTACGGTGGCAATGCTTTGTTAGGCAAAAAGTGTTTTGCCTTGCGCATCGCCTCCAATATGGGACGTGACCAAGGATGGTTGGCCGAGCACATGCTCATTTTGGGTGTGACCAATCCTCAAGGCAAAAAATACCATGTAGCGGCGGCTTTCCCTAGCGCTTGCGGCAAAACCAATTTCTCGATGCTGGTGCCACCAGAAGGCTTCAAAGGCTGGAAAGTCACCACCATCGGCGACGACATCGCCTGGATCAAGCCGCACTCTGACGGCAAGCTCTACGCCATCAACCCAGAGGCCGGTTACTTTGGCGTCGCTCCAGGCACCAACTTCCACACCAACCCCAACTGCATGGCCAGTTTGGACAAGAACGTGATCTTCACCAACGTTGCGCTCACAGACGACGGCGACGTGTGGTGGGAAGGCATGGAAAAAGACACAGGCAAATTGCCAGACCATTTGATCGACTGGCAAGGCAAAGACTGGACGCCTGCTATAGCCAAAGAAACCGGCGCCAAAGCGGCACACGCCAATGCCCGGTTCACCGTAGCCGCCACGAACAACCCCGCCCTCGATGCGCAGTGGGACGACGCCAATGGCGTGGCGATTGACGCATTTATATTTGGCGGCCGCCGCTCGACCACCGTGCCACTTGTGACCGAAGCGCGCAACTGGACCGAAGGTGTCTATATGGCTGCCACCATGGGCTCTGAGACCACCGCCGCCGCCGCAGGCCAACAAGGCGTGGTGCGCCGTGATCCATTCGCCATGTTGCCTTTCATGGGCTACAACATGAGCGACTACTTCCAGCACTGGCTCAATATGGGCCAAACCCTCAAAGCCTCTGGCACCAAAGTGCCTTCTATCTATTGCGTGAACTGGTTCCGCAAAGGCGAAGACGGCAAATTTGTTTGGCCAGGCTATGGTGAAAACATGCGCGTCTTGAAGTGGATGATCGACCGCATCGAAGGCACAGCCAAAGGCAAAGAAAACGTGTTTGGTATCAGCCCTAGCTATGAAGAAATCACATGGACAGGTTTGAGCTTCACGCCTGAGCAATTCAAAACCGTCACCCATATCGACAAAGCGGCATGGGTGGAAGAGTTGAAGTTGCACGAAGAGTTATTCAAACAACTGGCGTATCACCTGCCAGCGGAGATGACAGCCACCAAGGCCGCATTGGCCGTTCGACTCGAAGCTTAATTTTTTATGAAAATCCATGCGCTGTTATTGACCACTTATGTTGGTTTATTTTCTTCTACGGCTTTCTCACAAGGCGTCATCAAGATTGGCGAGATCAATAGTTACAAAGCACAGCCTGCTTTTTTAGAGCCCTATAAAAAAGGCATGGAGTTGGCCGTTGAGGAAATCAATGCGGCTGGTGGTGTCAACGGTAAAAAGTTGCAGCTCATCACGCGGGACGATAACGCGTCCCCTGGTGACGCTGTGCGTGCCGCAGAAGAGTTGCTCAGCCGTGAAAAAGTCGACTTGCTATCGGGCGCTTTTTTATCGCATATTGGTTTGGCTTTGGGTGACTTTGCCAAACAACGTAAAGTTTTTTTCTTGGCGGGCGAGCCGCTCACCGACAAAATAGTTTGGCAAAACGGCAATAAATACACTTTCCGTTTACGCGCCTCCACCTATATGCAAGTGGCAATGCTGGTGCCCGAAGCCGCCAAACTCAAGAAAAAACGCTGGGCGGTGGTCTACCCCAATTACGAATACGGCCAATCGGCTGCGGCTACTTTCAAACAATTGTTAAAGGCCGCTCAACCTGATGTGGAATTTGTTGCAGAGCAAGCCCCCGCGTTAGGCAAAGTAGATGGCGGTTCTGTTGCACAAGCTTTGGCAGACGCCAAGCCTGACGCTATTTTTAATGTGCTTTTTGCCACCGACCTTGCCAAGTTTGTCCGTGAAGGCAATACACGCAACTTATTCCAAGGCCGCGAAGTGGTCAGCTTGTTGACAGGCGAACCTGAATACCTAGAACCCTTGAAAGACGAAACACCCAACGGATGGATAGTCACGGGTTACCCTTGGTACGGCATACAAACGCCTGAACACAAAGCATTTTTCTTGGCGTACCACCGCAAGTACAACGACCATCCACGACTAGGTTCGGTCGTGGGTTACAGCATGATCCAAGCCTTAGCAGCAGGCATTATTAAAGCGCAAAGCACAGATAGCGAAAAGTTGGTCAGCGCCTTCAGAGGTTTGCGTTTCAGCACACCCTATGGCCCCGCCATGTTTAGACCGCAAGACCACCAATCGACCATGGGTGCATTTTTAGGTCGCACCAAGAATGAGGGCGGCAAAGGCGTGATGGTTGACTATCGCTATATCGATGGCGCAACTGTGCAACCCAGTGATGCAGATGTGAAAAAATTGCGTCCACTAGACTAAGGTCTTCTTTACAGATGCTGGCCATGGGCTGAAGCAACTGCAACTGC
>JBBAOY010000022.1:30435-36366 GCA_040401095.1 Limnohabitans sp.
GCAACTGCTACAGCAACAGTATCGGCACCTGCGCCAACACATACAAGGTACCCCCTCTTGGAGATATCCGCCTTTCTGGTTCAAGCGATCAATGGCTTGGCTTCTGCTTCCTCTTTGTTTTTGGTGGCGGCAGGTTTGTCTTTGATTTTTGGCGTGACGCGCGTGGTCAACTTTGCGCACGGTTCTTTTTTCATGTTGGGCGTGTATGTGGCGTATTCATTGGTTGCACATGCAATGCCGTGGCTTGCACCTTATGCGCCAAATACTGCTGTGTTTTTTTTGCTTTTGTTTTGCACGGGGCTTGTGACGGGCGCGATAGGTGCTGCGTTTGAAGTCACGATACTGCGGCGCATTTATCAAGCGCCAGAATTGTTTCAACTACTGGCCACTTTTGCCTTTGCCTTGATCGTGCAAGATGCTGCACTCTGGCTCTGGGGGCCTGAGGATTTGCTAGGCCCACGCGCGCCAGGACTTCACGGTGCTGTTGACATATTGGGTCGACTCGTTCCAAGCTACGACTTGTTTTTAATTGGTGTTGGGCCCTTGGTGCTGTGGGCTTTATGGCGCTTGTTGCAGCGCACCCGTTTTGGTGTGCTGGTGCGTGCCGCGACCCAAGACCGTGAAATGTTAGGCGCCTTAGGCGTTAACCCACGTTACTTGTTTACTAGCGTATTTGCTTTAGGTTGTGCATTAGCCGGTTGGGGCGGCGCTTTGCAATTGCCGCGAGAGCCTGCACATGTCGGTTTAGACATGGTGACTATCAGCGACGCTTTTGTGGTGGTGGTGGTTGGTGGCATGGGTTCGATACCGGGAGCGTTTATCGCTGCGCTGGTGATTGCCGAAGTCAAAGCTTTGTGTGTCGCAATTGGTACGGTGGAGTTAGGTGGTGTATCCATCGCTTTTTCCAAACTCACGCTAGTCGCCGAATTTGTCGTGATGGCTTTAGTCTTAATGGTGCGTCCATGGGGCTTGTTGGGTAAACCGCTCAGCGTCTCGCGCACCGCTGTGATGCAAGCAGAGTCGTCAGCCCAAACAGCGACAGCAAACGGTTTGGCGTGGTTCGCTTGGATAACAGTCATCGCACTCGCAGTGATGTGGCCTATGCTGATGACCAATATGTCCTATGGCGTGGTGTTGGGTATTGATGTGTTGATCGCCGTTCTGTTTGCTGCAAGTTTGCATTTCATCATGGGGCCAGCAGGCTTGCATTCGTTTGGGCATGCGGCTTACTTTGGAATTGGTGCCTATGCTACGGCGTTGTTGGTATTGCGCGAAGGACTGTCGACCGAGCAAGTACTTTGGATGGCGCCGCTGATCAGTGCAGCATGCGCAATTCCACTGGCTTGGTTTGCCGTCCGTTTGTCTGGCGTGTATTTGGCTATGTTGACATTGGCCTTTGCACAAATTGTCTGGTCGGTCTGTTTCCAATGGGATGACTTAACGGGTGGCAGCAATGGACTCAATGGTGTGTGGCCTGACGCAACCTGGCAAGACAAAAATAGTTTTTATTGGTTAGCACTTGCATTGACCGTGACTGGCGTTTTGGTCTTGCAATACATCTTGCGCGCGCCTTTAGGGTATGCCATGCGCGCAAGCCGTGACGCGCCCATGCGTGCACAAGCGATGGGCTTGAATATCGCTTGGGTTCAGTGGTGGGGCTTTGTGATTTCTGCGGGGTTTGCAGGGCTGGCCGGCGCTTTGTTTGCTTTTTCTAAAGGCAGTATCTCGCCCGATGTGATGGGTATTCCTAAATCGGTAGATGCTTTGGTGATGGTCTTGTTGGGCGGCATTCATGCCACTGCAGGGCCTATCGTGGGCGCTTTTTCTTTCACGGTGTTGCAAGACACACTGGCGCGCAGCACAGACTATTGGCGTGCGGTGCTGGGCGGCGTGATGTTGTTACTCGTACTGGTGTTTCCGCATGGCATTGCAGGCACATGGAAGTTGATGGGGCGCAAAGCATGACAGCGCAAGCGCTTTTACAAGTGCGTCATCTACACAAATCATTTGGCAGCCAAATGGCTGTTAACAATGTGTCGTTCGATGTAGGCGCCGGAGAGTTATTGGCGGTGATTGGCCCCAACGGTGCTGGCAAAAGCACCACGTTTAATTTGGTCAATGGGCAACTGCTGCCAGACAGTGGCAGCGTGAGCTTGAATGGGCAATCGTTGATTGGGCGCAAGCCCCATGACTTGTGGCGACATGGTGTGAGTCGGACATTTCAAATGGCCGAAGTGTTTCGCTCTATGACGGTGATTGAAAACGTGCAAATGGCCATGCTGTCTGCACAAGGTCTGCAGTTTTCGCCTTGGCGTCGTACACGTGGGCACCGCGCAGAAGCCGCACAAACTTTGTTGGAAAAAGTAGGCCTTGCGGATATGTCGCACCACATCAGCGACACGCTGGCCTATGGCGATATCAAACGCCTTGAGTTAGCGATGGCCTTGGTCAACCAACCTCGGTTGTTGTTGATGGACGAGCCCACGGCGGGTATGTCGCCCACCGAGCGCCAAGCCTTGATGGGTTTGGTGCAATTTTTAGCCAAAGAGCGTGATGTGGCAGTGATGTTTACCGAGCACAGCATGGACATGGTGTTTTCTTTTGCAACACGCATTTTGGTGATGGCACAAGGGCGTATCTTGGTCGAAGGTACACCACAAGAGGTTCAAAACAATCCGCTCGCACAGTCTGTGTATTTGGGGCGTGGCAAAACAGTAGAAGGGGAGACCGTATGAAGCCCTTTCTAGAAGTTTCCCATTTGAACGCCTGGCATGGCGCCGCACAAATCTTGTTTGACGTGTCTTTGCATGTGGGCCGTGGCGAAGTGGTTGCGCTGCTGGGTCGTAATGGTGCCGGCAAGTCCAGCACGCTCAAAGCCATCATGGGGTTGATGCCCCGGCGCGAAGGAGAGCTTCACTTTGATGGGCAAGACCTTACCCATATGCAGGCGTTTGAAGTTGCACGCTTGGGGCTTGGCTATGTGCCTGAAGACCGACGTATCTTTACCGACCTCACGGTGTTAGAGAACCTCACACTAGCCAAACAAAATGCGCGTTATGACCATCGCCAACGCGTGCTGTCAGACTGGACGCTCGAAAAATTATTCGATCTATTTCCGAATTTGGCCGATATGCAAAACCGCCAAGCCAGCCACATGAGCGGGGGGGAACAGCAAATGCTCAGCGTGGCACGCACTTTGATGGGCAATCCGCTGTTAGTGATGCTGGACGAACCGTCTGAGGGCATTGCCCCCGCCATCGTCAGCCGAATGTCCGACATGGTGGTCACGCTCAAACGTCAAGGTGTCAGCGTATTGCTATCAGAACAAAACTTGGATTTTGCGCATTCGGTATGCGACCGCACCTACATGATTGAAAAGGGCGAGCTCTCGGAGTTGGTCAAGATGATGGGTAACACGCATCTCTAAGCAGGCTTAACTGCTGAATTGCCTTTTTCAACAACAAAACTCGCTTGGGTTTTAAAACCAGCTTCGCTACCTGCGGGCATGGCCGTGGTTCTGAAATCGCAACGTACTTGTGATGGCGTAACGCTGATCAAGCTGAAGCCCCGCTCATCGCTTCGCGCGTGAACCAAGTCCACGTTGCTATCGCGTACGATGCCTATCGCTTTTTCGCCCATGCCGCGTGACGTGATGGATGTAGTAACAAACTCACTGGCCACCAAGGGAGAGCTAGGGTCGTTAGGAACAGGGCGCAGATTAGCGGCGATATTCATATGCACATCGCCGCCGAGCGAGACCACATTTTTAATTTGGTTGTCTGCAAGCGACTGCAATAAACGTTTGCGCGCTTCCGGGTAGCCGTCCCAAGCCTCGTTCCAATACGCGCGGCCTGTTGGACCTGGAATACTGGTAGAACTCATTTGTGTGCCTTGCGCCAAAAGCTTCCAAGTACGTTTGGATGCTTTGAGCCCCTTATCCAACCAGCGCTCTTGCTCAAAACCAAACATGCTGCGCGTGGGGTCGCTCAATGCGTCGCATTGGGTGACCATGCGCCCGCCGCCACGCACAGGGTCTGGGCAGGCGAGGGGGCTTCTGAATTGGCGGTTGTCTAGCGTCCAGATATCGGCCAATCGACCCCATGCAAACTGGTCGTGTAAGCGCATAGATGCACGTTGTGGACTTTTGGGGTCTGGACCCAACAAAACAGGTTGGTGTTCGAAATACGCTTGGTAGGCAGCCGCACGTCTTGCCAAAAATTCTGGCACCGGCGTGTTCTTCATATCTACTTGGTTAGCGTAATCATTGACGACTTCGTGGTCATCCCACATCAGCACCCAGGGGTGGGCAGCATGGGCCGCTTGCAGCATCAAATCTTGTTTGTAAAGAGCGTAACGGGCGCGGTATTGGTCTAAGGTTTTAGGTTCTTCTGTAATGTGTTTGCGCGTGGTGTACTGCGCGTTGCTCGACTCGTAGATGTAGTCACCGACAAACAAGACGAAGTCTAAATCTTGCTGGGCAATTTCTTGGTGCGCGACAAATAAGCCTGCTTCGTAGTGTTGGCATGAAGACAAAGCGATGCGCAACATGGCTACATCTGCCTGCAAAGCAGGAGTTGTCCGCGTATGTCCTACCGAGCTGGTTGCATCGCCTTGACGGAAGCGATACCAATAGTCTGTGCTCGGTTGTAGTGACTGCACCAACAGATGCACGCTGTGGCCGCGGCTTGCGTCTGTGGTAATTTTTGCTAAATGCACGCGTTGTTTCAAAGCGCTGTCAGCAAACACTTCGACCGTGACATCAATTGCGTCATTGCCTGCAACTGCGCGATCTTGTTCATCGACTAGCAAGCGCGTCCACAAGACGACTGAGTCTGGTCTTGGTCGGCCACTGGCTACCCCTAAGGCAAAGGGGTTGACACGCCAAGGCCTGTCACGCTCAGCAGGCGCAGCAATCGCTTGCATCCATGGCAAAAGGGCTAGGCTTAATGCGCTGCGTTGCAAATAGCTATTGAATTCTCTTCTTTTCATATGCATCTGTAGATGAGGTAAAGCATGTTAAGTTCAATACATGACAGAAAGAAGATTACAACTCGATTTTTTAGCCATTGCTTTACTCTTGGCCTGCTGTGTGTTTTGGGGGTTTCAGCAAGTATTGGTCAAAGCCACGTTGCCAGAGATGCCGCCTGTTATGCAGGCAAGTTTGCGGTTTATGGGTGCTTCAGCGCTTTTGTGGATATGGTGTCGTGTTCGTGGCGTTGCACTTTGGAGTCATGATGGCACGTTCAAGGCAGGCCTTCTAGCCGGACTTTTATTTTGTGCAGAGTTTGTTTGCATTTATTTGGGGCTGCAACATACCAGTGCATCGCGCTTGACTATCTTTTTGTACACGGCGCCTTTTTGGGTGGCTTTGTTACTGCCCCTATTTGTGAAGACAGAGCGATTGGCGTTGATGCAGTGGATGGGTATGTTGCTAGCATTTGCAGCGGTTGCCTTTGCACTACAAGATGGGCTCCATCAAAACAAAGTGAGTGATGCATCACCCATGTGGTGGCTTGGGGATACTCTGGCTTTGGCTGCAGGTGCGCTTTGGGGATTGACCACGGTGGTGATTCGTAGCTCTTCGCTCATCAAAATAAGCCCAGAGAAGCTGCTCTTTTATCAAGTGGCCATCAGTGCCGCACTGTTGCCTATCGCGTCTTGGCAACTTGGAGAGTCTTGGGATGTGCACTGGAGTATTTTTGCCACAAGCTCTATCGTGCTGCAAACCGTTGTCGGCGCTTTTGCCAGCTACTTGGTTTGGATGTGGTTGCTAGGACGCTACCCAGCGACCAAACTCAGCGCCTTTGTTTTTTTCACACCTGTTTTTGCGCTGCTGTTTGGCGCATGGTGGCTGGGAGAAACCATCACCCTAGGCTTGGTTGCGGCATTGATGGGGGTGGCAGTGGGCATTGTGTTGGTCAATCGCAAACC
>JBBAOY010000023.1:0-35988 GCA_040401095.1 Limnohabitans sp.
TGGTGCATGCGTTGTTGGAAACGCATTACGACCCAACCTACGCAAGTTCTATGCGTCGCAACTTTGCCAAGTTTGAGAGCCACAAGGTATGCGAAGCCATCAATCGAAACGAAGAAACAATGCGTTTATTGGCGAGTGGATTAATCGCAAGTACCCCGGCCACTTAATGAGCCATCACACCAGCGCTGCGTGAATAGCCTGCTCAATATCTGCCTGTAAATCGGCAACGTCTTCAAATCCAATACAAAACCGAACAACCGTTCCAGGCTTTAAATGGGGTGCTGGTAAGGTACGAATATTGTTTCTTTGGTAAGGCACCACCAAACTCATAGGGCCACCCCAGCTGTAGCCAATTTTGAAGATGCGTAAAGCATCACAAAAAGCATCCACTTGAGTAGTGGAAAACCGAGCATCTACCACCACACTAAAAATACCAGCCGCACGGCCTTTGGGGTATTGCTCACTTGCACACAGCTTTTGCCAATGACTGTGGCCAGGAGACTGTGGCAATGCTGGATGCAACACTTGTGCAAATACGGATTGGTTTTCACACCAACTGGCGAGTTCTAGCGCATTTTGGTCTTGCGATGTGTAGCGCATTTCTAGCGTAGACAAAGAACGCAATAAAGTCTCTACATCGTTGGCGCCTACACCTGTACCCAGACGCATGTGGCTCAGTTTGATGCTGCGTGCTAGTGCGTCATTGCGTGTGATGATGCTTCCCATCAATACATCGCCACCGCCACTGGGGTATTTGGTCAAAGCGTGAATGGTGATATCAACCCCCAGTGGCTCAGCGCCCTGCCCTGGGGTGAGATCAAACGCATTGAAGGCCAAGCCTGCACCCCATGTATTGTCTAAGGCGCACAAAACACCCCGCGACTTACACAAGGTGACTTGCACCACTAAATCTGGGAATTCCATGGTGACAGAGCCTGGCGCCTCTAACCAGACCAATCGGGTTTTAGAGGTAATACGCTGCGCCAAGTCGTCCACATCAAGCGGGTCATAGCGCTGGTGGGTGATGCCAAAATTTTGCAATTCACCTAAAGCCAATGATTGATTCGGTGCGTAGGCATTGTCAGGAATCAATACTTCATCACCTGTTTTAAGCAATGCGAAGTCCACCTGCGCAATCGCAGCCAACCCACTCGGTGTCAATATGCAGTGGGTGCCGCCTTCTAAACTTGCTAATCGCTCTTCCAACGTAAACGTTGAGGGCGTGCCGTGAAGTCCGTAGGTATAAGAAGACTTGTCCAACCACTGTCGCTCACGCATGGCTGCTGTGTTGGGGAAAATGACCGTAGAGCCCTTGTAGACAGGAACTTGCGGAGATACAAAGCCTTCAGGGGCTTGGTATGGATGGTGAATATTCGCTGTATTGCGCAGCAAAGATATTGGCTTTTTGGCCATGGAAGTTAGACCTTCCATTTCTCCATCAAACCCGCCGGACGCAATGCGTCGTAGCCTTCAAATGGCTGGTGTATCCAAGGGTTGGTAGGCAGGTATTCAACGGAGAAATCTGGGTCAAACGACGACACGCCTTTGGTCCAAATAACAGCACTACGCAACTCAGTAATAGGTTTGAAATTATTTTTAAGTTGGTCCACCACGGCTTTCAGGGTGTGGCCTGTGTCTGCCAAATCGTCTACCAACAAAACACGTCCAGCAATTTCACCTTTGGGTGTGGTGATGAAACGGGCAATATCCAAATGGCCTTGAATCGTGCCGGCATCTGCACGGTATGAACTGGTCGACATAATGGCGAGTGGCTTGTCAAAAATGCGCGACAAAATATCGCCAGGGCGCATACCGCCGCGTGCTAAACACAAAATGGTGTCGAACTCCCAACCTGATTGGTGAATTTTGATTGCAAGCTTTTCGATGAGGTTGTGGTATTCGTCGTAAGACACATACAGGTGCTTGCCGTCTTCAGTCAACATGGTGAAAGTCCTTTAAAAAGATAGCCGAGTTATGCAGCAAAAGGGTGACGTAACAAAATAGTGTGGTCGCGATCAGGGCTGGTCGAGACCATATGAATCGGAACGCCTGTGGTGGCAGAAATGCGATTCAAATAGTGTTGCGCTTCGGGGGGCAGTTTGGCGTAATCTGTCACGCCGACAGTGCTGACGCTCCAGCCCGGAAGGATTTCGTAAATAGGTTTACAACGTGAAATCTCGTCAGCACCCATGGGCAAGATATCTATCTTCTTTCCGTCTAATTCATAGCCCACACACAGCAACAATTCTTTGAGGCCATCCAACACATCGAGCTTGGTGATACAAAGCCCACTCAATCCGTTGACTTGCGCGCTGCGCTTGAGCAGAGCTGCATCAAACCAACCACACCGACGTGACCTACCGGTTGTCACACCTTTTTCAGCGCCTACCGTTGACATGTGATAGCCCGGTGTGCCCTCTTTTTCCCAATCTAATTCGGTGGGGAAAGGGCCACCACCCACACGGGTGCAATAGGCTTTGGTAATTCCCAAGATGTAGTGCAACAGATTAGGACCTACGCCAGAACCTGCAGCCGCATTACCTGCTACACAGTTGCTAGACGTCACAAAGGGATAAGTGCCGTGGTCCACATCCAACAAAGTGCCTTGCGCGCCTTCAAACAGTAAATTAGCGCCTTGGGTGTGTGCTTGGTTTAACTCCAAAGACACATCGGCCATCATCGGCAAGATTTCTTTGGCGTAGGCCATCGCTTCTTGGTAGACGGTGTCGAAGTCAATCGCGGGAGCATGCAAGATATCCGTCAAGATGTGGTTATGCAATTCCAAGTTTTCGCGCAACTTAGTGGCGAATCGTTCAGGATGCTTGAGGTCTTGCACACGCAATGCGCGACGTGCGACTTTGTCTTCGTAAGCAGGACCAATGCCGCGACCAGTGGTTCCAATCTTGGCAGAGCCTGCTTTTTCTTTGGCAGCTTCACGCGCGATATCGATCGCAGCGTGATACGGAAGAATCAAAGGACACGCTTCACTGATGCGCAAGCGTGAACGCACTTCAACGCCGGCTTTTTCTAAACCTGCAATTTCTTCCAGCAATTTGGTGGCAGATAACACCACACCATTGCCGATGTAGCACTTGACGCCAGGGCGCATGATGCCGCTGGGGATCAAATGCAACGCTGTTTTCACTCCGTTGATCACCAGTGTGTGTCCAGCGTTGTGGCCACCTTGAAAACGCACAACTCCCGTAGCGGTCTCGGTGAGCCAATCGACCAATTTACCTTTGCCTTCATCGCCCCATTGGGTACCAACGACAACGACGTGACGACCTTTGCTGATTTGCATGTCTATTTTTTTATAAGGTTAAGAATGGGGAAGATCGCGAACGACCCACTTATCGGCAACGTGCACAAGCTCACGGTCGCAGTTGAATTCGTCGACTTCGCTTTCATGCCCAGGCATCGCACAGACAACGGTTTCGCCTTGGCTTCGCAATTGCCTCAATGCTTCGCGCAAACCAGCCTCGACGCCCCAAGGCGCGCGAATAGCTGCTTTCAATGGTTGCGCGGGCACTGCATTAACAAGTTCTTTTAAATCGAGGCTGAAACCTACTGCAGGGCGTTTGCGCCCGAACACAGCGCCTACTTCGTCGTAGCGTCCGCCACGCACTAAGGCGTCGCTGGTGCCGGCCACATACATGGCGAATCGCACGCCGCTGTAATAACCGTAGCCGCGTAAATCAGCCAAATCGACAGTGACTTGCACATGCTTGAATGCCTCGGCGATATGGCGAAGCTCTTGAAGTGATTGCAATATGGTGGGCCAAGCAGCAAAGGTTTTTTCAGCTTGGCTTAAAACGCTTTCGTCTCCATACATCTGCACCAGTTCAATCAAAGCGTTTTGGATATTGGCTGGGAGACTTTTGGCCAGTGCTTGGATACCGGTTACATCTTTAGAGGCCAAGGCTTGGTGCAATTGCTCCCGAGTGTCGGCACTTATAGATGCACCAGCGAGCAAGGCGGGCACGATGCGCGCATCGCTTAAATCTAGGGAAACTTGTTTTAAAGAAACCGCATCTAGGCTCGTGAGCGCTAGTTCTATCACTTCAAGATCGGATTCGAGTCCTGCATGGCCATAAATCTCTGCGCCAAACTGCAAAGGTTCACGCGTCGCAAAAGGACGGTCGGGTCTGGTGTGGAGAACAGGTCCGCAGTAACAAAGTCTGGTTACGCCCTTACGGTTGAGTAAATGGGCATCAATTCGGGCAACTTGGGGGGTTGTGTCAGCACGTAAACCCAGGGTGCGACCTGAGAGTTGGTCTACCAATTTGAACGTTTGTAAATCTAGTGCGCGGCCTGTACCAGAGAGCAAAGATTCCAAATATTCAAGCAGGGGCGGCATCACCAGCTCGTAACCGAAGCGACGCGCGGTGTCGAGGTAAAGACGTCGGAGTTCTTCGATGTGCCGGGCCTCAGAGGGCAAAACATCAGCGATGTGATCCGGCAGGACCCAAGCAGACATGTGGTGTGACAGTGCTGTTAAAAAAGAGATTTTACAGGGCTAAAGACCCTGCTCAACCCAACCACCACAGCATAAAAACTCCGCCTAAGACACAGGCTAAGCCAAAGAAACGTATTTGTCCGTCGTGCAAAGCCAACAATTGGGCCATTTTTTTGCGCCATCCGTCAGGCGACAGGAAGGGAAAGAGGCCTTCGAAGATCAACATCAGGCCAAACGCCGTCCACAGCACATCGCTGTTCAAGTCCATAGCACGTACCTTTTACTTCTTAGGAGCGGATGATGCGCCGCCGCCACTGCTACGCATGGCGTTAAAGAAGTCGCTTGAAGGATCAAGAACCATGAGATCGCTCTTTTTATTGAAAGTGGCTTTGTAAGCTTCCAAGCTGCGATAAAACTTGGCGAACTGCGCATCACGTCCGAATGAATCAGCATAAATACGGGCGGCCTCGGCATCACCCTCGCCTTTGATCATTTGGGCTTCACGGTACGCATTCGCCACGGTGACCTCGCGCTGCCTGTCTGCATCGGCGCGGATTTTTTCGCCTTCAGCCGCACCTGTGGAGCGCAACTCGTTGGCCACGCGTTTACGCTCGGCTTCCATACGGCGATAAACAGATTCCGTGATGGCATCTACATAATCAGCACGGGTAATGCGCACGTCAATCACGTCGACACCCCAAGGCTTCGCACCTTTGACGGCCTGAAGAACTTCGCGCTTGACATCTTCAAGCAAAGCATCGCGCTTGAGAGAGAGCAATTCTTTCACTGTGCGCTTATTGATTTCTTCCTGAAAAGCGTTGCGCACAACACGGGAGAGTTGCATCGCACCAGCGTTTTCATCTAGACCAACGTTTCGGATGTATTGCGATGGGTCAGTGATACGCCAACGCGCATACCAGTCGATCACCACACGTTGCTTTTCCGCCGTCAACATGGGCTCGGTGTCAGCGTTGTCGAGCGTTAACAAACGCTTGTCGATATAGCTGACATTTTGAAATGGCGGTGGGAACTTGAAATTGAGACCAGGCTCTGTGATAACGCTCTTGATTTGGCCAAATGAGTAGACCACACCAAATTGGCGTTGGTCCACCACAAACAAGGTAGAACTCAGCAAGGCCAGTACAGCCAAAGCAGAGGAGATATAAAAACCGATTTTGTTTTGATTCATGTTCGTGTCTCCTCGATCAACGGCTATCGCGGTCGCGTGAGCGGCCATCTCGCGATCTAGCGTCTATGGGCGAGTTGGGACTCATGGGATTACTTGGGGGCTCAGTTAAGGGTGCAACAGGTTGAGACGAAACCGCTGGGTTGCTTGCACCTGCTTGCTGGATGATTTTGTCTAACGGCAGGTACAACAAATTAGAACCTGCCTTAGCGTCTATCAACACCTTGGTGGTGTTGGTGTAGATTTGCTGCATCGCATCGATGTACATGCGGTCACGCATCACTTGTGGCGCTTTTTGGTACTCTGTCACCAAAGACTTAAAGCGTTGTGCATCGCCCTGCGCTTGTGCAACGATGCGCGATTTGTAACCGTCTGCTTCTTGCTTCAAGCGTGATGCTGCACCGACTGCGCGTGGTACCACGTCATTGGCATATGCTTCGGCTTCGTTCTTGGCACGCTCGCGTTCTTGGCCAGCTTTGAGCACATCGTCAAATGCAGATTGGACTTGCTCTGGGGGGCGCACGCCACCTTGTTGTAAGTTGATACCAACCACTTCAATACCCACTTTGTATTGGTCCAAGATGCGCTGCATGATGACGCGAATACGTGGCCCAATTTGGTCGCGCTCATCTGACATGGCAGCGTCCATTTTCATTTTGCCGACCACTTCGCGAACAGCGGTTTCAGCAGCTTGTATCACCGTGTCAGTTGGGTTTTTAGTTTCAAACAAATAAGCGCGCGCATCGGTTAAACGGTATTGCACGGCGAACTTGATTTCCAAAATATTTTCGTCTTCGGTCAACATGGCAGATTCGCGCAAACCAGTGGACTTGACGATATTTTCACGTCCGACATCGACAGAGCGAATTTGCGTCACAAAGACCAGTTCTTGGCGTTGAAAGGGATAAGGCATACGCCAGTTAAAGCCTGCACCCACCGTAGAGTGGTAACGACCGAACTGGGTAATCACGCCCTGCTGTCCCTCTTGCACAATGAAAAAACCGGTGCTCAACCAGATCAACACAATCACTGCGGCAATGGCACCGATGCCGTACTTGCCTAGGTTGAAATTAAGTATCGGGGGTTTTCCGCCGACGGGAGGTTCTGCACCTCCACCGCCTTTTTTGGGTGAACCAAAAAATCCAGACAGCTTTTTATTGAAGTCGCGCCACAACTCGTCTAAATCAGGCGGACCATTACCAGTGGGCCGATGGTTGTTGGGTGGAGGTTGTTGAGGGGGTTTGTTGTCCTCAGGTGGCGTGCTGTTGTGGGTATCTGGCTTGGATTGCGATGACTCATCGCGGCCCCAACGTCCATCATTCAAATTGAAAGCACCAAGAACTCTGGAACGCCATGTTCCTGTGGTTTTGGGGGTTGTTTGTGAATTCATTCGCATGGGTTGTTTTTGGTCTGAAGTATGAATTGTGCCTAAATGCAAAAGCTATTTTGTTCACTCATGCAAAACTTGCTGTTGTGGCAAGGTTTTGGCTTAAATACGCCCTCAAAGCGGGTATGCCTTCGCCTGTTTGCGCACTCACAAACAATCTAGGGGTATCTACACCGTCTATCGAAAAAATATCCTGCATTTGCAGAGGTTTTTTATCGTCTGACATCGCGTCTAATTTATTGAACACCAAAACTTGCAGCACATTGTCTGCCCCAATTTCTGCCAACACTTTATGGACTTCGTCCATTTGCTCTAAATAGTTATCGTTAGAAGCATCCACCACATGCAAAAGCAAACTCGCATCCGCTGCCTCTTGCAAAGTGGCTTGAAAAGCGTCGATCAATCCGTGCGGCAGATCGCGAATAAATCCTACTGTGTCAGATATAGACACTGAACGACCACCACCTTGGTTATCGCCCAAATAAAGCTGACGCGTGGTGGTGTCTAGCGTGGCAAATAACTGGTCTGCTGCATACGCACGGGCTTTGACCAAGGTATTGAATAAGGTCGATTTACCCGCGTTGGTGTAGCCAACTAACGAAATAGTGAAAGCATCACGCCTTTGGCGCTGCCTGCGTTGCGTACCGCGTTGGCGTTTTACTTTTTCAAGCCGTTCCCGGGTGCGCTTGATGGAGTCACCAATCATTCGCCTATCCAACTCAATTTGCGTCTCACCTGGGCCGCCGCGCATACCAATACCACCACTTTGACGCTCTAAGTGCGACCAGCGACGCACCAAGCGGGTACTGAGGTATTGCAAACGGGCAAGTTCCACTTGCAATTTACCTTCGTGGCTGCGTGCGCGTTGGGCAAATATTTCAAGAATGAGGAAAGTACGGTCGTTCACCGCTACTTCCATATGCCGCTCTAAATTTCTTTGCTGCGCGGGGCTTAAAGATTGGTCAAACAAAATCTCAGTAGCGCCATGCATCAAAACCAACTCTTTGATTTCATCGGCTTTGCCTGAGCCAATAAACAATGCGGCGTCAGGTGCTTTGCGCTTACACACAATGCGCGCAACAGGTGTTAAACCCGCTGTTTCAGCGAGCAAACCAAGTTCATGCAACTCGGCATCAAAGTGTGGGGTACCAAAATCAACCCCGACCAAGATGGTTAGGGCTTTGAAGGACGAAGGAGACTCGCTCAAACTTCGGGCGAACTGCCAGTGCCATCGGCGGCATTGAAGTTCACTGCGCGTCCTGGAACAATGGTGGAAATAGCGTGCTTGTAAACCATTTGCGTAACAGTATTGCGTAAAAGCACAACATACTGATCAAATGATTCGATTTGGCCTTGCAACTTGATACCGTTGACCAAATAAATAGACACTGGGACGTGTTCGCGTCGCAGAATGTTTAAAAAAGGGTCTTGCAAAAGTTGGCCTTTGTTCTTGGTGTTATCGGTGTTCACGATATGCTCCGTGTTCGATTGTTGAAAAAAGAGTTGTGACCATACCACAGGTGGCGGTGCACCCTATTCCCTAATTGTCTTTATCACTGTAGGGATTATGCGAAGTCTTCATCTCGATTCGCAGCGGCGTACCTTCAAGTGAAAACGCCTTTCTAAAACGGCCCTCAAGAAAACGCTTGTACGCTTCTGTCACATGTTCGAGTGAATTGCCATGCACCACGATGATGGGTGGATTCATGCCACCTTGGTGTGCGTAGCGCAATTTAGGACGGAACATGCCAGCGCGTTTGGGCGATTGGAACTGCGTCGCCTCTAACAACAAACGTGTCAACACAGGCGTAGTCATTTTGCACATCGCCGCTTTGAAAGCATTGGTCACCGCGCCCCACAAAGGCCCAAGACCTTGGCGTTTTTTGGCAGAGATGAAATGCATGGTGGCGAATTTCAAAAATGCCAAACGCGTCTCGATGGAACGCATCAACAATTCACGTTCGTAACTGTCAACTGCATCCCATTTGTTCACCGCTAACACCACTGCCCTGCCGCTTTCCAAGATATAGCCTGCTATGTGGGCATCTTGGTCGGTAACACCTTGGGTCGCATCGAGCAAAAGCAAAACCACGTTGGAAGATTCAATCGCTTGTAAAGTTTTGACAACCGAGAATTTTTCAATCGCTTCGAACACTTTGCCTTTGCGACGCAAGCCCGCTGTGTCGATCAATTCAAACTTTTGGCCATTGCGCTCAAACGGCACACTGATTGCGTCACGTGTGGTGCCCGGCAAATCAAAAGCGACCAAACGCTCTTCACCCAACCAAGCATTGATCAAAGTGGACTTACCCACATTAGGGCGACCCGCGACAGCGAGTTTGATGGTGCCGTCGGGAACTGCATCTGCGTCTTCTTCTGGTTCAACCAAGTGCAAAGGCTCGAGGGCCATCTCGACCATGCTGCGAATGCCCTGCCCGTGCGAAGCAGAGACAGGCAACACCTCGCCAAGACCCAGTTCATAAAACTCGACCAACTGCGCACCTTCTTGCATGCCTTCGGCTTTGTTGGCGACTAAGAGGGTGATTTTTCCAAGCCGGCGCAAATAGTTGGCGATGTCGTGGTCTTGTGCAGAAATGCCTGCACGCGCATCGACCACAAACACTACGACATCGGCCTCAGCCACCGCTTGCTGGGTTTGGCGCGCCATTTCTTTGTAGATGCCGTCTTGTGCGTCAGGCTCAAAACCACCGGTATCGATGACGATAAATTCAAGCTTGCCGAATTTGGCATTGCCGTAATGGCGGTCGCGCGTTAACCCCGCAAAGTCGGCCACGATGGCATCGCGGGTTTTGGTTAAGCGATTAAAAAGGGTGGATTTACCAACATTGGGACGGCCCACCAAGGCCAGTACGGGTTTCACTTTTTTTTCCTAGGAATCTGCATCAAGGCAGATTCAAACCAGTGACGCGACCTTCGCGGCTAACCAGCACGTAGACATTCGATGCAACAGCAGGCGCAGCAGCCAGTTCTTCGCCGTCCATTTTCAAACGGTTCAGCAAGGCGCCGTCACCTAAGGACAACACATACACAAAACCACCGCTGTCTGCAATCACCACGCCTTTTGGAGTCACCAGTGGCGCACTCAGCAAACGGTATTTGAGTCTCTCGGTTTCCCACACGCGCTCACCGTCTTCACGACGCCAGGCTTGCACCACGCCATTGGCCAATGGAGCGATGACTAGATTGGCGTTGCCGCTCAAGCCTTTGTCGCCTACCGAAGGACGGGTCCACAGGCTTTGGCCTTTTTGTGCATCAATACAACCCACTTGGGCTTGGAATGCGCGCGCGCACACCACATCGCCCACACGGTCAGTCGGACCGATGAGATCGACCAAGCGTTCCATATCGTTGGTGCCGCGCGGAGTGGCGATGGCAGATTCCCAAACAATCACGCCATTTGTGGGGTCCAAACCAGCCAAGCGGCCTGAGAGTCCGACCAGTAATGTGTTTTTGAATGCCACCAAAACACCCGCCTGCTTGAGCACCAAAGGCTCGCCAGGGCGCTGTTGGGTCCAAAGCTTTTGTCCGGTGGCGCCGTCGTAGGCTAATACGGATCTATCCGCCGTCAACACAAAAATGCGCTGCCCAGCTACCAATGGTGGGGTGAAAGACTGGGCAGGTAAGGTTTGACGCCATTGCACTTTGGCGTCTTGCATCACCACCAATTGGTTGTCGCGGGTGACCAGAGCAACTTGTTGGCCATCGCTGCCCACACCAGCACTGACGGTGGTTTTCGGTAAGGTGAAACGCCAAATGTCTTTGCCTGTTTTGGCATTGAGCATCGCTACAGTGCCGTCGCTGTTGGCTAACGCAATACGGTCATCGCGTGCGGCGACCGATAGAGGGAAATTGACTTTACCTATTTGCGCAGTCCACGCAGTGCGGGCTTCTTGCAAAACGGCAACAGGCGGAATATCAACGGGCTTAGGACGGGAAGCAGAGCATGCGGCTAACACTGCCACAAGGGTTCCCAAACAAACCAAGCGCCCAAGGCGCACAGTCACGGCAGTCATCACTTCAGCCTTCACTTTGTAGCTTCCTGCGCTGGCTTAGTGGCAGATGCATTGGCGCTAGGTTCAGGGTCAGCACCTAGCGCAGCAAGCTTGAATGCGATCAAGCGACGGTATTGGGCGGTAGGCTCCATGGCTTTCCAAGCGGCTTGGTAATGCTTTATGGCTTCGGCGGTTTGGTTGGTCAACATATCGAGATCACCCAAACGGTCTGCCACCAAAGGCTCAAATGACTCTGGCGATTTAGCGCTAAGCAATTTACGGGCAGCATCAAATTCTTTGTCTTGGATCATCAAACTCGACAAGCGCAAACGCGCCAAGGCTTGGTAACCCTCATCAGAAGCTTGATCGATCACCCATTGCAATTGCTCTCTAGCTTCTTTTGGGCGCGATTTTTCTTGAAAAATACGTGAAGCTAAAAATGCTGCTTGATGTGCATAGGTAGTAGAGCCAAATTTGCTTTTGATATCACCCACTGAGCGCTCAAAAAGTACCAAGTCGCCCGCAACAGCGGCACGCTCTACGGTGTCAAACAGCGCGGCGGACTGCGCAGATTGTTTGGATTGCCAAGCTTTCCAACCCATCCATCCGGCGTAACTACTCAGGATGCCGATCAACAACCAAGTGATCAGATTGCCCCAACGCTTCCAAAAGTGTTTGAGGTCGTCGAGTTGTTCTTGTTCTTCGAGATCGAGATGCGTAGCCATGGATTTCTATCGTTATAAATTCAGTCAGATTGTAGGCGTGCGACTCAAGACAGACGCTGGATCACAAAAGCTGCCAAGCCTAGAAGAGGCGTTGTCTCTTGCTGTCCTTGGCCATCGCGCAAAGACTTCCAAGTCACCTCGCGTTTGGCGAGTTCGTCGGCACCAAAAATCAAGGCAAATCGCGCGCCACTGGCATCGGCTTTTTTGAACTGCGACTTCATGCTGCCCAAGCCTTCGCCTGCGCCCGCATGCATTTGCACCGACACCCCTTGACTACGCAATGCATGCAAGGCCTCGAACACCACAGGCATCGCTGCAGCATCAGGAACGATGGCATAAACATCGGCGTGCGTCGCATCGGGCAATAAGTTTTGTTCTTTAAGCAACTCCAAAACCCGCTCAACACCCAAAGCCCAACCCACTGCAGGGGCTGGCTTGCCGCCGATTTGCTCTATTAAATAGTCGTAGCGACCACCACCGCAAATCGTTCCCTGCGATCCCAAACTCTGGGTCACAAATTCAAACACGGTGAGGTTGTAGTAGTCCATACCACGCACCAAGCGAGGGTTGATGGTGTAGGTAATACCGCTGGCGTCCAACAATGTGCGCAAAGTGTTGAAGTGCGTAAGCGAAGCTTCACCCAAAAAGTCCATCAACTTCGGCGCGCCCACTGCCACAGCTTGCATCGCTGGATTTTTGGTATCCAAAATACGCAAAGGGTTGGTATGCAGGCGACGCTTGGCTTCTTCGTCCAACACATCGATGTGTTGCTCTAAATAAGCAATCAAGGCTTGGCGATGCGCCAAACGCTCGGGAGGTTGGCCCAAGCTATTGAGTTCCAAACGCACATCGCGAATGCCAAGTTCTTGCCACAGCGATTGGGCTAGCACGATCAATTCGGCATCTACCTCTGGTCCGGCAAAGCCTAAAGCTTCAGCGCCTATTTGGTGAAACTGGCGATAGCGACCACGCTGGGGTCGCTCATGGCGAAACATCGGACCCATGTAGTAGAGGCGTTTGGGCCCCTCATACAACATATTGTGTTCAACCACCGCGCGCACGACGCCCGCCGTAGATTCGGGGCGCAAAGTAAGGTGCTCGCCATTCAAGCGGTCTTCAAAGGAGTACATCTCCTTTTCAACAATGTCGGTCACTTCGCCTAAGCCGCGCACAAACAAGGCCGTGGGTTCGACAATGGGCGTGCGCAAATTGCGATAAGCAAAACGCTGCATCAGGTCGCGCACCTTGTCCTCTAGCCATTCCCAGTGGGCTGACGCGGGTGGCAGCAAGTCGTTCATGCCTTTGACGGCATGCAATGCGACGGGCTTAGCGGGTTTAACCGGTGCCTGAGGTACTTGCGATTGAAAAGTTTTGTCTGCGTCCATCCCTAATGCCAATCAGCCGAAGCGCTTTTCAATGTAGTTTTCAACAATTTGGTGGAACTCTTGGGCGATATGGTCACCACGCAAAGTCATGGCTTTTTCGCCGTCAATGAATACAGGCGCAGCTGGCGCCTCGCCACTGCCTGGCAAGCTGATGCCAATGTCGGCATGTTTGCTCTCGCCGGGACCGTTGACGATACAACCCATTACCGCCACTTTGAGGCTTTCCACGCCAGGGTATTTTGATTTCCAAACAGGCATTTGTCCGCGCAAATAGTCGTCAATCGACTTGGCCATTTCTTGGAAAGTGGTGCTGGTCGTGCGGCCGCATCCTGGGCAAGCCGTGACGCTAGGCACAAAACTGCGCATACCCAAGGCTTGCAAAATTTCAGCGGCAATCACTACCTCTTGGGTACGCGACTCACCAGGTTCTGGCGTGAGCGAGACACGAATGGTGTCGCCAATGCCCTCTTGTAAAAGGATAGACAAGGCAGTAGCCGACGACACAGTGCCCCGCACGCCCATGCCAGCTTCGGTCAAGCCTAAGTGCAAGGCGTAATTACAACGCTGGGCCAATTCGCGGTAGACGGCGATCAAGTCTTGCACGCTACTGACCTTGCAACTGAGCAAAATTTGCTGTGGCGCCAAACCCATATGCTCTGCCAACTTGGCAGAGTCGATGGCCGAGGTGATCAGGGCCTCGTACATCACTTGCTTGGCTTCGAAGGGCTGCGGCCTTTTGGCATTCGCGTCCATCAAGCTCGCTAGCAGCTCTTGGTCCATGCTGCCCCAGTTCACGCCAATGCGAACGGCTTTGTCGTAACGGATAGCGGCCTCGATCATCTGGCCAAACTGCTTGTCGTGTTTGTCGCCCTTGCCCACATTACCGGGGTTGATGCGGTATTTAGATAAAGCCTTGGCACACTCTGGATAGTCAGTCAACAACCGGTGGCCGTTGTAGTGGAAGTCGCCAATGAGCGGAACATGGACGTCCATGCGGTCCAACTGTTCGCGGATGTGTGGCACCGCTTGCGCAGCCTCTGGCGTGTTGACCGTGATGCGAACCAACTCCGACCCAGCCATGGCCAGTTCTTTGACTTGAATGGCTGTGCCAATGACGTCTTCTGTATCGGTGTTGGTCATGGATTGGATGCGCACAGGCGCATCACCACCGACGGTGACCACATGATCACCCCAAGAGACACGGGCCTGCAAAGTATTGCGAGCACTGGGCACGGCAAAAGCAATCGGTTTAACGTCCATTATTTACCTCCGGGGTGATGGGCATTTGGTTTTTAGCGTCCATTGTTGGAATAGCCACCGATTGAACGGGTGTGATAACCATAGTGACTTCTCGTCCTTCACTGGGGTCTGCTGGGAGAACGACAGGTGTCACACTGGCCCCAACGGCGGCTGGGTTGTCTTTGAAAACAATCCAATGCTGTACCTCTGGCCAGACCGCCAAAGCCAATGCCAAGATAAACAAACCCAAAGCAGCCCATCGCATGGGGGTGAAAAACACCGTCAAGTTATCAAAGGTGGATTGCGGCAAAAGCGAAGGCCGGCTTAAGGGTGAGTTCAAACCCTTTTCATTTTTTTCACCCAACTTGGAATGGTCGTGTGCGGGCAACAAAGACAAGACGGGGGCGGCATCTGTTTGCAACTGTCTGCAAACTGCCAGTGACAGGGATCGCACAAACATCGCGTCGTGCAATTGGTCCCAAGCGTTGTTCTCTAGGGCTTCTAACTTGGTGACAGAAACGCGCAACACATTGGCCAAATCGATCAAAGAAACCTTTTGCTCGAGGCGATAGTCACGCAGTATGTCGCCTGCGGTGGTGGTTGGGGGGGTAACTTCTGTGTCGGTCATTTTTCGTCGAATTTTCGCGCATTCCACAAGGCTGCCTGCGGGGAGTTAGCAAACCTTTGCGCCAAGCGTTCACCCATTGCGTTCATCTCGGTATCGAGCTTTAAAGTGCGGGCCAATAACACGCCCAGCCACAAACTGGCTGGGGTTGCTTGCGGGCTGGAATTGATGCTGCCCAGCATGCGGCGTGCTTGAGGGGCATTGCCGTCTTGCCAATCGAGCATGGCTAACTCGAAGCGTGCAGTAGGGTCGTTAGGCGCAAACCCCAGCGCTTTCTCAAAACTATTGCGAGCCTGCACAGGTTGTTTGGATCGTACTTGGCACACACCATTGACCAACCAGGTTTGTCCTAGCTGGCGATAACCCGGCTGCGAAATCGCCATAGCAAATTGGTACTGGGCCGAAGAATACTTACCTTGCTGACACAAGAACCAGCCGTAGTTGTGAAGCACAGCCCCAATTTCGTCACCAGAAGTAGATACGCGTGCGGTTAAGCGAATGGCCGTCTCGAAACTTTGTTGCGCCAAGTCCATCGCGTTATTGCGTTGGTGGATCAAGCCCAACAGACTAAAGGCTTGGGAGAAATCGGGGTCTATTTGCAAGGCTGCACGGGTTTCTTGCATGGCTGCGTCCATCTGCTCTTGCGCAAAATAGGCGCTGGCCAAGGTGATGCGTCGAATCGCGCGCTGGCGCACGGAGTCAGGCTCTGGTTGGGTCAGCCGATCAATCTCAGCTTGGGATGTGGCGCGATTGCTACAACCCTGCATTTGCAAAAGTAATAAGCAACACACAAGCGCAAACAATACAAGCCGGAGCCAAGCTGAAACGGCTTTCAAATGCTGAGGTGCAGGCGTCATTTGCTGAGACACAGGCTTCATGGACTCACCTGCGTCAAGGGGATTACCTTTTGTTTAGCCATACGGCTTTGTACTTGGGTACGGTCTTTCACGTCACCCGCCAATTGACCACAAGCGGCGTCAATATCGTCACCGCGGGTTTTACGCACTGTGGTGACTATGCCCGCTTTGCTCAAAACATCCGCAAAGGCATTGACCGTAGCAGCACTCGATCGGGTCAAACCTGACTCGGGAAACGGGTTGAAGGGAATCAAATTGAACTTAGCGTGAATGCGTTTGCTAGGGTCGCGTTGCGAATGCACCAAATCGATCAGCGCTTGGGCGTGTTCGGGTTGGTCATTGACACCATCCAACATGCAATATTCAAACGTGATGAAGTCGCGAGGTGCATACGCCAAGTAGCGGCGGCAAGCATCCATCAGTTCGGAAATGGGGTATTTTTTATTCAGCGGCACCAGTTGCTCACGCAAAGCGTCGGTTGGCGCATGGAGCGATACGGCCAAAGCAACCGGACAGTCTTCGCCCAATCGGTCGATCATGGGGACCACGCCCGAGGTCGACACGGTGACGCGGCGGCGCGATAGACCGTATCCATGGTCGTCCAACATGGCGCGCAAGGCTGGCACCAATGCACTGTAGTTTTGCAAGGGCTCACCCATGCCCATCATCACCACATTGGAAATCACACGTTCTTCGGTTTTGAATTCGCGCCGCAAAGTGTGCTCAGCAAACCAGAGTTGCGACAAGATTTCGCCGCTGCTCAAGTTACGGCTAAAACCTTGATGGCCGGTGGAGCAAAAACGGCAACCGACAGCGCAGCCGGCTTGGGAAGAAATGCACAGCGTGCCTCGTTCTTCACTAGGAATAAATACGGTTTCAACTGCGTCACCAGCGCCCACATCGAACAACCATTTGACGGTGCCGTCAGCCGAGTCGTGACGCGACAGAGGCTTGAGCGGCGCAATATGCGCCGAGGTTTTGAGTTTTTCGCGCAGGCTTTTGGCCAAGTCCGACATGGCGTCAAAATCTTGGGCGCCTTTTTGGTGGATCCAGCGAAATAGCTGGGTGGCACGAAAGCGTTTCTCTCCGAGTTGCTCACAAAAAACGGCCAAACCGTCGAGATCAAAGTCAAGCAGGTTGGCCGTCATGGGGTTGCAAGCGCAAGCGGGGCTTAGGCGCCGCCTATGGGCTTTTAGTAAACGTTCATTCCTGCGAAGAAGAACGCGATTTCCACTGCAGCGGTTTCTGGGGCGTCAGAGCCGTGGACGGCGTTGGCGTCAATGCTGTCAGCAAAGTCTGCGCGGATGGTGCCGGCGGCGGCTTTCTTAGGGTCGGTAGCGCCCATCAAATCGCGGTTTTTAAGGATTGCGTTGTCGCCTTCGAGTACTGTGATCATGACAGGACCAGAGATCATGAATTCGACGAGATCTTTGAAGAAAGGACGCTCTTTATGGACAGCGTAGAAGGCTTCGGCTTCGCCACGTGACAAATGGGCCATGCGGGCAGCAACGATTTTGAGGCCAGCGGCTTCGAAACGGGCATAAATCTGGCCGATCACGTTTTTAGCAACAGCGTCTGGCTTGATGATGGAGAGGGTACGTTGGGTGCTCATGCTGGTCTTTTCCTGTAATGGTTTTATTGAAACTTTTGATTGAATTTATTAGCGTTTTTGTACTATCCGCTGATTTTAACCCGCCTAAGGGGTTTGCCCTAGGGTCTACGGGGTTTTGGCTTGCCGACCAAGCCTGCGCGGAAGGCTTTTTCACCGGCTTTCTTGCGCTGGCGCTCCATGGCAAGGCTTTCGGCACCTATATAGCCCACGGAGGTCTTGAGAGGGTCAGGCGCAGAGCCCTTGTTAGGACGGGCACGCACTAAACGCTCGGGTCCGCTAGAACGCTCCTCTGGCTGACGCGGCGTCGAAGGCCGAGGCCCCACGCTGTTGCCACGTCTGCGGCTGTTGGCACGTTCTGCGCGGTTGTCTTGACTTGGGCCACTTTGTAGGGGCGCTTTGGCGCCGGCGGCTTGCATCAAAGCACGTATGTCGTATTCGCGTAATTCAACAAAAGCACCGCGTTTGAGGCCGCGCGGCAACACCATGGCGCCATAACGGATGCGAATCAAGCGGCTGACCGCGTGCCCCACCGCCTCAAACATGCGGCGCACTTCGCGGTTACGTCCTTCAGAAATCGTGACCCGATACCAACAGTTAGAGCCTTCGCCACCGCCCTCTTCGATCGAACCAAATTGGGCCAAACCGTCTTCCAACGTGATACCGTCCAACAGGCTTTGTTTTTGTTCGTTGCTGAGTTTGCCCAATGAGCGCACTGCGTATTCACGCTCCAAGCCGAAACGCGGGTGCATGAGTTGGTTGGCGAGTTCGCCAGAACTGGTCAACAGCAACAGGCCTTCGGTGTTTAGGTCAAGGCGCCCGACCGATTGCCACTTGCCTTGGTAGAGGCGCGGCAAACGACGAAATACAGTGGGACGGTTTTGTGGGTCGTCATGTGTCACCACTTCGCCGGCAGGCTTGTGATAAGCAATCACACGGGGCGCCGGCGGCGCAATACGCACCTTAACCAACTTGCCGTTGACTTTGATTTGGTCGCCAAACTGCACCCGTTGGCCCACGTGCGCAGGCTCTTGGTTCACAGACACTTGGCCATCGGCGATCAGACGCTCCATCTCGATGCGCGAGCCCAAACCTGATTGGGCCAACACTTTGTGTAACTTGGGCGATTCCGCTTGCGGCAAAAGTACGCGCTTGGCAGGTGCTACGTCTTCAATATCAAGTTCTGCATCGAACTGGCCAGACACTACGTCTGAGAACTCAATACGGGGGGCTTCTTCTTCGTCGGCTGGGACCAAAGGTATGTCTTTGGGATCAGACGTCATGGGAATGGTTGGTGTTGTGTGAGGTCGTGGCCTCTTCGGATGCGTCTTCAATCGAGAGTTGGGCGCCGTCTTCTTCTGCATTTAATTTCGCAAAAGCATTGGCTTGTGCCTGCTCCGTGTCGTAGATAGGCAATTGGTCTAAGGATGCCAACCCAAGGTCATCTAAAAACTGACGCGTGGTGGCAAACAAAGCGGGGCGGCCGACAGTCTCGCGGTGGCCTATGACTTCTACCCAGCCACGGTCTTCGAGTTGCTTCAAAACGAGAGAGTTGATAGTCACGCCGCGGATATCTTCTAGATCGCCACGGGTAACAGGCTGGCGGTAGGCAATGATGGCCAAGGTTTCCATCGCTGCGCGGGTGTATTTGGGAGGCTTTTCGGGGTTCAGTCGGTCGAGGAATTCACGCATTTCAGGCCGACTTTGAAAGCGCCAACCAGTCGCGACTTGGACCAATTCGACGCCACGTTGCGTCCATTCGAGCTGCAACTCTTCGAGCAAGGTTTTGATGGTGTCGACACCCAAGGCGTCATCGAACAGCACGCGCAGTTCGCGTGGCTGAATAGGTTGGTGAGAGCAAATCAGTGCGGTCTCAAGGACACGCTTGGCATCCGCGGTGTTCATCGTGAAGTTTCCGGGGTTAATCTAGACAGAGCCAAAGGGCTCAGCGCTTTCACAAGCGCGAGGGGGCATTCTACCCGCTCAAGTCTTGGCAAGGCCCGATTGCAAACCCAAAAGTTCCAGCAATTCGTGCATATCTGAGGGCACAGGCGCCTCAAACGCCAAGGACTCGCCAGATATGGGATGGATAAACCGCAAGCGATAAGCATGCAGCGCTTGCCGGCTAATGCCAAGCTGCATAGGACCCGCATACATCGCGTCGCCCAACAAAGGGTGGCCGATATGCGCCATATGCACACGAATTTGATGGGTGCGCCCGGTGTGTAAGACACAACGCATCAAGCAGGCTTCATCTTGCGAACTCAGGCATTCAAAACTGGTGTGGGCTGGTTTACCGGGCAAACGCTCAAGATCGACCACCGCCATACGCAGGCGGTTGCGGTAGTCACGCCCGATGGCGGCTTCAATTTCGCGTAATGGATTGGACGAATTCCATTTGCGGTAGGCCACCGCCAGATACTCGCGGTGCACTTCTCGCTCAGCAATCATGGCGACCAAAGCGTCCATGGTTTTTCGCGTACGTGCTACCACCATCAAGCCGCTGGTGTCTTTGTCCAAACGGTGCACGATGCCAGCACGAGGCAACATCACGGCTTGTGGGTCTAAGGCTAACAAGCCGTTCAACAAAGTTCCGCTCCAGTTACCGGGCGCTGGGTGAACAACCAAGCCGGCTGGTTTATTGAGCACCCGAAGGTCTGCGTCTTCATAGACAACCTCGAGCGCTATCGCTTCTGGTTTAAACGCTTGGCTTTGAGGCGTGGGTCGCAAAACAACTTGGTAATGCTCGCCAGCACGCACCTTGATGGACGGCTTGTTGATCAACCTCGCTTCAGGCAACACACAGTTCACGCAACCCTCGGCCAAGAGTTGTTGTGAGTAACTACGCGAAAACTCTGGCAGCAATTGCGCCAAGGCACGGTCTAAACGCTCGCCATGCATGGCCGTTGGAATTACCAGATCACGCTGCTCTAGATCGGGGCCTTCTGCTAAATCAATGACCTCGTCGGGCAATTCATCAGCCAATGCGTCTGACTGCACAAGAGAGGTAGGCAGCAGTTGAGCCGATAGAATGGGTTGAATTTGCTTCAAGAGGATGGCCTGTGGTGATCAGTAACAAATTATCGGCTCTGGCGCGATGTATCGGCGTAGTGGGTGCGATTCTTTTAGGTGCATGCGCCATTGAGAACGATCTCACCAAGTCTTGGTCGGTCGATAAGCTCTACCAAGAAGCCAAAGACGAAATGGCCGCTGGTGCCTATGACAAAGCGATTGGCTACTACGAAAAACTAGAAGGCCGTGCAGCGGGAACCGCCATCGCGCAACAAGCGCAACTAGACAAAGCCTGGGCCCAATACAAAACCAAAGAGCCCGTGCAAGCTGTTGCAACGCTCGACCGCTTCATCAAACTGCACCCTGCTAGCCCAGCGATGGATTACGCCTTGTATCTCAAGGGCTTGGTGAATTTCAATGAAGACTTGGGTTTGTTTTCATCCATCACCGATGAAGATGTGGCCGAGCGCGACCCCAAGCAAGCGAAAGAATCTTTCGAAGCCTTCCGCGAATTAACACTGCGTTTTCCTAATTCCAAATACACACCCGACGCCAAAATGCGCATGGCGTTTATCAAAAACTCTTTGGCACGCTCTGATGTGTATGTGGCAAGGTATTACTTCAAGCGCGGTGCATATGTGGCTGCTTTGAACCGTGCGCAAGCAGCGGTTCAAGAATATCGCGATGTGCCTGCTGTGGAAGAAGCATTGTTTTTGATGTTCCAGTGCTATGACAAATTAGGGCTAGAACAACTGCGTGACGATACGCGTCGGGTGTTGGATAGCACTTATCCTGATAGCAAGTTGCTCTACCCTGAGCGTCACAAGGCTAAAAAGCCTTGGTGGAAGCCTTGGTAACTTCCCGAAAAGGCTTTTAAAACTGTTTTGGTGTTGGTCAATCAAATTGACTCTTTACCACCTTGAGGTTTTCTAGCGCTACGTTCAACTCCGCTTGTGTTTGGAGTTGACGCATTTTGGGCATAGCCGCCATCAATCGCTTGCCATAACCAGTGGTTACAAGTCGGTTATCGCAGACCACCAACACGCCACGGTCAGTTTCGCGGCGTATCAAACGACCTGCCCCTTGCTTCAAAGCAATCACCGCCTCGGGTACAAAGAAATCATTGAAGGGGCTTCTTCCCTGCGCCTCTAAACGTTTACCGCGAGCTTCAACAATCGGATCGTTGGGCGGTGGGAACGGCAACTTGTCGATGATCACCAATTGCAGTGCGTCGCCTGGCACATCAAAGCCCTCCCAAAAGGTGGCCGAAGCGACAAGTACACAACCGCCCTGCTCTGGTGTTGCGTCTTGGAATCGGGCCATCAACTCACGCTTAGGCCATTCGCCTTGCAACAACACTTCGATTCCTGAGCCCTCTAGTTGCTGCTTCATGGCGTCGCCGATGGCTCGCAAAGCGCGCAAGGTGGTGGTGAGTACCAAAGTTTTGCCACCTAGGGCACGTACTGCTTGGCTCGCTAATCTAGCGACTTGCGCACTGTGTGCAGGATCGTTGGGGCGCACGATGTCTCTTGGAACATACATGGCAGCTTGACTTGGGTAGTCAAAGGGACTTTCCACACGCAAGACTTGCGCAGACTCCAAGCCGCAGGGCTCGGTGAACCATTTCAAAGTCGGCTCGTCACCCAAGGTAGCGGATGTAAAAATCCAACTCTTGGGATTAGATTGCTTGAGCAAACGCTCTCGCACCGTGTCTGCAATATCTAGGGGCGCTTGCATCAAGCGCATTTGCGACGATGTCACGTCGAGCCATCGCACCGTTTGCGGATCGCAGGCTTTGGCAAAGAGTGACACGCGCGCCATCACGTCGACCATGCGTTCTTGTAATCGCAAGAAATCTGGCGCAACTTCCATCACGGTTTCCAATGATTGAGCGATATTGTCAGCCGCTTGGTAAACACCTTGCAGGGCATGCTGCCATGCGTCACCAGCAATTCCTTCGGGCGTGGACTCAGTCCATTTGATCTTGGTCGATGTATTGCGCTGCCCCACCAACAAACGTAAATCTCTTGAACTCAATTCCAACGCAGACGCTAAACCTTGCCAGTCCGCAAAACCACGGGCAAGTTGCAACCCAGTCGCAAGAAGGTCACGGGTTAAATCAAGCAATTGAGAAGTGCTGAGTTGTTGTCCTAAAAAGTTCACACCAGTTTCATTGAGTTGGTGTGCTTCATCAAACACCACAACGCGAACGCTCGGTAGCAACTCAGCCATGCCTGACTCGCGCACAGCCAAGTCCGCAAAAAACAAATGGTGGTTGATGACCACGATATCTGCCGCCAGCGCGTCGCGGCGTGCGTTGTTGACGTGGCAGTTTTTAAATGCAGGGCATTGCGAGCCCAAACAGTTTTCGCGGTTGGAGGTGATCCACGGAATCAGTGACGAACGCTCATCGAGGCCGGGCAATTCAGCCAAATCGCCGGTTTGTGTAGTCAGGGCCCAGGTCTCGACCTTGGCCAACAGGCGAACCACATGCCGATCCGGCAAAGAAGCATCTTGCCTCGCCATTTGCATTCTGTGGGTGCATAAATAATTGCTGCGACCTTTTAGGAGGGCCAAGCGAATGGGTAAATTAAATGCGGCAATCAGTCGCGGAATATCACGCGCAAACAATTGGTCTTGCAAAGCCTTGGTGGCGGTAGACAACAAAACACGTTCGCCACTGAGCAAAGCAGGCACCAAGTACGCAAAGGTTTTACCAACACCCGTGCCCGCCTCCACGACCAAACTGCCACCTTCGCTGATGACATCTGCAACTGCCAGCGCCATATCGGTTTGACCAGTTCGCGGTTGAAACTGCTGGGTGGCTTGCGAAAGAATGCCGCCGTCTAGAAAAGCCTCTTGCACCCGACTGCGCAAAAGCTGTGGGTCGTGCGTGTGGATCACTTAGCTCGGACTGGCGAAGGCAAGGGATCCGCAGGAGCATTGGTGCGATCTTTCAAACGCCTTTCTGTATCTGCGCGGTGTTGTGCTGCTTCGCTTTGTTTAGCGTCGAAATTAGGGCGGTTCTTGCCTTGGCCTTCGTAGTCTTGTTTCTTTTGCTCGGTACGCTCTAGCCTATCTTTTGCTGCTTGCTGCGCTTCTTCCCTTTGGTTAGCAGCATCTTGTAGTTGCACCTCGCTGGTTTTTTCAGCGGTGCGTTGAATGGACTCAAAGGCTTTGATTTGACGCTCTAGCGCGTTAAATTTATTTTCTTCTTTGCGTAAAACAGCCAAAACCTCTAGCCTTTTATCACGCGCCTTTAACTGGCACCCCACCACATCAAACCTTTGATAACACGCACGCATGGCACTTTGGTAAGAGGCGTCCATCTCTTCACGCTTTTTCTCTAAGCGTGTGCTTTCTGCCAATCTGTCTTCATCAGAAGGAATGTCTGAGGCTGACAAGATTTGTGCAAAGGAAGTGTTGCTGCCCATGCAAAGCATTAGCAGGAAAGTTGCAAAGAATTTGTAATATGTCATGTCAATGCCGTATCTACCACGCGCTTACCCAAAGCCAAAAATTCGGCTGATTGCATTTCACGCAAGCGCGAAACCGTGCGCACAAACTCGTGCGCCAAGGGTCCTTCTGTGTAGAGCGCAGCAGGTTGTACTTCAGCAGATAAGATAAATTTCACATGCCTATCGTACAAAACATCGACCAACCAAGTAAATCGGCGCGCCTCAGAGGCCCTATTGACTGGCATATAGGGTACATCGCTTAAAAGAACCGTGTGGAACTGGGACGCTATTTCAAGGTAGTCATTTTGCGAACGCGGACCACCACAAATATCCTTGAAGTCAAACCACACCACGCCACCCGCTCTGCGACGCGCTTTTATTTCGCGCGACTCTATGTGTAACAAAGGCTCTTGGTCCTGGCATTCGGCCAGACGATTGAAAGCGTCTGTCATAGCGGTATCCGCTTGGGGGCCTGCGGGGCAATGGAATAAATCCACCATCTCAAGGGTTTGTCGACGGTAGTCAGTGCCGTTATCCACATTGATCACTTCAAGTTGGTTATTGAGCAATTCAATCGCCGGCAAGATGCGGTCACGGTGCATACCACCGGGGTATAAATCGTTTGGCTTGAAGTTAGAGGTGGTAATAAAGCCAACACCATGCTTGAACAAAGAATCTAACAAGCGGTAAAGAATCATTGCGTCGGTGATGTCCGCTACATGGAATTCGTCAAAACAAATTAACTTGAAGCGCTTAGACATTTGCTCGCCCAAGATATCTAACGGGTCAGCGTTACCTTGCAACTCACGCAGTTCTCTGTGAACCTCTCGCATAAATTCATGAAAATGCAAACGGGTTTTGCGAACGAGTGGGACAGACTCGTAAAAGCAGTCCATCAGAAAACTCTTGCCACGACCAACCCCACCATACAAATACACACCACGCGGAATATCGGGGTGGTAAATGATTTTTTTAATCGGGTTTGAGCGCTTCTCTTTGTAATGCGACCATTCAGTGGCGCACCGCTCTAACGCATCGATAGCGCGAAGCTGTGCAGGGTCACTTTTGAACCCTCTGGTTTCTAATTCTTTTTGGTAATTTTGATAGACCGACATCGCGACTTATATTGTGCCTTGACCGAGACTTTGATTGAAAAAAAGCCCGCTGCTGCGAGCGGGCTTAGAGAAATTGTCAAACGTAATTTAAAAATTCAAAGTGCGCTTATCCACTGCCAACGCAGCTTCCTTCGTAGCTTCTGACAAGGAAGGATGTGCATGGCAAATACGCGCGATATCTTCTGCAGATGCTTTGAATTCCATAGCCACAACGGCTTCAGAAATCAATTCGCTGGCCATAGGCCCGACGATATGTACACCTAAAATTTCATCGGTGGTGGCATCCGCTAAGAACTTCACCATACCGGTCGTGTCGCCTAGAGCGCGGGCGCGACCATTGGCTAAGAAAGGGAAGGTTCCAGCTTTGTAAGCTACGCCATCGGCTTTGAGTTGTTGCTCTGTACGACCCACCCAAGCAATTTCAGGGCTGGTGTAAATCACCCAAGGAATGGTGTTGAAGTTGACATGGCCATGTTGTCCAGCGATACGCTCTGCCACCGCAACGCCTTCTTCTTCTGCTTTGTGCGCCAACATGGGGCCACGCACTACGTCTCCCACCGCCCACACACCTGGCACATTAGTTCTGCATTCACCGTCGACCACGATGGCACCACGTTCGTCTAATTGCAAGCCAATAGCCTCAGCGCCTAAACCTATGGTGTTGGGCACACGGCCAATCGAGATGATTAGTTTGTCGGCATCCAAGGTTTGCGCTTCACCTTTGGCGTTGGTGTAAGCGATTGACACGCCCTTTTTCCCGTTGGTGATTTCACCGACTTTGACACCAAGTTCAATCTTCAAACCTTGCTTGTCGAATGCTTTTTTAGCTTCTTTGGCGATTTGCTCATCCACTGCGCCTAAAAAGATAGGTAGGCCTTCCAAAATAGTTACGTCAGCGCCTAAACGACGCCACACTGAACCCATTTCTAAACCAATGACGCCAGAACCAATCAAGGCGATTTTCTTGGGAACACTGCCAATGCGCAAAGCGCCGTCGTTTGACAAGATATTGACTTCATCAAATGGTGTGCCTGGCAGAGCTCGGGCATTCGAGCCAGTCGCAATGATGACTTGTTTACCCACAATCGACTCTTCTGCCTTGCCCGTGACTTTGATTTCAAAGCCACCATCAACGGCTTTGGCAAATGTTCCACGGCCATGGAAAAAAGTGACTTTATTCTTTTTGAACAAATACAAAATACCGTCGTTGTTTTGCTTCACAACGGAATCTTTGCGACCCAGCATTTTCGAAATATCCATCTTCACATCTTTGGCAGAAATGCCATGCTCTGCAAAATGGTGGTTGGCGTGGTCAAAGTGTTCGCTCGATTGCAGCAATGCTTTGGAAGGAATACAGCCAACATTGGTACAAGTACCGCCAGGTGCTGGGCCGCCCTCTGCATTTTTCCATTCGTCGATACAGGCAACTTGAAAACCGAGTTGTGAAGCACGAATGGCGGCAATGTAACCACCTGGGCCACCGCCAATCACTACGACGTCGAATTGTTTACTCATGGTGTATTTCTCTTAGATAAAAAAACGCCCCCAATAAAGGGGGCATTCAAAGCAGTTAATTAAATATCGAACAAGAGGCGCGCTGGATCTTCCAAGGCCTCTTTCATGGCGACCAAGCCCAATACAGCTTCGCGGCCGTCGATGATGCGGTGGTCATACGACATCGCAAAGTAGTTCATAGGACGCACCACCACTTGGCCGTTTTCTACCATGGCGCGGTCTTTGGTGGCGTGCACACCCAAAATCGCAGACTGCGGTGGGTTGATGATCGGGGTCGACATCATCGAACCAAAAGTGCCACCGTTAGAGATAGAGAAAGTACCGCCCGTCATCTCTTCGATGCCGAGTTTGCCGTCACGTGCTTTCACACCGAATTCAGCAATCTTTTTCTCGATATCCGCAAAACTCATTTGGTCGGCATTGCGCAAGATAGGCACTACCAAACCACGGGGCGAACCCACCGCAATGCCGATATCGAAGTAGCCGTGGTAGATGATGTCGTTGCCGTCTACCGAAGCATTCAAGACCGGGAATTTCTTCAAAGCATGCACAGCCGCTTTCACGAAGAAGCTCATAAAGCCCAACTTAACACCATGCTCTTTTTCGAAACGCTCTTGCATGCGTTTGCGCATTTCCATGACTGGCGCCATGTTGATTTCGTTGAACGTGGTCAAAATCGCATTGGTCGATTGCGATTGCAACAAACGCTCCGCCACACGAGCACGCAAACGTGTCATCGGTACACGCTGCTCAGGGCGTTCACCCAAATTCACAGCGGGGCCATTAACAGCAGGCAGTACTTTGGTAGGTACTCCTGTTGGAATCACTGCAACTGCAACAGGGTTAGCCACAGCAGATAAAACATCACCTTTGGTGACGCGTCCATCTTTGCCAGAACCTGCAACAGAGCCAGCGGCCATATTGTTGTCTGCCATCAGCTTGGCAGCGGCGGGCATGGCCACACCTGCCATGCTGTTGGATGCTGGTGAACTGGCTTGCGCCGCTGGAGCAGAAGCAGGTGCAGCAGCCTTAGCAGTAGCGGTTGCAGGTGCAGCCGCGGCAACTTTGCCATCTGTATCAATACGTGCGATCAATTGCTCAGCAACCACTGTTCCGGCATCGGCTACCAATATTTCAGACAAAACACCGGCTGAAGGGGCTGGCACTTCAAGCACCACTTTGTCGGTTTCGATTTCAATGAGAATTTCGTCAGCAGCGACAGAATCGCCCACTTTCTTTTTCCATTGCAACATGGTGGCTTCAGCCACTGACTCAGATAACTGAGGAACTTTCACTTCAACGATGGCCATACAAATCTTTCGTAATATTTCTAAATATATTTATTTGCTGAGCACAAAGCCCTTGATCTTGGCGAACGCGCCATCGACCAAAGCTTTTTGCTGTTCTTGGTGCAGGTGTGAGTAACCCACAGCAGGCGATGCAGACGCTGCACGACCTGAGTAACCAAGACGCTGACCGGCGCTCATGTTCTCGTGGATGTAGTGCTGCACGAAAAACCAAGCACCTTGGTTTTGGGGTTCGTCTTGTGTCCAGACCAAATCCGTGGCGTTGGGATATTTTTTCAGTTCCGCAGCGAACGCTTTGTGTGGGAAGGGATACAACTGCTCGGCACGCAGAATGGCCACGTCGTCTGCACCATTTTCTTCCCGCTTCTTGACCAAGTCGTAATAGACCTTGCCAGAACACACCAAAATGCGTTTGACCTTGTCTGCCTTGATCGCTTTGTTCTCAGGAATGATGGTTTGGAAACTGCCCTTGACAAACTCTGATACTGGCGAGGTTGCATCTTTGTTACGCAGCAACGACTTTGGCGTGAAGATAATGAGCGGCTTGCGTAAATCACGCACCATTTGGCGACGCAAGACGTGGAAGATTTGGCTGGCTGTTGTGGGCTGAACAATTTGCATATTGGTATCGGCGGCCAATTGCATAAAGCGCTCTAGTCGTGCAGAACTATGCTCAGGGCCTTGACCCTCGTAGCCATGGGGCAACATCAGCGTTAAGCCATTGACACGACCCCACTTCACTTCGCCAGAAGCGATGAATTGGTCGATCACCACTTGCGCGCCGTTGGCAAAGTCGCCGAACTGTGCTTCCCACACCACCAAAGTGCTGGGATCGTTGGAGGCGTAGCCGTATTCGAAACCCAGCACAGCCTCTTCAGACAAGATGGAGTCAATTGCTACAAATGGGGCTTGGTTCTCTGCCACGTTTTGCAACGCGACATAGGTACCTGTGTCCCACTTCTCACGGTTTTGGTCATGGATCACAGCATGGCGGTGGGTGAAGGTGCCGCGTCCGCAGTCTTCGCCTGACAGGCGCACGGGATAACCACTAGCCACCAAAGAAGCGAAGGCCATGTGCTCGCCCATGCCCCAATCAACTGGGGTGTCGCCACGGCCCATAGCAGCGCGATCGTCATACACTTTTTTCACCAATTGGTGTGGTGTGACGGTGGAGGGAATCGTGGTGATTTTTTCAGCCAAACGCTTCCACTCCGACATGGGGATGGAAGTCTCACCAGCATCGGTCCACTTTTTGCCTAAATAAGGCGCCCAGTCAACGGTGTATTTGGTTTTGAAGTTGGTCAACACAGGGTCTTCCGTGTGTTTACCAGCGTCTAGTGCAGCACGATAGGCTTTGACCATATCGTCACCTAGCGAGTCACCAAAGCCTTGCGTGGCCAATTTGTCAGCAAACAATTTACGGGTGCCAGGATGGGCCGCAATTTTTTTGTACATCAACGGCTGGGTCAATGCAGGGGTGTCTTGCTCGTTATGCCCCAATTTACGGAAACACACGATGTCTAGCACCACGTCTTTTTTGAACGTCATGCGGTAGTCCAGAGCCATTTGGGTGGCGAGTACTACGGCCTCAGGATCATCACCGTTCACATGCAACACAGGCGCTTCCACCATCTTGACGATGTCGGTACAGAACACGCTAGAGCGCATATCGCGCGGGTCCGAGGTAGTGAAACCGATTTGGTTGTTGATGATGATGTGCACCGTGCCGCCCGTGGAATAACCACGTGTTTGCGCCAATGCAAAAGTTTCTTGGTTCACGCCTTGGCCGCCAAACGCTGCATCGCCATGCACCAAGACCGGTAGCACTTGTGAACCATGGGGGTCGGCGCGGCGGTCCATACGGGCGCGCACCGAGCCCTCGACTACGGGATTCACGATTTCAAGATGCGAGGGGTTGAACGCCAAAGACAAATGCACAGGACCGCCGGCGGTACTGACATCCGAGCTAAAGCCTTGGTGGTATTTCACGTCACCGGCTGGCAAATCTTCCGGCGCGGTGTGGTCAAACTCTGCAAACAAATCAGCAGGCAATTTGCGCATGGTGTTAACCAACACATTCAAACGACCGCGGTGGGCCATGCCAATCACGATTTCTTGCACGCCTTGTGCGCTGGCCTTATGGATCAACTCGTCCATGGCGGCAATAAAGCTCTCACCGCCCTCCAGAGAGAAACGTTTTTGGCCAACGTATTTGGTGTGTAAGAAGCGCTCAAGGCCTTCGGCGGCGGTTAATCGCTCCAAGATGTGTTTTTTCTTCTCAGCGTTGAAATTGGGTTTGCTACGAATTGATTCAAGCTTTTCTTGCCACCAACGCTTTTCTGCTTGGTCCGTGGCATACATGTATTCAGCACCTAAGGTGCCGCAATAGGTTTCACGCAAGGCGTTGAGCAACTCACGCAATGACATGCTGTTTTTGCCAAAGAACGTGTTGCTGGTGTCGAACACGGTTTCTTGGTCTGCGTCGGTAAACCCATAGAAAGCTGGGTCTAGGTCTGGAATGGGTGGACGCTCGGTGCGTTTGAGGGGATCAAGGTCGGCCCAACGTTGGCCCACGTTGCGATAAGCGGCAATCAGCTGCTGCGCGGCGGTACGCTTGCGACCCATTTCGGCATCGGCACTGGCCATGACCACGCGGGTGCCACCGGCTTTGGCACGCTCGGCAAACGCATTGATGACGGGAAGGTGGGCCACGTCTTTGGCATTGCTGCCGTCCACTGCGGGAACGTGCTGCAAAGCATCAAAGTACTCGCGCCAAGAATCTGGAACGCTGCCGGGGTTGGAGAGATAGTTTTCGTACATCTCTTCGACGTACGGGGCGTTTCCGCCGAACAAATAAGTGTTAGCCGAATAGGCTTGATAGACTGATGTCTGTGACATTGCGCTGACCTCCGTTTCCCTTCAGGAAACATTAGCTGGTTGAAAAAACCCACCGCGACACGGCTGAACCGGATGGCGGAAGCGAGAGAGGTTGTATGAACCCCAATCACCCACCATTGTGCCACCGAAGTCGCTGAAAAGACTAGTCTGCTGTAGTTAAAAGACGATTTTGTGAAATTTGAAGTTCACCCAATCACGTCTTGGATCTGCTTTAAGGCAAGCGGATCGTCCATAGTTGTCAAGTCGCCTGGGTCTTTTTTTTCGCAAACGGCTTGAATCGCGCGGCGCAGTAATTTGCCACTGCGTGTTTTAGGCAAAGCACTGACAAAAAACACACGTGCGGGACGCGCCACTCCACCTAGTTGGTTGTCCACCACCTTCATCACTTCGCCTTCTAGCTTCAAACGGGCAGCAGCATCGCCTAGGGCAGAAGCGTCTTTGGCAATGGCGAATGCCATCGCCACTTGGCCTTTAAGTTGGTCTGCCACACCGACCACAGCGACTTCCGCAATATTGGGGTGGCTAGAAATGCTTTCTTCAATCTCGCGTGTTCCTAAGCGATGCCCAGCAACATTGATCACATCGTCGGTGCGTCCAAGGATGAAGAAGTAACCATCTTCATCACGCACTGCCCAGTCAAACGTGTTGTAGACCATTTTGTTAGGTACTGTTTTCCAATAGGTATTTACAAATCGTGCGTTGTCACCCCACACCGTTTGTAAATTGCCGGGAGGCAATGGGCCTTCGATGGTTAACACGCCTTTTTGATTTGCGCCCGTGAGTTCTTCTCCCGTTTGGTCGTCTACTAGTTTGACGTCATAGCCATACACGGCTTTACCAGGCGAACCAAATTTGCTAGGGGCTTTTTCTACGCCGTTACAAATAGTGAGGATGGGCCAGCCTGTTTCTGTTTGCCAATAGTTGTCAATGATGGGCGTGCCGCCCAAGCCTTCTGAAATCCATTTGGCTGTGGGCTCATCCAAAGGCTCACCCGCCAAGAACAAGGCTTTCAAAGAAGACAAGTTGTATTTACTAAGTAAAGCAGGGTCTTGCTTTTTCAAAACACGAATCGCAGTGGGCGCGCTAAACATAACGCTGACCTTGTACTTCTCGACCAGGCTCCACCAGATGCCGCCGTCGGGGCGAATCGGAAGGCCCTCGTAAAGAATCGTGGCCATGCCGCCAATCAGCGGCCCGTAGATGATGTAACTGTGTCCTACCACCCAACCAATATCGCTAGTGCAGAAAAAGGTTTCACCTGGCTTGCCTTGAAAAATATTCGGAATGCTGTTGGCCAAGGCCACTGCGTAGCCACCTGTGTCGCGTTGCACGCCTTTTGGCTTTCCAGTCGTGCCAGATGTATAGAGGGTGTAACTAGGGTGCGTCGATTCGACCCACTCGCAAGGCACTTGGGTATTGAAATGTTTTTCGCGCTCTTGCGCGTAGTCAAAATCACGCCCTGCCACACTAGCGAATTCAGACAAATGGCGATCGACCATCAAGACCGCTTTAGGCTTGTGGCTCGATAAGCTGATGGCTTCGTCCAACAACGGTTTATAAGCGACGACCTTGCCACCGCGCGATCCGGCGTCGGCACTGATGATCACTTTGGGCGTTGCATCTTCGATGCGTGTTGCTAATGAATGTGAGGCGAATCCGCCAAACACCACGGAGTGAATCGCGCCAATGCGCGCACACGCCAACATGGCAAACGAGGCCTCGGCAATCATGGGCATGTAAATCAAAACACGGTCGCCTTTGACCACGCCAAAGCTTTGCAGAATGGCGGCCATACGTTGCACTTCCTTGTGCAAGTCTTTGTAGGTGTAGGTTTTTTCTTGGTCTGTTTCCGTAGACACAAAAATCAGTGCGGCTTGGTCACCACGGTCTTTGAGGTGTCTGTCGATTGCGTTGTGGCACAAATTGGTAGTGCCGCCAAGGAACCACTTGGCAAATGGCGGATTGGAGTAATCGCAGATCTGTTCGGGTTGGGTTTGCCAATCTACTGACTTGGCTTGTTCAGCCCAAAAATTGTCGCGATCGGCGATGGAACGCTTGTGAAACTGCGCAAAAGAACCCATGGATGTCCCCCAACAACATTTAGTAATCTTTCAATTATGAGCAGGAAGGACTTGCAAGAAACTGACTTAGCGCAAAGCTTGCCTTTTTACCTATTTAATAAGCGCTTGTATCTCTCTAAAGGCATCCGATTCAGCGCTGCGCAGCCATTCGAACAGCACCATTTCAGTCGTCACCAGTTCTGCGCCCATGCCGGCCAATCGATCGAAAGCTGCATCGCGGTTACGTTCGGTGCGCGAACTACAGGCGTCGGTCACTATATAAACTTCAAATTCTTGTTCGAGTAGATCTAGCGCTGTTTGAAGCAAACAAATATGCGCTTCGACTCCACCCAAAATAATAGTTTGTCGTGCTGATTCAGGTTCAGGTTTTTTTTGTAAATGCTTGGGCAAGCTTCGGGCATTCCCTGCTTGCGCGTTGCGCGTTGGTGGCTTGAGCCATTCGATCAAACCATCCGCACATGCACTGAAACTCATTTTGGGTAAAACTGAACGGCAAAATTGCCGCACGTCACTGGGCATTGCGCCCAGCTTTTCTGGGTTTTGCTCAGTTCCCCAAACAGGAACTTCCATCCACTGCGCTGCTTGTGCCAACCGCTTCGCATTTTGTAATACAGACTCTGCCTCAAAAATGGCTGGCATTAACCGCTCTTGGTAATCCACCAAAACGAGCTGGGATTCTTGGTCATCAATCAACATAAGTGGGCGAAAGTGAAATGAAACAGGTGGTTGCGCAAAGTAAACACGAGTATCGTGCATTACTACCGCACTATAATCGTGCGCTTATGAAGTTTCGCCATCTCCTTATCGTCTGTTGTATGGTTAGTGCGCATGCAGCGCCTAACAGTTCGTCTTCTGACGATTTAGAAATCTATCTTTCCGACAGTGGCTTCATAACCAAGATTTCCAAAGTAAGCCAAAACGTCAGCAACAAAGCCTCTGATTTGGTTATGAATGCCATGGGGTTTTTAGGCGTTCCTTACCGCCGCGGTGGCTCCGACGACAACGGCTTTGATTGCAGCGGTTTTGTCCGATCCATGTACGAACAAACTTTGGGTAAGGTCTTGCCCCGTAGCGCACGCGAACAAGCGGATGCCACTGAAAAAATAGACAAAAAAGATTTGCAGCCAGGCGACTTGGTGTTCTTCAACACCATGCGCCAAACCTTCAGCCACGTGGGCATCTACGTGGGTGATAACAAATTTATCCATTCACCGCGCCCTGGCAAACAGGTAAAAGTGGAAGATATGCGCCAGTCTTATTGGTTAAGCCGTTTTACTGGCGCGCGCAGAGTGGACAACAGTTCCAACTCTGATGGCTCTAAAAATTAGGCAGCTTTATCTAATCCGTTTTTTCTATCTTTGGCAGCGTGGCCAACACGGCCATTCCTAGCGCCATGACAACTGCAGTGACCCATAGCGCTCCGTGAAATGATCCTGATGATTGCGCCATATAACCAGCCACAACTGGAGCAATCATTTGTGCAGCGCCATATCCCAAAGTAAATCGCGCCATCGCTTTGCCCGGATTGTTGGGTGACAAACGTCCGACCATGGCCAGTGTCAAACTCACAATGCCAATGAAGGTCGCACCGTAGCCAACAGCACCTGCCATCGCAGCCCACATAGAACCAGAAGCAGCAGGCATCAACACAGACAATGTTTGCAAACCAAAGGCAATGAGTAGTGCACTCTTATCGCCCACTAAACGCGCCACACGATCCCACACAAATACCGCAGGCATGGCAGCAAAGCCGACCATCGCCCACGCTAGGTGGCCTTGCCCAGCCAAAAGAGGTTCGCGCTCCACAATCGCGACGGTGAAAGTAGCGCTAATCACAAACCCCCAACCCGCAGCGAAGTAACTTGCGAGCATGGTCCAAAACCATCTTGCGGGAATTGTTGGTGGCGTGCTGGCTTTCAAAGAAGATTCAGTGATCGTCTCAGGCGCTGGCGGCCGCCAAGACCAAGCAGGCCATAAAAAAACCAAGCCAATGCAAGCGAAGGCAAGCCATTGGGCATCCCAACTTGGCCATAACATGGTGAGCCCCCAAGCTCCAATTGCAGTTACCACGATACCCAAACCAATGCCAACAAAATGCAAACCCAATTCGGGACGTTGGCCATTGCGCATCAACCAACCCAACACCAAACCAGAGCCCATCAACATTCCCGCTGCACCGCACAAGCCGCCCACATAGCGTGACACGGCCCAAATGCCAAATGATGGTGCAACCGCCATCAACGCGGTGGTAATCAAGGCCATCCAAAGCCCCACGCTGTAGAGCCAATGCCGCCAGCGCACGTTGTCGATCCAAGCTACGGCAACGGCGCCGGACATATAACCCGCGTAGTTGATTGCTGCTAAGACACCCGCGTTGGCGTCATTGAGTCCTGTTTGCGCTTGAAGACTTGGCAACAACGGTGTGTATGCAAATCGGGCAAGACCAATAGTCAATACCAAACCACACATACCGCCGGTGATGACTTGCCAAGGTTGGAGTTGTTTTTGGATCAATGTGAAGTTGGTAGCGAATAACTTTGTGCCAAAGTCTTGAATGCTGCTAACTGTGGATTATGGATTTGTTCTGATGTCAAAACAGTCTCCACTTTGATAGATAGTTCCATCTCAATTAATCTCTAAACTCACAACCTATTAGGAAATTTGTAATCGCCGTGAAATATCTTCTTGCACTTGACCAAGGCACCTCTAGTTCGCGCAGTATTGTGTTTGCGCGTGACGGACACATCGTCGGCATGGCCCAACAAGAGCTTCGACAAATTTACCCCCAACCGAGCTGGGTTGAGCATGACCCACTTGAGATTTGGTCTAACCAACTCGCGACCATGCGATCGGCTTTAAAAAATGCCAATATCCTCGCTACGGATATTGCTTGCGTTGGGATTAGCAACCAGCGTGAAACCACTGTGGTGTGGAACCGTAAAACCGGTCAACCCATTTACAACGCAATTGTTTGGCAAGACCGGCGCTCAGCACCTCAATGCGCCAAGTTGCGCCAAGAAGGACACGACAAGCTGGTGCAATCCAAAACAGGCTTAGTGATTGATGCCTATTTTTCTGGAACCAAATTGCAATGGATATTGGATAACGTGCCCCAAGCAC
>JBBAOY010000024.1:0-5509 GCA_040401095.1 Limnohabitans sp.
GATTTGGCGCACATCTTGTTTGACCAAGCCTTGCTCGCCGAAGGTGGCTTGCCTGAAGACCCCGCTGCTTATGTGAAGCGGGTGAATGCTTTGCTCGTTTAAACCACCAATGCGGGCGCTTGCATAGCCTCGCATTGTTCTTCGAGCATATGAATTTGGCCAGCCCAATAGTCGCTGCTGCCAAACCATGAAAAATGCTGCACAAACGCCGGGTCATCCCGGCGTCTTGCTAACCATGCGCTGTAGTGGATTAAACGCAATGTGCGCAAAGGCTCGATCAACGCTAATTCCGAGCGATTGAGTTCACGCATTTGCTCGTAGCCGTATAACAAGACGCTCAGTTGGTAGGTTTGCTGTTTTCTATCACCACTGATAAGCATCCACAAGTCTTGAATAGCAGGCCCCATACGCGCATCATCCAAGTCCACGAAATGCGGGCCTCCATTGGCTTGGTCTGTTGGCGTCCATAAGATATTGCCAGGATGGCAATCGCCATGCAGGCGAATTAGCTGGCTTGGATGTTCTGCAAAAACGTCTTTCGCAATACCGATCGCTTTGTCACACCAAGAAGTCCAAGTGGACTGTTGGTCTAACGCAATCATGTTGTTTTCTAAAAGCCAATCACGTGAATCGACTGCAAAGGTTTGCAAGTTCAAAGTGGGTCGCGTTGCAAAAGTCTGATTCTGTCCCACGCTGTGTATGCGCGCAATGAAACGCCCTACCCACTCCAGCACTTCTTCGTCATCCAACTCGGGCATACGCCCACCTCTACGTGGGCTCACGCTGAACGCAAAGCCAGCGGCGTGGTGCAAAGTATTGCCATTCAGAACCAATGGACCAACCACTGGAATTTCTTCAGCCATCAACTCTGCGGCGAATGCGTGTTCTTCTAGTATTTGCGCATCGCTCCAACGCTCTGGTCTATAAAACTTGGCTACCAACGCTTGGTCATCATCGAGCATGACTTGGTAGACGCGGTTCTCATAGGAACTCAAGGCCATTAACCTGCCGTCCACTGCAAGGCCTATGTCTGACAAAGCGTCTAGCACTACATCAGGGGTCAGCGCTTCGTAGGCGTGTGGTGCTGGCACCTTATGCGCCCCAGACGACGTCTTTGCCAGCTTTGTGCGCGCGTTGCAGCATCTCTATGAATGGGGCTGCGCGTTGTCTTAAGCTGACTGGCCGTTCTTGTCCAGTAGCAGTTGTACTTTTTAAATCTTTTTTATCTTCTGCGTCTTTTGCATTTTGTGCATTTACCTGCGCCTGTCTGTCTTCCTCTTGTTGCACTGCGTTACGCAAAGCCTCTATGGCTTGCGGCATTTCTGCAACTTCCACAATACCTTTTATTGCAGACTCTTTACCAATGATGCGCAAGATCTGCTTGCCATTGGGCTCGAGCATGATGAGGTCTGCAGTTGCTTTCGATTTGAATTTGTAGAGCATGGTGTGATTGTGCGCGCGATAACAAAGGACTGTTTTTATAAACTAGACATTTCAATGCACACGCTCCAAGAAAAATGCCCGCTGAAACAGCGGGCATTTAAAGTGGTTGCGCGAGGAGGATTTGAACCTCCGACCTTTGGGTTATGAGCCCAACGAGCTACCAGGCTGCTCCATCGCGCGACAAGAGGATTAGTGTACCTTAAGAAGCGCTTGTTTCGCTAGTACTGACGTCTTGTATTTCAGGACGATCCACTAATTCAACAAAAGCCATGGGTGCGTTATCGCCTACGCGAAAGCCCATTTTCAAAATACGTGTGTAGCCGCCTGGACGTGCTTTGTAACGTGGTCCGAGTTCGTTGAACAATTTGACGACGCTATCGCGGTCGCGCAAACGGTTGAAGGCCAAACGGCGATTAGCCACAGTGGCTTCTTTGGCCAAGGTGATCATCGGTTCGATGACGCGACGCAATTCTTTGGCCTTAGGCAAAGTAGTTTTAATGGCCTCGTGTTCAATGAGCGAGTTCATCATATTGCGCAACATCGCTAAGCGGTGTTCGCTGGTGCGGTTGAGTTTTCTTAGTCCGTGTCCGTGACGCATGGTGTTTCCTTATGTTTTTTGCCGGCCGCCGTATCAGGTACGGCCAGGTGACGGAGTCTTCTTTATGCTGATAAAGCGATCAGCGGCGCTCTAAGCCTGCAGGTGGCCAGTTCTCGAGTTTCATGCCCAAGGTCAAACCACGTGAAGCCAAAACTTCTTTGATTTCGTTGAGTGACTTACGACCCAAGTTAGGGGTCTTGAGCAACTCGTTTTCAGTGCGCTGAATCAGGTCACCGATGTAGAAAATGTCCTCAGCTTTGAGGCAGTTGGCAGAACGCACGGTGAGTTCCAATTCGTCGACAGGGCGCAACAAAATAGGATCGTAGTTTTGATTGCCACGTGGGGCTTCGGCCATCAGGCTGGAGATTTGGTCGCCTTCTAACTGTGCGAACACAGCAAGTTGTTCCACCAAGATTTTGGAAGAAGCGCGCACTGCGTCTTCTGCAGTAATGGCACCGTTGGTTTCGATTTCCATGACCAAGCGGTCCAAATCGGTACGCTGCTCAACACGTGCGTTTTCAACGCTGTAGCTGACACGGCTCACAGGGGAGAACGATGCGTCCAACACAATGCGACCGATCGATTTGCTGGGCTCTTCGCCATAACGACGCACAGTTCCGGGCACATAGCCACGGCCAGTTTCAACTTTCAACTGGATGTCAATCTTGCCGCCTTGTGACAAGTTGGCGATCACGTGACCTGGGTTGATAATTTCAACGTCATGTGGTGTTTGGATGTCAGCAGCAGTCACGGCACCTTCGCCGTCTTTGCGCAAGCTCAAAGTGACTTCGTCGCGGTTGTGCAACTTGAAGACCACGCCTTTGAGGTTCAACAAAATGTTGACGACGTCTTCTTGCACGCCGTCGATGGATGAGTACTCGTGCACTACGCCAGCGATGGTGACTTCCGTCACGGCATAGCCGACCATAGAGGACAACAACACGCGGCGCAAGGCGTTACCCAAGGTGTGGCCATAGCCACGCTCAAAAGGCTCTAGGGTCACTTTGGCACGGTTGTGGCCGATTTGCTCAACGTGGATATTTTTTGGTTTCAACAAATTAGTCTGCATTCAGATTTCCTCTCAATACCCCCGGCTCGTTACACCGGTAAGGCAGGTTGTCTGGAACCACGCAACATCGAAACACTGCATGGGGTGCGTTCGGCTGAAGACTTCAGCCTGAATTAACGCGAATAAAGTTCGACGATCAACGATTCGTTGATGTCGGCTGCGAACTCGTCACGGTCAGGTGATTTCTTGAAAGTACCTTCCGCTTTGTCGACATTGACTTCGACCCAAGCTGGCATGCCAACTTGTTTTGCCAATTCCAGAGCTTCGAGCACACGGCCTTGTTTTTTAGACTTCTCGCGCACGGCGATGATGTCACCTGCTTTGACCAAGTAAGACGGAATGTTCACTTGGTTGCCGTTGACGGTGATTGCTTTGTGTGAGACCAATTGACGGGCTTCTGCGCGAGTGGAGCCAAAGCCCATGCGGTAGACCACATTGTCCAAACGCGATTCCAAAATGAACAACAGGTTTGCACCGGTGTTGCCTTTTTTCTGGTCGGCTTGTGCAAAGTAGCGGCGGAACTGACGTTCCAACACACCGTACATGCGTTTGACTTTCTGCTTTTCGCGCAACTGCAAACCGAAGTCTGATGTGCGCTGTCCAGAAGTGCGGCCGTGTTGGCCAGGTTTGGTGTCGAACTTAGATTTGTCTGCAATCGAGCGACGAGCGCTCTTTAAGAACAAATCCGTGCCTTCACGACGGGATAGTTTGGCTTTGGGGCCTAAGTAACGTGCCACTTGAATTTCCTTCTCTGATCATCTGCTCACTAAAAGTGAGGAGCCGCTGGTCGTAACCAGTGGCGGTGGGCTTTGGTTTATTAAGCGCGAACGCTTAGATACGACGACGCTTTTGTGGACGGCAACCGTTGTGCGGTACCGGTGTCACATCAGCAATCGAATTGATGCGAATACCCAATGCGGCTAATGCACGCACAGAAGATTCGCGGCCAGGACCTGGGCCTTTGATTTCAACGTCCAGGTTCTTGATGCCTTGGTCAACAGCTGCACGGCCTGCCACTTCAGAAGCAACTTGTGCTGCAAATGGCGTGGACTTGCGTGAGCCCTTGAAACCTTGACCACCCGACGATGCCCATGACAATGCGTTGCCTTGGCGGTCGGTGATGGTGATGATGGTGTTGTTAAACGATGCGTGCACGTGCGCAATGCCGTCAGCAATGTTCTTGCGGACTTTTTTGCGAACGCGTTGTGCGGCGCTATTTGTAGGTGCTTTAGCCATGTGAGTGCCTCAATCCAATTATTTTTTCAGCGCCTGCGCTGCTTTGCGCGGACCCTTGCGTGTGCGGGCATTGGTGCGTGTGCGTTGACCGCGCATGGGCAAGCCACGGCGATGACGGAAACCACGGTAGCAACCGATGTCCATCAAACGCTTGATGTTCATGGTGGTTTCACGACGCAAGTCACCTTCGATGGTGATACCAGCGATCTGGTCGCGGATTTTTTCTAAATCCGAGTCATTCAGATCTTTGATCTTTTTTGCGTAGTCAATGCCGCAAGCTTCGCAAATTTTGCGAGCGCGTGTGCGACCAATACCGAAAATGGCGGTTAAGCCAATTTCAGTGTGCTTGTGTGGCGGAATATTAATGCCAGCGATACGTGCCATATGCGTCCTCTTTAATGCAGTTCAATCAACCCTGACGCTGCTTGTGGCGTGGATCCGTACAGATCACGCGCACAACGCCTTTGCGTCGGATGACTTTACAGTTGCGGCAAATTTTTTTGACCGAAGCCGAAACTCTCATTTCACTCTCCTAAAACCCGTTGTGCCTGGACTTAACCAAGCGTTGTTTTAAAACTTGCTTTCTTTAGCAGCGAGTCATATTGCTGGCTCATCATGTAGTTTTGCACTTGGGACATAAAGTCCATAGTGACCACCACAATAATGAGCAACGATGTGCCGCCGAAATAGAAAGGAACGTTGTATTTCAAAATCAAGAACTCTGGCAACAAGCACACAAAGGTGATGTAGATCGCGCCGACTAAAGTCAAGCGCACCAAAATTTTGTCAATGTATTTGGCGGTTTGGTCCCCTGGACGAATACCAGGAACAAACGCGCCGCTTTTTTTCAGGTTGTCTGCAGTTTCACGGCTGTTAAAAACCAAGGCCGTGTAGAAAAAGCAGAAAAACACAATGGCAGCTGCGTACAACATCACATACACAGGCTGTCCTGGTGCCAAAGCAGCAGAAATATCTTTGAGCCACAGCATGCTGTCGCCCGAACTAAACCAGCTCACCACCGTAGCTGGTAACAAAATGATGGAAGAAGCAAAGATGGGAGGAATGACACCCGCCATGTTGAGCTTCAGTGGCAAGTGAGATGACTGACCGCCATACACCTTGTTGCCGACTTGTCTACGTGCGTAGTTCACCAAAATCTTGCG
>JBBAOY010000024.1:5609-14453 GCA_040401095.1 Limnohabitans sp.
GTAAGCGTGAGCATGGCGGTCAAACGAAACGCCATACCGGGTTGGTTCACCAAACCAGCCGATGCTTCTAGAGCAATCGAGATACCCATGGACTGGAACAAGGCCAAACCTAAGGTGCCGTAGCGCGTGTATTGCGTAATTTTGCGACGCCCTGCTTCGCCTTCTTTTTTCAACTGCTCCAGCGTTGGCAACACATAGGTGAGCAACTGCATGATGATGGACGCAGAGATGTAGGGCATGATGCCCAAAGCGAAAACCGTAAAGCGTGACAAAGCACCACCAGAGAACATATTGAACAAACTCAAAATGCCGCCTTGCTGGCCTTTGAAGAGTTGTTGCAATTGATTCGGGTCAATTCCAGGAACTGGAATATGCGCGCCAACACGATAGACCACCAACGCCAATAGCAAAAAGACAAGACGGCGACGTAGGTCGCCAAACTTGTCGTTGTTGCCAGTTGTTGAGGTAGCCACGTGCTTGTCTCTAAATGAAATTAATTAACCGAGCCGCCAGCGGCCTCGATGGCGGCTTTGGCAGCGGCGGTTGCGCCAATGCCGTTGAGCTTGACTGCTTTTTTGATCTCGCCAGTCTTTATGACCTTGACCACTTTGGCAATCGAAGCGACCAAGCCAGCGGTTTTCAAAGTCAAGATATTGACTTCGGCTTCGCCAAGTTGCTCGAGCGCTGCCAATGTGACTTCAGCGTTGTACTTCAAAGTAGTGGATTTGAAACCGCGCTTGGGCAAGCGACGTTGCAAAGGCATTTGACCGCCTTCGAAGCCGACTTTGTGGTAGCCGCCTGCACGTGATTTTTGGCCTTTGTGGCCACGGCCGGCAGTTTTGCCTAAGCCCGAACCAATACCGCGACCGACGCGACGCTTGGCGTGTTTTGCACCAGGTGCATGTTGGATGTCATTGAGTTCCATAGCGGACCTTTAGAGGACTTTGACCAGGTAACTGATCTTGTTGATCATGCCGCGCACAGCGGGTGTGTCTTGCAACTCACTCACAGAGTTGAGTTTGCGAAGACCCAAGCCACGGACAGTGGCGCGGTGCGACTCTTTGGTACCAATGGGGCTACGCACCAATTGGATTTTGACGGTTGGTTGTGCAGATGTGCTCATCGAATGCTCCGATATCAGGCGAAGATGTCTTCGACGTTCTTGCCACGCTTGGCTGCTACTTCAGAAGCCGTGGTGGAATTTTTCAATGCGTCCAAGGTGGCGCGAACCATGTTGTAGGGATTAGAAGTGCCATGGCTTTTCGCCACGATGTCGGTGATACCCATCACTTCGAACACTGCGCGCATAGGACCGCCTGCAATGATGCCGGTACCCTTAGGTGCGGGAATCATCATCACGTTAGCGGCGCCGTGGCGACCGTGCACCGTGTGGTGAATCGTGCCGTTCTTCAAGGACACTTTCATCATGTTGCGGCGGGCTTCTTCCATCGCCTTTTGCACGGCTGCTGGCACTTCTTTCGATTTGCCTTTGCCCATGCCGACGCGGCCATCGTTGTCGCCAACGACTGTCAATGCGGCGAAGCCGAGAATACGTCCACCCTTCACCACTTTGGTGACGCGGTTGACCGCGATCATTTTTTCCTTCAGACCGTCTTCTGGTCCGTCGGTTTTGGTGTTTGCTTGTAATTTAGCCATGTGTGTTTTCCAATTCTTGTTCGATCAGAACTGCAAGCCTGCTTCGCGGGCTGCGTCGGCCAGAGCCTTTACGCGGCCGTGGTAGGCGAAGCCAGCACGGTCAAACGCTACTTTTTCAACGCCTGCGGCTTTTGCTTTTTCAGCAATGCGCTTGCCAATGATTTGCGCTGCATTGACGTTGCCGCCTTTGCCAGTCGCGCCCAATGACTTGCGAACGTCTGCTTCTGCGGTGGAGGCAGCAGCAATAATTTTGGTACCACAACCAGAAATCACGCTGGCGTAGATGTGAAGATTGGTACGGCTGACGGTCAAACGAGCCACGCCTTGGTTGGCGATACGGATACGGGTTTGACGCGATCTGCGCAGTCGCTGCTCTTTTTTGGTCAACATATTGCAGCTCCTTATTTCTTCTTGGTTTCTTTGATCGTGATCTTTTCATCCGAATAACGGATGCCCTTGCCTTTGTAAGGCTCAGGGGGACGGATCGCACGAATCTCAGCAGCCACTTGGCCTACGCGTTGGCGATCAGCACCTTTGATGATGATCTCGGTAGGAGCAGGTGTTTCCACCTTGATGCCAGCGGGCATTTGTTTGTCAACAGGATGCGAGAAACCAACCGCTAGGTTGAGCTTGGCACCGCTGGCTTGGGCTTTGTAGCCCACACCGACTAACAACAGCTTCTTCTCGAAGCCTTTAGACACGCCGATCACCATGTTGTTAAACAACTGGCGCAAAGTTCCGCTCATGGCGTCTGCTTGGCGAGAATCGTTTGAAGCGATGAAAGTGACAGAACCAGCGTTGTTAGCAATAGTGACTAACGCGTTAGTAGGCATCGTCAGGGTACCGCCGGTACCTTTGACGCTAATTTGTGATGCGTCGATCGTCACGTCCACACCTTGTGGCACGGTGACTGGCATTTTTCCAACACGGGACATGTGTATATCTCCTTATGTTGGTTTAAGCGACGTAGCAGAGCACTTCGCCACCGACACCGGTAGCGCGCGCTTTGCGATCTGTCATCACGCCTTTTGGCGTTGTCACGATAGCCACGCCCAAGCCGTTCATCACGGTAGGAATGGCATCGCAGCCTTTGTAGACGCGCAAGCCAGGACGGCTGACGCGTTCGATACGCTCGATCACTGGACGGCCAGCGTAGTACTTGAGAGAAATCTCAAGTTCGCTTTTGCCAGCGTCTTGTTTGACTTGGAATCCATCGATGTATCCCTCTTCTTTCAAGACTTGCGCGATGGCAATCTTGACCTTAGAAGAAGGCACCATGACGGTAGGTTTTGCCACCATTTGCGCATTGCGAATGCGTGTCAGCAAATCGGCGATTGGGTCACTCATGCTCATTGAATATCTCCTGCCCGATTACCAGCTGGCCTTGGTGATGCCGGGAATGTTGCCTTGGAAGGCAAGTTCACGGATCTTGGCGCGGCCGAGGCCAAATTGGCGGAATGTTCCGCGTGGGCGACCGGTGATTTCACAACGGTTGCGTTGACGGGTGGGGTTTGCGTTACGGGGTAGTTTTTGCAAGCCGAGACGTGCAGCCGCACGCTCTTCATCGCTGCGTTTTGCGTCGCCTGCGATGGCTTTGAGTTCCGCATGCTTTGCTGCGTACTTTGCTACCAGTCTGTCGCGTTTGAGTTCGCGTTCGATCAAAGCTACTTTAGCCACGTGTCACCTCAGTTCTTGAACGGGAAACGAAAGCCAGCGAGCAGTGCTTTGCACTCGTCGTCTGTTTTGGCTGTCGTGGTAATGCTGATGTTGAGGCCGCGCAGTGCGTCGACTTTGTCGTACTCAATCTCAGGGAAAATAATTTGCTCTTTTACGCCGATGTTGTAGTTACCGCGGCCATCAAAGGCACGACCGGAGATACCACGGAAGTCACGCACGCGGGGCAACGCGATGGTCACGAAGCGGTCGAGGAATTCATACATCTGCACGCCACGCAAGGTGACCATGCAACCAATAGGTTGTTGCTCGCGGATTTTGAAACCAGCGATCGCTTTTTTGGCCTTGGTCACGACAGGCTTTTGGCCTGCGATTTTGGTCAAGTCGCCGACAGCGCTGTCCATTACCTTTTTATCGGCTACGGCCTCGCTGACACCCATATTCAGAGTGATTTTGGTTAAACGCGGCACTTCCATGGGTGACTTGTAGCCAAACTTGGCTGTCAACTCAGGAACGAGTTTTTCGCGGTAGTGTTGTTGTAGACGTGCCATGTTTATGCCACCTTAATTTCTTCGCCGCTGGACTTGAAGACACGCACTTTGCTGCCGTCAGCCAGAACCTTGATGCCCACGCGGTCTGCACGACCGGTAGTGGCGTTGTAGATTGCCACGTTGGACTGGTGAATCGGCATGGTTTTTTCAACGATGCCACCCTGCGAACCCGCCATGGGGTTGGGCTTGGTGTGTTTTTTCACCAGATTAATGCCTTCAACCAATAAGTGGCTGTCGTCTTTGCGCAGCGACACAACGCCACGCTTGCCCTTGTCACGTCCAGCGAGAACGATGACTTGGTCGCCTTTACGAATCTTGTTCATGGGCTAGTCCTTACAGAACTTCAGGAGCCAAAGACACGATCTTCATGAACTTCTCAGTACGCAATTCACGCGTGACTGGGCCGAAGATGCGGGTGCCAATAGGCTCCAACTTTGCATTGAGCAACACGGCTGCGTTGCCATCGAATTTAACGAGCGAGCCGTCGCCGCGGCGAATGCCTTTGGCAGTACGCACCACTACAGCGCTGTAGACCTCGCCTTTTTTGACGCGGCCACGCGGAGCGGCTTCTTTGATGCTCACTTTGATAATGTCGCCAACGCTTGCGTAGCGACGCTTGGAGCCGCCAAGCACCTTGATGCACAACACGGATTTCGCACCCGTGTTGTCGGCGACATCTAACCGAGATTCAGTTTGGATCATTTCTTGTATTCCCAACTTGCACCAGTTTCTTGCTTATCCTTGCAAAGCAAAGGATTAGTAATCAACCGATCAGTCTTGGGCCCGTCATCCACGCCACGAACCACTCGCGACGCTTCAACTTGGGGCAGATAACCCCGCTTGTTTGAGCGGAGCCGTAGATTATGCCACGTTTTTCTGGCTGACGTCAACTAAGCTATTTGACCGCCATAAGTTGTTGTAAATCTCAGACAATGGCAACAAACCAAAAAGCGTGATTCAGACGCCGCGTGGCATCTGACCGATTCTTGGGGGCTTCTTTTGGGCCGCTTTTTTCTAATTGTTTGACATTTAACTGGCCACCTTCATTTTTCAGACCCCTATGACCGCCTCGAACACCCCCATCACATTGACCGACTACCCAAGGACACCGCTACCGCACATCTCCTTTATAGGTGGCGGCAATATGGCGAGCGCCATCATTGGCGGGCTGGTCAAACAAGGGGTCTCACCTGCAAATTTGACGGTGGTAGAGCCCTTCGAAGCGTCGCGCGATGCCCTGCGCGCCCGATTCCAGGTGGGCGCCATAGCGCTGGCTGACAAATCTTTAGAAAACGCAGATTTGGTTGTCTGGGCGGTCAAGCCCCAAAACTTGCGTGAAGCTGCGGGTCAAGCTGGGCCGTTTTGTAAAGATGCCCTGCATTTGAGCGTGGCGGCAGGCATCCGAAGTGACAGCTTGGCCCAATGGTTGGGCACGCAACGTATCGTGCGCGCCATGCCCAACACGCCCGCCTTGGTGGGGTTGGGGCAAACGGGCTTATTTGCAAGGTCTGGCGCGTCAGAAAACGACAAAGCGTGGGTCGAGTGGCTGGTTGCTAGTACAGGGCAGTTTTTATGGGTCAGCGAAGAGGCGCAACTAGACGCAGTCACTGCGGTTTCAGGGTCTGGCCCAGCTTATGTCTTTTTCTTCATTGAGGCGATGGAGAAAGCCGCGATAGAAATGGGCATGTCGCCCGAACACGCCAAACAACTCGCCATTGGTACTTTTGTTGGTGCGAGCCAGTTGGCGCAAAGCGCGAAAGAACCTGTCTCCGTTTTGCGGGAACGTGTCACGTCTAAAGGCGGCACCACACATGCCGCTATCACTGCCATGCAGTCCGCCCAAGTCGGCGCGTTATTTCAAGAAGCTATCAAAGCAGCGCAAGCGCGCGCCCAGGTCTTGGGCGACGAGTTTGGGAAAAACGATTGAGCGACAATCCAGTCATTATTTTTTGATTCTCTGGAACCATGCACAAGCTTCTTTCAATTCTTCTCGCTTTAGCCTGTGTTGCCCTCTCATTTGGAACATCTGCCCAAACCGTAGCACCAGTCCAGCCAACGGCTCAACCTGCAGCGCAACCAGCCCCCTCGGTGGCGAACACGGACAAAGTAGCTGCCCCCGACCAAGCCAAGGCCGGTAAAAAAAGCAAAAAGAAAAAGCTGAAGAAGAAAAAAGCCCGTCAAGCTAAGGCGCAGCAATAAGCAACCGTGAGTTTGAAGGATGGCGCCTGCAATACGGCGTCATTTATTCAATAAGGCATTAGGGCAAAACTTGTCGCTATGCCTGCAAAAACACTGGCGCCCAACCAGTGGTTTAAGCGAAATGCTTTGAAACACCCTGCTCGGGTTCTGTTTCTAATCAGTTGGAAGTGCCACACCACTTGTGCTGAGGCCACAACAAGTGCCACGCCCCAAGGCCATCCGAGCGCTAGGTCTTGCAACAGCCACCACCAGCCAGACAAAAATACTGCATAGAACGCCATCACGGCCATCACGTCGTATTTTCCTAAAGTGATTGCCGAGGTTTTCATACCGATATGCAAATCGTCGTCGCGGTCAACCATGGCGTATTCGGTGTCGTAGGCCAAGACCCAAAATAGGTTGAAGGCTAACAAAGTCCATGCTTGCCATGGCACGGCTTCGTTCAAAGTGATGAGATTGATGTCTTGCCAAGCCAATCCCGCGCCTTTGACAGCAGCAAACGCCATCGGAATTCCAAAGCTAAAGGCCACACCGAGAACAGCTTGGGGCATGGACACCACGCGCTTGGCATAGGGATAGAGCAAGGCTGAGGCTAACGCTACGAATGACCATGCAATCGCTGCAGGGTTTGTAGTGAGTATCAAACCAAAGGCCGTCAAGGCCAAAGCTGCTCCGAGCAATAAAGCCTCTCGGACAGAGACGGCGCCTCGCGTGACAGGACGCTGGGCCGTGCGTTTGACATGCTTATCGAACTCGCGGTCAGCTACATCGTTGATGCAACAACCTGCGCTGCGCATCAGAATGGTTCCCGCTACAAACACGCACAGCAAATGCCACCCGGGCCAACCGCCGGCTGCGATCCAAAGGGCTGAAAGCGAAGGCCATAACAGCAGTAACCAGCCTGCCGGACGATTCCAACGAATCAAATCTAGATATAAGCGCCAGCGGGGCTCCATGGGCTTAAGACAAACGCGTTAAGCCAGCTAAATCGCAGGCATAGACTGCATTACGTAGTGCAGCAATCGCTTCGTAGCGGGTAAAACTCCGTCGCCACGCCAACACCACGCGGCGATTGGGTGGTTCGCCGCCATCGTCGTCAATGATGGGTAAAAACCGCACATAGGTTTCTTCGTTTTTCTTGCGTTTGGTTTGGTTGTTCAGCGCGTCTTTAGGAACACTCGAACGCGGCACCAATGTCACGCCCATACCCGCAGCCACCATATGCTTGATGGTTTCCAGCGACGATCCTTCGAAGCTTTTTTGAATACCAGCGGCGTTGGTAGAAAACCTAGCGAACTCAGGGCAGACCTCCAACACATGGTCGCGAAAACAATGGCCGTTTCCGAGCAGCAACATGGTCTCGTTTTTCAAAGCGGTGGCGCTCACTTCTTTGAGTGCCGCTAGCGGATGGTTGCTGGGCACCGCCGCCATAAACGGCTCGTCGTACAAAGGGGCGGTGGCCAAGCCAGCGTCTGGAAAAGGCTCAGCCAAGATGGCGCAATCGATCTCGCCAGTACGCAACATCTCTAGCAATTTGACGGTGAAGTTCTCTAAAAGCATCAGCGGCATCTCGGGGGATTTTTGGATCACGTTGCGCACCAAATCTGGCAACAGATAAGGCGCAATGGTGTAGATCACCCCGAGCTTCAACGGGCCAGCCAATGGGTTTTTGCCACGCTTGGCGATTTCTTTGATGTTGGCGGCTTGCTCCAAAACACTTTGCGCTTGGCGCACGATTTCTTCGCCCAAATCGGTCACCGCAACTTCGTTGGCGCTGCGCTCGAACAACTTGACGTCGAGTTCTTCTTCGAGTTTTTTGATCGCTACTGACAAGGTGGGCTGCGACACAAAGCATGCATCGGCCGCGCGGCCAAAGTGCTTTTCGCGGGCGACTGCCACGATGTATTTGAGTTCGGTCAGGGTCATGGGGTCAGGCTTTCAAGAAGTCTGATTTTCCACCCAACCAACGTTGCACATGGCGCTCGGCGAGTTCTGGGTGTTGGTCGAGCATGTGGGGGGCTAGTTCTCTGGCCCAGTCCAACAGTTCTATATCCACCGCCAAATCGGCAAAGCGGAGCATGGCAGCGCCAGATTGCCTAGCCCCTAAAAATTCTCCTGGCCCACGAATTTCTAAGTCGCGTCTTGCTATCTCAAAGCCATCTGATGTTTCGACCATGGCTCTTAAACGTTCGCGTGCTGTTTCGCTCACTCGGCCACTTTCGCCTGTTGCGTACATAAGCACACAGGCGGATGCCGCTGCGCCGCGGCCTACGCGGCCTCTGAGTTGGTGGAGTTGCGAGAGGCCGAATCGCTCTGCGTGTTCGATCACCATGAGGGAGGCGCTGGGGACATCCACACCCACTTCGATCACGGTGGTGCTCACCAACACGCCCATAGTGCCGCTTTCAAACAACGCCATGACGGCTTTTTTTTCTGCGGGGGGCATGCGGGAGTGGAGTAAGCCGACCATGACGGGCTTTGCTCCTGGGGGGTTCAAGGCTTCGGTAAGTAGGGCATGGGTTTCGGTGGCGTTGGTGAGGTCTAGCGCTTCACTTTCTTCTATGAGCGGACACACCCAGTAGACCTGCCTGCCTTCTTCGAGTTGTTGGCGAATACGAGTGATGAGTTCGTCTCGGCGGGTTTCTGCAATGAGTTTGGTGACTACGGGGGTACGGCCGGGGGGGAGTTCGTCTAGGGTGGAGACGTCTAGGTCGGCGTAGTAGCTCATGGCTAGCGTTCTGGGGATGGGGGTGGCGCTCATCAT
>JBBAOY010000024.1:14553-15662 GCA_040401095.1 Limnohabitans sp.
ACTGCGTGTGTACCGACTACCAATGCAGCTTCGCCACTGGCTATGAGCGCCAGCATTTCTGTGCGCTCTTTTTTCTTTTGGCTGCCGGTGAGCCACGCTACGCGTTTGGCTAATGGGGTCAGCAGTGGTTCTAGCCAGCCTATGAGTTTGCGGAAATGTTGTTCGGCCAAGATTTCGGTGGGAGCCATGAGGGCACATTGCCAACCGTTGTCGATGGCGATGGCTGCAGCCAATGCGGCGACTACGGTTTTGCCTGAGCCTACGTCACCTTGCAATAAGCGATGCATGGGAATGGGGCGTTGGATATCGTTGGCGATTTCTTCTCCAACGCGTCTTTGTGCGTTGGTTAGGCCGAAAGGCAAAACACCTAAGAGTTGCTCTTGCAACCCATTTTTATGAAGCCCTAGTACTGGCGCGCGCAAAGTGGCGCGCTCGCGTTTGGATTGCAGCTGTGAGAGTTGTTGCGCCAGCAGTTCTTCGGCTTTGAGGCGTTGCCAAGCGGGGTGGGTGCGGTCTTCTAATTGCGCCAGCGATACGTCTGGTGTGGGGTGATGCAGGAAATGCAAGGACTGCTCAAGCCCCCAGGTTTTTGTATTGCTTTGCGCTAACGACGGTGGCGCCAGTCCAGAGGGAATGGTCTCTACAAATTCACCTTGTCGCGCGGCATGCAAAACGCCACCATGCACCGCTTTGCGCAAATAAGACTGCGGCAAGCCTGCGGATGTGGGGTAGATGGGGGTGAGCGCGTTAGGGAGTTCGCCGCCTGCGGCATGAAAACTTGGGTGCATCATGGTTCGGCCCATGAAACCGCCGCGGACTTCACCGCGCAAGCGCAAACGGTTTCCCACTGCTAGCGCTTTTTGTTGAGAGGGGTAGAAGTTGAAAAACCGCAGAGTGCAGGTGTCGGAACCATCGTCTACGACTACAAGCAATTGCCTTCTTGGTTTGTACGCCACTTCGCACGATATGACAGTAGCTTCGATTTGCGCCACGTCGCCCTCACGTGTGTCTGACAAGCGGACGATGCGGGTTTCGTCTTCGTAGCGCAAGGGCAGATGTAAGGCCAAATCGATGGCGCGGTTCAAGCCTAATTTGCGCAGGGCTTTTTG
>JBBAOY010000024.1:15762-16869 GCA_040401095.1 Limnohabitans sp.
CCTGCGAAAATACCCTTTTCACTTGGAACGGGCCCGTCCTGCCCTCAAGCACATGTCACGCACCTACACCCTGAGCGATTTCGATTTCGCGCTTCCGCCGGAGCTGATTGCCCAGCACCCTTCTGTTGAACGCAGCGCCTCGCGCTTGCTCGACGGTCGTCTAGGTTCTGACGCTACAGACCGCATATTCAAAGAATTACCCGAACTTCTTCAAGCCGGCGATCTGCTGGTGTTTAACGACACGCAAGTCGTGAAAGCGCGACTATTTGGCGAAAAACCAAGCGGAGGCAAGTTGGAATTATTGGTTGAGCGGGTGCTGCCAAATATTGCGGGCGAAGCCCCCAATCAAGTGGTTGCGCACATGAAGGTGAGCAAAAAGCCGCCCGCTGGCGCTGTCCTGCGCATGGGGCCGCAAGGCAATGAATTCTCGGCAACTTATTTAGGTCGCTGGCCTGATGAAAACGGTCAACTGTTCCGCTTTGCTTTTAGCGACGAGCCCCACACGCTGATGCAAAAGTACGGACATGTGCCGCTGCCGCCTTACATCACCCACACCGACTCGGCTGAGGACGAGCAACGGTACCAAACGATTTTTGCCAAAGAGCCTGGCGCAGCGGCGGCGCCCACCGCGGCTTTGCACTTTGACCAAGGCGTTTTGGACGCACTTGCTAACAAAGGTGTGCGGACCGCTAACGTCACATTGCATGTGGGCGCAGGAACATTTCAACCCGTCAAAACTGAGAACCTTTCTGAACACCGCATGCATAGTGAGTGGTACAACATTTCTGCGGAAACGGTGCAAGCCATTTCAGATTGCCGCGCTCGCGGTGGACGCGTGGTAGCCGTTGGGACGACTAGCGTGCGCACCTTAGAGTCTTGGGCAAAAACCGGCCAAACTAGCGGTGACACGCAAATTTTTATAACCCCAGGGTTTGCTTTTCAAGTGGTGGACGTGCTCATCACCAATTTCCATTTACCTAAAAGCACTCTGCTGATGCTGGTGAGCGCGTTTGCGGGGTTTGAGCACATGCATGCTCTCTATCAGCATGCGATTGCAAAGGGGTACCGTTTTTTTAGTTATGGGGATGCGATGCTTTTGGAGAGAAA
>JBBAOY010000024.1:16969-19228 GCA_040401095.1 Limnohabitans sp.
ATTTTTATGCCCGTAGGCACCTATGGCACAGTCAAAGGCGTGATGCCGCGTAGCTTGCATGAAATGGGCGCGCAAATCATTTTGGGCAATACCTTCCATTTGTGGATGCGCCCGGGCTCGGATGTCATGCAAAGCTTTGGCGGGTTGCACGGCTTTGAGCAATGGCATAAACCCATCCTCACCGACAGCGGTGGCTTTCAGGTGTGGAGTCTGGGGGCGATGCGCAAGATCACCGAAGAAGGCGTGCACTTTGCGTCTCCCGTGAATGGCGATAAATTGTTCATGTCGCCCGAAGTGAGCATGCAAATTCAGACCACGCTCAACAGCGACATCGCCATGCAACTCGACGAGTGCACGCCCTACCAAACCGACGGCAAATTGACCACCGAAGCGCAAGCAGCAGAGTCGATGGAAATGAGCCTGCGTTGGGCCCGTCGTAGCCAAGACGAATTTGCCCGCTTGAACAATCCCAACGCCTTGTTTGGCATCGTGCAAGGCGGCATGTTTGAAAGCCTGCGCCAAGCGTCGCTGGAGCAACTCGTCGCTATGGATTTTCCTGGTTACGCCGTCGGTGGCGTGAGTGTCGGCGAGCCCAAAGACGAAATGCTGCGCATCATGGCGCATACGCCGCATCGACTACCCGCGCACAAACCGCGCTACTTGATGGGCGTTGGCACACCTGAAGATTTGGTCGAAGGCGTCACGCAAGGCGTTGATATGTTCGATTGCGTCATGCCCACCCGTAATGCGCGTAACGGCACCTTGTTCACCCGATTTGGCGACCTCAAACTGCGCAACGCCAAACACAAAAGCGATCCACGGCCGATTGACCCGAGTTGTAGCTGCTACGCATGTGCTGGAACGCTGGCCTCTGAAGGCGGAGGTATCGCATGGAACGACGGCGGCCGCGCCGGATTTAGCCGCGCCTATTTGCACCACCTAGACCGCTGCGGGGAAATGCTCGGGCCCATGTTGGCAACGGTGCATAACTTGCATTACTACCTCAACCTGATGCGGGAGGTTAGGGATGCTTTGGATACAGGGCAGTTTGTTGGATTTGTACAACGATTTAAGGAAAATCGCGCCTTAGGGGTCTGAATATCACCCTATTTATCCTTGCAAATCATGGAATGAAACTCCATAATTACAAGGATGTTTCATCGTACTTTAAGCACCCAATTAAGCCTTGAGTTGGCAGAGTCACCCGCCGTTGCGCTACTTGGGCCGAGACAGGTGGGCAAAACTACGCTCGCGCACGAGGTGGCAGGTTCACGCTCAAGCATCTACCTTGACTTGGAGTCAGAAAAAGACCGCGCCAAACTGCAAGATGCAGAAACTTATCTTGCTGAACATTTGGATAAGCTCGTCATCTTGGACGAGGTTCACCGTGCACCAGGGTTGTTTCCGGTCTTGCGCGGACTGATCGACCAAGGTCGCCGCGCTGGGTACAACAACGGTCAGTACCTGTTGCTTGGGTCTGCTTCACTCGACGTCTTAAATCAATCTGGTGAGACTTTGGCGGGTCGCATCGCCTATTTAGAGCTGTCCGGCCTGACTTTGCTTGAAACAGGAAGAGGCAGCCAAGACACTTTGTGGTTACGTGGAGGGTTTCCGGCCGGCTTCACTGCCAACAGTGGGCCAGCGAGTATGCGTTGGCGTAACAACTTTATACGTACGTATTTAGAGCGAGACATTCCGCAGTTCGGCCCACGCATAGCCGCTGAAACTCTGCAACGCTTTTGGACCATGTTGGCGCACCACCAAGGCGGGCTACTCAATGTCGCACACCTAGCGCGCAATTTAGGAGTGGATGTCAAAACCGCGCAAAGCTATATCGATCTCATGTGTGACTTGCTATTGGTGCGCCGTCTGCGTCCATGGCACACCAACATAGGCAAGCGCTTAGTCAGAACGCCTAAGGTTTATGTACGCGATAGCGGACTGGTGCATGCATTGCTGAATATCGACACTACGGATGCGCTCCTTTCACATATGGTGGTCGGAGCAAGTTGGGAAGGCTATTGCATAGAAAACATTTTGGCGTGCGCACCAGATGGCGTCCAAGCTTACTTTTACCGGACCAGTGGTGGCGCAGAAATTGATTTGTTATTACTCTGGCCTGGCAACGAACTATGGGCCATTGAAATCAAACGCGGCCATGCACCCAAAGTCGGTCGCGGTTTTTATTCTGCATGTGATGATTTAAAGCCCACAAAAAAAATCGTAGTGTCTTCAGGTCAAGACAATTACCCAATAGGC
>JBBAOY010000024.1:19328-35308 GCA_040401095.1 Limnohabitans sp.
AAAGCCCACAAAAAAAATCGTAGTGTCTTCAGGTCAAGACAATTACCCAATAGGCGACGATATTCGGGTGATGTCTTTAGAAGATGTTTGTCAATTATTGAATCAGTTAATTGGGGTCTGACCCCAATTAAATTCTCACGCAGTAAATACCGTCAAGACGCCCGTATAGCCATACAACTCTTGGTGCGCGATTTCGCCTCCTGCGAAGAAGCCTACTAGGGGGACATCGCCTAGGGCTCGGCGGACTATGTTGAGTTCGGCGCTGGGGGATCCGAAATGTGGGCCGCCGCGTCCGGCGCAGCTGACGTAGATGGCGCCGGCCATGCGGCGTGCGGGATGGGGCTGGTTGTCGGTGCCGGTGTTCAACGCGCCGGCCAATTCGGCGGTCATTTCTTCGGGCTCTAGGGCCTCGCGAATTTCTGCACCTATGCGCATCAAGTCTGCGCGGGCCGCTGCTGCGTTGCGTTGACAAAACGTGAGTTGCATACCGACTTCTACCGCTTGCGCAATGGCCACTGCTTCGCGGCCAGGGTCTAAACCGATGATGTGTCTGACCAACACTGCGTCATCGAATTCGCCGGTGCGTTTGATCGACGCATCTTTGGCTTGCGCCAAACCAACTAGGGTTGCACGTACCTTTGCTAAGGCGGGTTGTGGCGTAGCGAGGTCGATTTGCAAATCACGCACCAGCACAGCCAAAGCGGGTTCGCCATCAAGATGCGTGACCAAATGGCCTTCGCATGCAGTTACGGTGTGCACAGGTGCAATGGGCACACAACCTTGGGTCACACGTGAGATGAGTACAACGTCGGCATCAAATGCCACGCCACTCAAACCACCATGGAAAACGCCACCGGCTTTGCCTTGTCCTGCGATATTGCCGTCACCCCGTAAAGCAAATTGCACTACGTCTGCGCGACTCGAAGCCAAGCCACCAAATACATATCCACTGTCTGTGCGTTGTGCTAATTCAGCAATCAATTCGGGAACATCTGGCGTTTGTGCATCGGCATGGACTAAGGCGGTGTGCGGCATGAAAGCGTGCGCACCACCCGCATGCACCAAAGGCGCGACGCCACTAAACACTCTGTAGTGTTCGCTCGATATATCGCACAACATGACGCTCATGGCGGGTTCATCAAAGTACTCGACATTGTTGGCCGCAATGCCTACGCCTACCGTGCCCACCCAATCGGTGACTTCAGGCAACTCAGCACTCAGATGGTCCAAGATATCTTGTGCGTCTGCTGCGAATAGATCAGTGATGTACAACAACCCAAGGGGTGGTGCGCTGGCGTATTCGGGCAAAGTGAGATGGGCACGCAATTGCGCCAACACCAGGCCTGCTGCCATTTGCCACTGCGGGTGCGTGGCATGGCCGTAGGGAAATAACTTCATATCTTGTTAAGTTCTTGTATCTGCAAAAGTAACAGTCACAAATTTAGCGTGATGATTTTGACTTGGATGCACTGGTCTTTGTTGGTGTTTTACGTTTCGAACTGCCAGCAGAACTACGGCTACTTTTGTTAGCTGGCGAAGTCTTTTTAGCGGCAAAATTTTTCGGGACTGCATTAACTCCATGCGTACTGGCATGGTGTGTCATGTCTTGCATGGCATGTGTAGCAATGTGTTGGAATTGTTCGGTCAATGCACCCCACCACTGCGCAGGGTCAATCTTGTTGTCTTTAGCAGCGGTTTTTGCGTGGGGCTTTTCTTCTTGCGCAGTCTCTGCATTCGCCGTTGGCTTGACCTTGAGCGACTCCGCCATGTCTTGAAAACTCACATTCATATTTTGCAAAGTAGACAAAGTCATTCGCTGCACTTCCATCGCCTGAATGGTGGCAGCGATGCCCTTGGCGTTTTGCTCTAACCAAAACTGCACGGTCTTGAGTTCTTGGATACGCTTGTCAATTTCTTGGGGATCTAAGGTAGGCGCGACCCAACCCGGAGCGCCAGTGCCTGTTGCAGGCGCGTGTGGCGTGAGGTTTTTTAAGAAATCAAAACCCGGTACAAATTTGGTGAAATCAAACGCATTGGAATCAGTCATGCAAGGCCTCCTAAGGGCTGTCTGTCAAAGATGGAAGCATAAACCCTAGGAGCCTTAGCAAAAACCGGATTAATGCTTGTGATCCCCTTGTAGATGATTCATGTTCTGTCCAGATGGCGGCTGAACACTTACTGGCACTTGCACAACTTGCTGCGATTTTTTCCCGCCACTGTCTTGAAATGTTAGGGTCAAAGGTACGGCGACATCTTTATTCAGAGGTAATTTCAAGTCCATCAACATGATGTGGTAGCCACCAGGCTTTAGATCGACTGCTTTTCCAGCTGGCAAGTCGAGGCCATTAGGAAGTGCCGCCATTTTCATGACGTCTTTGTCCATCTTCATCTCGTGAATTTCTACGATGCCCGCGACAGGGCTGCTGACAGCAACCAGCTTGGCGTTTTCTTTAGAAGTGACAGTCATAAACGCGCCGGTCGCTTTTTGGCCTTGTACCGTGGCACGCGCCCAAGCGTTAGTGACTGCAATGGTTTGCGCTGCAACGTGAATTGCGAAAAAAAGACTGGCTGCGAGAGCGAATGTGCGTTTGAGATGTTTCATGATTTCCTTTGGTAATTGCATTAGTGTTGGTGTTGTTCTTGTGATGGCAGTAGCTCTAATAAAGCGGCCGGTGATTTCAGGCCTTTGGTCGAGGTACCGGACACCGGTAATTCTGACCAATCATTGACGCCTTTTGTGCATTCTTGTCTGACGCTGATCCAATGGGGGCCAGATTTAGCAGGCAAACGCGTGAAGAATGCAAACTCATCAAACTGTTCATTTGGTAAATAAAAGTCTTTGCTGCTAGCTTGCCACTTGATCTCCACCACATCCTCTGTGAGGGTTTTACCGTGGCTGTTGTATGGTTTTGACAACGACTCTTTTTTGATGGAGAGGGTCCAGCCAAACTTTGGCTGCGGCTTGGCGCCTTCGAATCCTGCAGGAATTTTCACAGTGATTGCAGTGGTAGGCTCGTCTCCACATCCGTGACCTACACGGAGGGCGCCTTTGTAATAACTTCCCGCTACCGCTAATTGGTCTATCAGAACAATGTGCGCATGCGCAAGACAAACAAAAATAGAAGAACTAAATAATATTACAGAGATAAATTTTTTTAACGACATAAATTCCTAACTTTCCCCCTAGCGAGTAACAACATCACGTTAATTACTCACCAAACAATGCACAACGCAAACGCGCTATGCCCGCTTAAAGATCACCGGAGGAAAGTAGGCGGCCCGCGTGAAGGCAGTGGCGGAGCCGTGAGAGACGCGATGTGTGCTGCCACAGAGGGCAACAACGCATGCGAGAGAGGTGAGGGTTGTGACAGCGCTGTGTTCAACGCTGGCGGGGGCGCGCAAATGTTGGCGCACAAGGGGCAGTCCAAGGTAGGCGAGAAGGAAGTAGAACTATCGTCATCACCCTGCACAACCAGTTTCATATTACCGGCGCTGGTACACACCATGTCCATAGCTTTGGGTTGGACTATGGGAGATGCAATGGCCACGCCCACCGACAAAGCAAACCACACCAGCACGAAGCGGATGATGTGGGTGGTGTTGCGCAGATAGTGCATAAAAATATTCTATGCAAGTTGAAGTGGCGCGATTTTTTGGTCAATCGCGCCAAATACGCTTAGCCCATCTGCGCCTTTCGCTTCGATGCGAATGGTGTCGCCATATTTCATGAATTCGGTGCTGGGCTTGCCGTCCAAGATGGTTTCAATCGCACGCTTCTCGGCAATGCAGCTATAGCCTTTCGGCCATTCCTTTTTGCCGTTGACGTCGATGCCTTGGTTGCTAACGGTGCCGCTTCCCACCACTGAACCAGCGCGCACATTGCGGGTTTTGCAAATGTGGGCAATGAGTTGGCCAAAGTGAAATGTCATCTCAGGCCCAGCCTCACACATGCCGACTTTGCGGCCGTTCCAGGTGGACTGTACAGTCAGGTTGAGTCGGCCGTTGTCCCACGCATCGCCCAATTCATCGAGTGTGACTGCGACTGGGCTGAATGCGGTTGCAGGTTTGCTTTGTACGAAGCCAAAGCCTTTGGCTAATTCGTTAGCAATTAAGTTGCGTAATGACACATCGTTGGCGAGCATCACTAAGCGGATACCTTCCAAGGCTTCGTCTGGTGTCGAGTTCATAGGCACATCTGCGGTGATCACTGCGATCTCAGCTTCAAAGTCAATGCCAAAGTCTTCGCTGGCACACACGACATCGTCTTGTGCGCCCATAAAGTCATCGCTTCCACCTTGGTACATCAACGGGTCTTTGTAAAAACTCTCTGGCACTTCAGCGTCGCGGGCAGCACGCACCAATTCCACATGGTTGATATAGGCGGAGCCATCGGCCCATTGGTAGGCGCGCGGAAGTGGCGCCATGCACATAGCAGGATCAAATGGAAATGCATGCCGCGTTTTGCCTTGATTCAATGTTTCAGACAAATCAACGAGTTGCGGTGCAATAAAGCCCCAGTCATCCAACACTTGCTGCATTTTGTTGGCGATTCCCGTCGCATAGTGCGCAGTGCTGAGATCGCGCGAGACGACTACGAGTTGTCCATCCCGCGATCCGTCTTTGTAGGTGGCAAGTTTCATAACCGAAAGTCCTCAGGCAAAATTACTTATAAATAGATTTATTCACCTGATCATAATCGCCCACTTTATGAATGAACGCGCGGTAATGCAGTCCGCTTTCAAAGGCAACACACTGGCCGCAGTGCAAATGCGCTTGCCTAGTTGGCGTACTACATGTCTTGTTGCATGCGCTGTTTTGTTGGTGCATGTGTGGTTGCTGGTATCTAGCAATCTGTGGTTAACGCCGAGTGCGGAGCAAACATTGCAAACCAAAGCGTTTGTGACGCGACAAATTCAATTGCCACCTGTGCAAAGTGCGACTACCCCCGCCAAACCAAAAAGTACTCCCGCACAAAAACCGCAAGCCAAAGTGGATGCTGAACCGCCCTCTGCTACTCCAACGTCTGCCGACGCGAGCACTGCGCTTTCATCAGATGCCACTCAAATAGGCAACAGCAATGCAAGTGTTTCTTCCATTGGAAATCAAGACATTACTGCCCCAGTTGTCCTTCCTGCTCGCGTTGCATCAGCCGTTGATATGCCGCCTTACCCGCGCTTTGCAGGTGACGGCGTGCCTGCAAACGAAGCCAGCGCCTTCAAAGTTCCTGCGCCTGTATTTTTGAAATACCAGGTGCTTGGCATGTCTAAGCAGATGAACTATTCCGCATGGGCCGAGTTTTCTTGGCAGCATGATGGGCAACGCTATGACTCCAAATTAGAAGTGGGTGCGTTTTTGTTAGGGTCTCGTAGTCAAACAAGCCAAGGAACTCTAGGCTCCGAGGGTTTGATGCCGCAGCGCTTTGGCGACAAATTCCGCACCGAAGTCGCTTCGCATTTCCAGCGCGACAAAGGTGTGATCAGTTTTAGCACCAACGCGCCTGAAGCGCCTTTGCTCAAAGGCGCGCAAGACCGCCTAAGTGTGGTTATGCAGATCGCAGCATTGCTATCCGCTGAACCCGAACGTTATCCCGTAGGCACCATGCTCTCGTTTCAAACGGTGGCGACGCGCGATGCCGAGGTGTGGCTTTTTTTGGTAGAAAAGTCTGAAACCTTGCAATTGCCCTACGGCGAGGTCCCGACCATCAAGATCAACCGTAAGCCCCGCAAGGAATTTGACCAGACGATTGAGCTCTGGTTTGCCCCGTCGATAGACTATTTACCTGTGCGTTTGCGGGTTACCAATGCCAATGGCGACTTTGTAGACCAGCAATTACGTAAGGTTGAAAAACCCAAGTCTTGAAATTTGGCGTTTGAATCCGATATCCTAGGGGTACAACCCGTTTTACTGAAAGCCACGACACCATGGACATGCTTTATAACTCTGAGACTTTCTCCGTCATGCACCTGCAAATGCAAGAAACAGAGTTCCTACCCAGCCGTCCTGATGTGCCCGTGCTAGCCCGCCACGGGTTTGAGATCGTCGACAAGCGTTCTGGCAAGGAGTTATTTCTTGAAGGCTCATGGGCCGAGCAGTTCCAAGCCCATTTGCGCGCTTGGCAAGAAAACTCTCCCACCCAAGAAGAAGTAGAAGACACATTAGCCGGCTACGCAGAATTGGCCCAAAACCCTGTAGTAGTGCACTAAGGTTTTCTGAGATACAGCCAGTAATAGATAGGCTGCACCAATAACAAAATAGCCACCAATCGGCACACCTGAAAAGCGCTGACCACAGCCACCCCAAGTTGCAACACTTTGGCGGTAATAGCCATTTCAGCAATTCCACCAGGTGACGTGCTCAGCATCATGGTGGGCAAAGGCAGGCCAGTGAGCCACACCAAAACCTCTGCAAAACCGGCACACACCACAATCATCACCACCGTCGCCAAGGCCACACTGGCCAACCAACGCGGTGCAGTGTGCATAAATGAGGCGGTAAAGCGCACCCCCAAACTCACACCAATCACCATCTGCGCGGTGTTGGACAACCAAGACGGAATACCTGAGAGCGTGATTGCATTCATCGTCAACGCAGTTGCCACCAAAAATGGACCTAAAAACCATGGGTTGGGGCGCTTCATCAACTTCATCACACCCGCACCCGCGCCTGTGCACAAGGCCAAAAGCGCCAAGCCCTGCCAATCGAGTTGACGCGCAAAGGTGGGTGCCACATCTAAACCATGCCAACCGCTGAACTGCATCACAAAGGGCACGACCACGGTGACGATCAAGACGCGCAAACTATGTGCAGACGCCACCAAATCGGTTCTGGCCATCGCACGTTCGGCTAACAATGTCATTTCAGATGCGCCACCGATAGGGCCAGCGAAGTAAGTGGTCGCGCGGTCTAACCCTGCCATACGTGGCGCATGGACCCAGTGCAACCAGCGACCAAAGGCAAATCCAAGCAACAGGGCCCACACAATGCCCAATCCAATCGCCCACCACAAACTCACCAACAAGGCGGTGACCTGCGGGGTGAAATAAAGGCCCAAAGCTGTTCCGATGACCCACTGACCGGCATCACGAAAGGGGTTCCAACTGAGCGTCGGTGCACCGCGCATCGATGCAAACGACGTGACAAGCAATGGCCCAATCATCCAAGGCAATGGGGTGTGTAATGCGATACAGATTTGCGCTGCGACCCATGCCAACAGCAAAGTACAAACAACGCGAATAGAAAACCCAGCAGCAGGTTGCAAAGTAAGCATGGGGAGATATTTTGCCTATCCCCTACCAAGCAACGTGTCGCGCGTGCGTACCTACAATCGGTGCATGACCGCTTACATCCTCAATTTGTCGTGCCCAGACCGTACGGGCATCGTGCACGCTGTTTCAGGTTTTTTGCTCGAGCGCCAAGGCAACATCGAAGAAGCCGCGCAATACAACGACCCTGATACCGGTTTGTTTTTTATGCGGGTGCGTTTTGCCTGCGATGCTGTATCGCAAGATGACTTGCGCTCGCAGTTATTGGGTTTGGCTAAAACGCTCAACATGCAATGGACTTTGCACGATGCGTCGCAACCCATGCGCACGGTACTAATGGTTAGCAAAGAAGGTCATTGCCTGAACGATTTGCTGTTTCGCTGGAAGAGTGGCCTGTTGCCGCTTGATATCCGCGCCATCATCAGCAACCACCGTGAGTTTTACCAACTCGCGGCCAGCTACAACGTTCCGTTTCACCATATTCCTGTCACCGCAGCAACCAAAGCACAAGGTGAAGCCAAGCAGTTCGAGATCATTGAGTCAGAAGGTGCAGAGCTGGTGGTGTTAGCGCGCTATATGCAAATCTTGAGCGACGATATGTGCAAAAAACTCGCGGGACGTGCGATCAATATCCACCACAGCTTTTTGCCTAGCTTTAAAGGTGCCAAGCCTTACTACCAAGCGCATGACCGCGGTGTCAAACTCATCGGTGCAACGGCCCACTATGTCACGGCTGACTTAGACGAAGGTCCGATCATTGAACAAGATGTTGCCCGCGTCGACCACAGCAAAACTGTGGAAGATCTAACCACCCACGGCCGTGATACCGAAGCCCAAGTTTTGGCGCGTGCTGTCAAATGGCATAGCGAACACCGCGTGCTAATAAACGGCCATAAAACCGTCATCTTCAAATAACTATCGAGGTCCCTGCCATGAATGCCCCTATTTCATCTGCGCACTTAGAGTCAATGACCCATGCCGAGCGCCAGTCCCAAGTGGTGGCTGCGCTTTTGCGTGTCTTGCCAGCCCATGCGGTGCTCTACACCACTGAAGACACCGTCCCCTATGAGTGTGATGGTCTAACCGCCTATCGGGCACGTCCTTTGTGTGTGGTGTTGCCAGAGACCTATGCACAAGTCCAAGCCATATTGCAAACATGCCATGCGATAGATGCGCCCGTTGTGGCGCGTGGAGCTGGCACAGGTTTGTCTGGCGGCGCGATGCCGCATGCTCAAGGGGTGACGCTCTCACTCGCTAAGTTCAACAAGATATTGAACATAGACCCCATTGCCCGCACTGCCACTGTGCAGTGTGGCGTACGTAATTTAGCGATCAGCGAAGCCGTTGCGCATTTGGGTTTGTATTACGCGCCAGACCCGTCGAGCCAAATTGCTTGCACCATCGGTGGCAATGTGGCGGAAAACTCTGGTGGTGTGCATTGCTTGAAATATGGTTTGACTTTGCACAACGTGATGAAGGTCAAAGGATTCACTATCGAAGGCGAAGCCATTGAGTTTGGTAGTGATGCACTCGATACGCCTGGGTTAGATTTATTACCGCTGGTAGTTGGCAGCGAAGGCATGTTGGCAGTCACAACCGAGGTGACAGTGAAGTTGGTGCCTAAACCCCAATTGGCTCGTTGCATCATGGCAAGCTTTGACGATATGCGCAAAGCAGGTGATGCGGTGGCGTCGGTCATTGCGGCGGGCATTATTCCTGCGGGCCTGGAAATGATGGACAAGCCCATGACAGCAGCGGTAGAAGGTTTTGTGCATGCGGGCTATGACCTCAACGCCGAAGCGATTTTGCTGTGCGAGAGCGACGGCACACCAGAAGAGGTAGAAGAAGAAATTGGCCGTATGAGCGAGGTGTTGCGTCAATGCGGCGCAACTGCGATTGCGGTGAGCCAAAACGAAGCCGAGCGTTTGCGTTTTTGGAGTGGGCGGAAAAACGCGTTTCCTGCATCTGGACGCATCAGCCCCGACTACATGTGCATGGACAGCACCATTCCACGCAAGCGTTTGGCCGATATTTTGCTGGCCATTGCTGAGATGGAAAAGAAATACCAACTGCGTTGCGCCAATGTGTTTCATGCAGGTGACGGCAATTTGCATCCACTAATTTTGTTTGATGCAAATGACCCTGATCAATTGCACCGTTGCGAACTCTTTGGCGCAGACATTTTAGAAACCAGCGTGGCGATGGGCGGCACTGTTACAGGTGAGCACGGTGTTGGCATTGAAAAACTCAACAGCATGTGCGTACAGTTCAGCGCTGAAGAAAACGAACAAATGTTTGCTGTGAAACGTGCTTTTGACCCCAAGGGTTTGCTAAATCCTGGCAAAGTGATTCCCACTTTGAACCGCTGTGCGGAATATGGAAAGATGCTTGTGCGTGCTGGGCGAATCAAGCATCCTGATTTGCCGCGGTTTTAAGCAGCGTACTGTCTTCCACCAAAAATAGCGGTGCCCACACGCACCATCGTGCTGCCTGCATGGATGGCGGCTTCTAAATCAGAAGTCATACCCATAGACAGCGTGTCAAAGTGAGGTAGGTTTAATTCGGCACGCAGTTTATCAAACAACGCACGGGCTTTTGCGTGGAGCGCTACTTGCGCTTCAAAGCCTTCTACGAGATCTGGAATAGTCATTAGCCCGCGCAATGTGAGCCGTGGCAATTGCGTTACTTGCTTCGCAAGCTCCAATACTTCTTCTGGGGCAACGCCCGATTTGGTCGCACCACCATCGATATTGACTTGTAGGCAGACATTCAAAGGCGGCAAGTGCTCTGGGCGCTGGTCATTTAAACGTTGAGCAATTTTGAGGCGATCGACTGTATGCGCCCAACTAAAGAACTCAGCAACGTATTTGGTTTTGTTACTTTGAATAGGGCCTATGCAATGCCAAATCAATGGTTTATTTGCATTAGCGGCACTTTGCAGAAAAGTAATTTTGTCTACACCCTCTTGGATGTAGTTTTCTCCAAAATCTTGTTGCCCGCATGCCGCAACCTCCTGCACAGCGTCTGCGCCAAATGTTTTGGATACAGCGAGCAAGGTGATTTCATAGGAGTTGCGCCCAGCGGCCAAGCATGCAACAGCAATGCGCGATTGCACGGATCGAAGGTTGTCTTGTAATGTTGTCATAACAAGCATGACTTTAACAAGGACTTCGAATGAGTCTAGAAGATGTACTTCAAGATGCAGTGATGCGGGGCGCATCTGACATCCATTTTTGTTCTGGGCAGGCGCCTTGGGCCAGAGTTCAGGGCAAACTATTTAAATTTAGTACCAGCATTGTGCAAAGTGCCATAAGAGAGCAACTCGATCCAATTAGTGCGGACACCCTCAATCAAACTGAGCATCACCAGCAAAACAATCCAAGCTCATGCCGGCTCATGCAAGCTTTGGCTCCTTATATGGAAAAGAATGTGTACACACACTTCTTAGAAGGCTACGAAGTAGATTTCTCATTCGTTGTTCCGAGAGTAGGACGATTTCGCGCCAATGTGTTTAAAAGCCATATGGGCATTGGCGCAGTACTTCGACATACACCCGACGCCATTCCCTCGCTGACTGAAATAAATGCCCCGAAGGTGTTGCCAGATTTATTCAAAAGCGCTGGGCTTTTTTTAGTCACGGGCCCGACAGGGTCCGGGAAATCCACCACTTTGGCAGCTGTCTTGCACCACCTTAATCAAACTACAAGACAACACATCATCACCCTTGAAGACCCTATTGAATTCGTGCACACCAACCAACAAAGTTTGGTGACTCAAAGAGAGATAGGTCACCACAGCAAAAGTTTTTCGCATGCATTGCGTGCCGTATTACGTGAAGACCCTGACGTTATTTTGGTCGGTGAATTGCGCGACTTGGAAACCATCCGCCTTGCACTGACAGCCGCCGAGACAGGTCATCTAGTGCTTGCTAGCCTGCACACCAGAAGCGCAGCAGCCAGCGTCGAGCGCATCGTCGATGTGTTCGACAGTGCAGAAAAGGCCTTGGTTCGCACACAACTCAGTGAAGCTTTGATCGGCGTGATCTCTCAAACGCTCTACCGCCCCTCCAAAAGTGACATGCAGCACGCTGTTTTTGAAGTCATGGTGGCGACACCTGCCATCCGACACCTCATACGCGAAGGCAAAACCTCGCACATACACAATGCCATTCAAACCGGCGCCGCTTACGGTATGCAAACTATGGCGCAAGCTATGCAGGCACTGCCGACTTAAAGCGGCGAGCGGCGCAGTCGCACTATGATGCACGGCAGTTCAACCCAACCTAAAGAGTTCACCATGTCGAGCATCAATCCAAAAACCTATGAATCCGCACCTTCCACCCACGTCGCTTTCATCGGCATGGGCGTGATGGGTTACCCCATGGCTGGCCATTTGGCGTCTGCCGGTCACGCTGTCACTGTTTACAACCGTTCAGTCGCCAAGTCGCAAGCTTGGGTTGCTGAATTTGCCAAATCCAAAGCGCCTAAGAGTGCGCTTACTCCGCGCGAAGCCGCGGCTGGTGCTGACATCGTGTTTTGCTGCGTGGGCAATGACGAAGACTTGCGTTCGGTGATTTTTGGAGCGGACGGCGCTTTGGCTGGCATGAAGGCCGGGGCTATTCTTGTCGACCACACCACTGCATCAGCCGATGTGGCGCGCGAGATTTATGCGGCGGCTAAAAACTTAGGCATTCCTTTTATTGACGCACCAGTGTCTGGTGGTCAAGGCGGCGCACAAAACGGTTTGCTCACTGTGATGTGTGGTGGCGACGAATCTGTATTCGATTGCGTCAAGCCTGTTGCGATGGCTTTCTCACGCGCCTTCACCTTGATGGGCGCATCTGGCGCCGGCCAATTGACCAAGATGGTCAACCAAATTTGTATCGCAGGCTTGGTACAAGGCCTTAGTGAAGCGATTGCCTTTGGTCAAAAAGCCGGTTTGGATATGAACCTGGTTCTCGACGTGATCGGCAAAGGCGCCGCACAAAGTTGGCAAATGGACAACCGTGGCAAAACCATGGTGGCCGATAAATTTGACTTTGGTTTTGCAGTGGACTGGATGCGCAAAGATCTAGGCTTGGTGTTTGACGAAGCCAAACGCAACGGCGCCGTATTGCCCGTCACCATGCTGGTCGACCAGTTCTACGGCGATGTGCAAAAGCTCGGCGGCAAGCGCTGGGATACGTCGAGCCTGATCAAGCGCCTACGCTAATTATTTAACGGGCGTTACCACTGCGCCAGTTGCTGGTGCGGGAGCCGCGCTGTTCAAAGGCGCGCCAGCACCAGTTGTCACAGGCGTTGGCTTGGATTCGTCCACCGGTGTCTTCTTGGGTCGCATGGCGTCGAGTTCCTCTTCGCTCATATATTCAAAAACACGCACAACACGTTTGACTCCGTTGACTCCGCGCGCCACTTCGGTCGCACGCGTTCCTTCGCGCTGCGTGACGCGGCCCATCAAGTACACGGTGCCACGCTCCACTACGATTTTGTAGACGCCAACAAAGACGTCTTCCGTATCGATCATCGCCGCCTTGACTTTGGCAGCCAAGACAACATCAGCCGAACGCTCACCCAAAGTAGTGGCTGGACCAATGCCCAACTCGTTCACCACCAAACGCACGTTTTCGATTTTTCCAATCAACTGCTCGACTTGACCGCGCACGCGATCGTTCGACACCTCGCCCGTGATCAGCACTTGACGGTTGTAACTCGCCACATTCACATGCTCTTTTTCACCAAAGTTTTGGCGAATAGCGCTGGAACTGCGTTGCGCAATACCTTCGTCTTCGACTTGAATGCCTGTAGTGCGACGGTCGCTGGCAATCATGGCCGTTCCAAATACGCCGCCCATCATGACGGGCGCACAGGCGTTGAGCGCAAGCGCCATAGAGATAGCCGTGAGATATTTAGCTGTTGAATTATTCATAGTCCTAGTTTCCTTCTTGATCACCCAATAGTTGCGTATCCACGCCATCGCAAATGCAATGGATGGTGAGTAAATGCACTTCTTGAATTCTGGCAGTGCGCTCATGCGGCACGCAAATGTGTACGTCGGTTTCTCGCAAAGCTTGCAGCATCTTGCCGCCGCCCTTGCCAGTGAGTGCCACCACAGTCATATCGCGTTCGTGTGCGGCTTCGATAGCGGCTAAAACATTGGCAGAGTTACCGCTGGTGGTGATGGCCAACAACACGTCTCCAGACTGACCAAGCGCACGTACTTGTTTAGAAAAAATTTGGTCGTAGTGGTAGTCGTTGGCAATAGCAGTCAATATAGAACTGTCTGTGCTTAAAGCAATTGCGCCTAACTCAGGCCGCTCGCGTTCAAACCGCCCGACAAACTCAGCAGCGAAATGTTGCGCATCCGCTGCAGAGCCACCATTGCCACATGCCAACACCTTGCCACCGCTGGTCACACTAGCCAAGATGGCTGAAATAGCGGCTGCAATGGGTTTAGATAAGGCTTGCGCTGACTGGTATTTCAGATCAGCACTATCGATGAAGTGTTGTTCAATTCGTTGTTCAAGCATCCTGTAATGATACCTTTTGCGCTACTCAATCCACCGTAAATGCCCCTTGCAACCAGTGGAGTCCGTTTGCGTCTATCGCCACCACGTCAAAGCGGCAGGTGGGCTCGTATTTCAAGCGCATCAGGAAAAATTTAGCGGCAAACGCAATGCGCTTGCGTTTGGATGCCGAAACACTGCCCAACGGGCCTCCATAGGAGGGATGCAAGCGTTTACGTACCTCGACAAACACCATCGTTCCATGCCTGTCTTGCATGATTAAATCTATTTCACCCCCGCCGCGTCCTGGCGTTCGATAATTGCGCTGCACCAGTTGCAAGCCATGGGCAAGCAAATAGTGCAAGGCGCGGTCTTCTGCCGCATCCCCTGCTTGCTTGGTGGTGAAGGAATTTTTCTCTTGGGTTTGTCCACGCATTTTTCATCTGCCCTCACAGCTGCCCACGATGCTGCGGCTGCGCAGCACCACCCTGCAGGCACCCTTTATATGGTGGCAACGCCGATTGGTAATTTGGCCGATATCAGCTTGCGCGCCCTGCATGTTTTGAGTGTGTGCGATACCTTGGCCTGTGAAGATACGCGCCACTCACAAACTTTGTTACGCAGCTATGGAATTGAGCGCAACTCCAACCATTGGTTAGCCGTGCACCAACACAACGAGACGCAAGCTGCGCAAGAAGTGATTCAACGTTTGCAGGCAGGTCAACGCGTAGCGTATGTGAGCGATGCAGGAACACCTGCTGTCAGTGACCCAGGCGCGCGTTTGGCTTGGCAGGTGCAAACGGCAGGATTTCGTGTCATGCCCCTGCCGGGTGCCAGCAGTGTGACGGCTTTACTGAGTGCATGCGGCTCATTCACGGCAGATGCATCAGGATTTGTGTTTGTTGGTTTCTTACCAAGCAAAGCAACTGAGCGTGAACGCGGCGTGCAATTGCTGGCGTTAGATGGGCGTGCACATGTGCTGTTAGAGGCACCGCATCGCATAGAAACGCTCGCAACAGCACTAGCAAGTCTTGGTGACCGCATGGTGACAGTTGGTAGAGAACTCACCAAACAGTTTGAAGAAATCTCGACCTTGCCTGCCAAGACCTTGCGCGCTTGGATAGATGCTAGTCCGCAGCGCACGCGTGGTGAGTTTGCTTTGGTGGTTCACGCCCAAACAGTTATCAACGACCCGATTGAAGTGCATGACAAGATGCTGAAACTTTTGATGCAAGAGGTACCTTTGAAAACTGCGGTACGTCTCACTGCTGAGTTAACCGGCGAGTCACGCAACCTTTTGTATGACAGAGCCTTGTCTCTTAAAAATACAGAAACATAAGTTTTTAGAATCGTCCACAATCTGCTTTCTTCTTGAAGAGGTGTTGTATGCGTCATTTGTTATCTATTCGTTTGTCAATCGTATTGCTTGCTTGCTTGGCACTCAGCGGGTGTGAAACAAATCCATCCGCCAAATCTCCACAAGATGATGCGGCACCTATCGTGGCATTTTTAGATGCAGACAAGTTTGACCACCAACTCTCAGCATCGTTATCAGCCCCCATGACCGAGATAACCGTGCCGTTTTACGACAAGGTCTCGCCCAACAATATGCCTGAGCGTATGAAGGTATGGGTAAACCAAGTGGAGAAAAGCGGCGGGAAAATTCAGATGTCTGAGCCACCGAGTTCATCGGGCGTGACGTCTAAAAACCCATTTTTGATTTTTAGCGTGATCAACGCCATTCGTACTTTGATCACGTTGGAACAAAAAGCCGAAAAAGAAAAAGTGTTCGCCTCCGCCAAAGGCCATGACGTCAAAATTCTTCTGGCTTACAACGCACAAAACGAAGTGGTCATTGACAAAATTGTCTTTGCAAAAAAAGGCGCAGCTAATTAAAGCAGCGCCTTTGTTAGTTGTTATAAAGAAGATTTAACGGCCGCCCTCACCTACCAATGCGTAAGGCGCCCAATAGGCTGGGTGGGCGTACTGCGGTAATTTCATAGTCTCCACCATCGCTTGTTTCAAAGCTTCCGCGCGACGCATTTGTGGGTCTTTTTTGTAAGCGGCAAATGTATGTGTTGTTAGCAACATAGCGCTCTCTGACTCTACAGACCAATGCGTGACTAACAAACTGCGGCTTCCAGCAAAGAAGAATCCTCGCGCTAAACCGCTCAAAGCTTCTTCCGCACGTCCATCTGCACCAGCCGTATTACAAG